>JAEYZR010000129.1 GCA_023427945.1 Pseudomonadota bacterium | reverse complement strand
AGATGGCGCAGAGCCTGTCCCACGCTCGTCCGCCCGCCTGACTTTTCCCGGGCCACGCACTTTCGAATACTTTTATGGCCCTTTTGCAAATTTCCGAACCCGGTGAGTCGCCGGCTCCCCACGAGCGCAGGCTCGCAGTAGGCATAGACCTGGGGACCACGCATTCGTTGGTTGCCGCGGTACGCAGCAGTGTCCCCGAAATCCTCACCGACGCGTCGGGCGAAGGCCTGTTGCCGTCTGCGGTTCACTTTGGTGCGGCAGGCGAGGTGAGCGTTGGACGCGCCGCTTTGGCCCACCATTCGAGCGACGCGGCCAACACGCTGGTGTCGATCAAGCGTTTCATGGGGCGTTCATACGATGAGGCGCGTGAGCAGCATGCGCCCTACGATTTCGTGGATGCCCCTGGGATGGTGCGCCTGCGCACTGTCCAGGGTGATTTCAGTCCGGTCGAGGTTTCTGCCAAGGTCCTGCAGGCGCTGCGTGAGCGTGCCGAGGCTGTGCTGGGTGATGAACTGGTGGGAGCGGTAATCACCGTGCCTGCCTACTTTGATGATGCCCAGAGGCAGGCTACGCGCGATGCGGCTCGTCTGGCGGGGCTCAATGTGCTGCGTCTGCTCAATGAGCCCACGGCTGCAGCCATTGCCTACGGCCTGGATCAGCAGGCCGAGGGCGTGTATGCGGTCTACGATCTTGGCGGCGGCACGTTCGACGTCTCCATCCTGCGTCTGACGCAAGGTGTGTTCGAGGTCATTGCGACCGGTGGCGACACCGCGCTGGGTGGGGACGATTTCGACGACGCGATGGTGCAGGCGATCTGCCATAAGCATGCGTTGACCTACGCCCAGTTGCCGGCCCAGGATCGCCGTAACCTGCTGGTTGCCGCCCGGGTCACGCGCGAGGCGCTTACCGATGGGCAGGAGGCGCCATTCAAGGTTGCGCTGGCATCGGGGCAGGTGATTGACGAAGTCATCGCTCGCGAGCAGTTCGAGCGTTGGACGCAATCGCTGGTGGCACGCACGATTTCGCGGGCCCGCGATGCCCTGCGCGATGCAGGGTTGCGCGCTGACGAAATCAAAGGGGTCGTGCTGGTGGGCGGGGCGACGCGCATGCCTGTCGTTCAGGCGGCTGTGCAGCAGGCCTTTGGCTCGCCGCCGTTGCGTGAGCTCAATCCTGACGAGGTCGTCGCCTTGGGTGCCGCGCTGCAGGCGAATCTGCTGGCGGGCAACCGGGCGCCTGGCGAGGACTGGCTCCTGCTGGATGTGACTCCGCTCTCGCTGGGGCTGGAGACCATGGGAGGGCTGGTCGAGCGGATCATTCCGCGCAACAGCACCATTCCCGTGGCACGTGCCCAGGAATTCACGACGTTCAAGGATGGCCAGACTGCGATGAGCATTCACGTCCTGCAGGGCGAACGCGATCTGGTGAGCGACTGCCGTTCCCTGGCACGGTTCGAACTGAAGGGCATTCCTGCGCTGGTGGCCGGTTCTGCCCGCATTCGTGTGACCTTCCAGGTCGATGCGGACGGGTTGTTGAGCGTGGTGGCCCGCGAGCAGAGCACCGGGGTCGAGGCCTCAGTGACGGTCAAACCATCGTATGGCCTGAGCGACGACGAGGTGGCGCAGATGCTTGCCGACGGCGTGTCGCAGGCCGACAGCGATGCCAGGGCACGAATGCTGCGAGAGCAGCAGGTCGAAGCGCACCAGTTGGTGCTTTCGGTGCGTGCTGCGCTGGCGGCCGACGGTGATCTGCTCGATGCGCAGGAACGCAGCACTGTAGATGACCGTCTGGCGGCATGCGAGGCGGCCCAGTCGTCGCAGGACGACACTACGGTTCGCGAGGCCACCGAGGCTCTCTCGGCCGCCACCGAAGAATTTGCCGCGCGCCGGATGGACCGAGGCATACGTGCCGCGCTCGCAGGCCGCAAGCTTAACGACATTACCTGATTGCCATGCCAAAACTGACTATTCTTCCCCACCCTGATGTTTGCCCGGAAGGGCGAGTGATCGAGGACGCGCCCGTGGGCGTGTCCATCTGCCGCGTGATGCTCGACCATGACGTCGAACTGGAACACGCGTGTGAGTTGTCCTGTGCCTGCACGACCTGCCACGTCGTGGTCAAAGAGGGCTATAACTCGCTGGAAGAGGCCAGCGATGCCGAGGAGGATCTGCTGGACAAGGCGTGGGGCTTGACTCCGTCGTCGCGTCTTTCCTGTCAGGCGAAGATCAGCAATGTCGATATCGTGGTCGAAATCCCTCGCTACACCATCAATCATGCCAAGGAGAACCACTGATGAAATGGGTCGATTCCCTGGATATTGCCCAGGCGCTGCTGGATACCCATCCCGACGTCGATCCCGCCACGGTGCGGTTCACGCAACTGCGTGACTGGGTGATGGCGCTGCCCGAGTTCGATGATGCGCCTGAGCGCTGCGGGGAGCGTATTCTCGAAGCGATTCAGCAGGCCTGGATCGACGAGGCCGACTGACACGTCGCGTGTCCTGCATGGCGGCTTGCCGCAGGGCCGATGCATTGCTCCAGGGTTTTCAGATGCTGACGCAAAGGGCATCATAGGCGCTATGCGGCGAAGCTCTGCATGACGAAACATCGGGTCGTGCGGGCGTTGAAGCGGCAGCACAGCAGAAAAAAATCAAGGCACCTGGGTGCCTTGATTCGTTTTTGCTGCGCTTCAGTCTTCGCGGCGCAGGTGAGGAAAGAGGATGACGTCGCGGATGGTGGGGCTGTCGGTCAGCAGCATGATCAGGCGGTCGATGCCGATGCCGCAACCGCCCGTTGGGGGCATGCCGTATTCGAGTGCGCGTATGTAATCGGCATCGTAGAACATGGCTTCTTCGTCGCCGGCGTCCTTGGCCTGGACCTGCGCGCGGAAGCGGTCGGCCTGGTCCTCGGGGTCGTTCAGCTCCGAAAACCCATTGGCAATTTCCCGGCCGGTGATGAACAGCTCAAAGCGTTCGGTGATGCCTTCACGCGTGTCGGAAGCACGGGCCAGTGGCGACACCTCGGCCGGGTAGTCGATGATGTAGGTGGGATCCCACAGCTTCGATTCTGCCGTTTCCTCGAACAAGGCGAGCTGCAGGGCGCCCAGGCCAGCGCGTGACAGCACGGGGCCGGTCACATGGACACCCAGCTTCTTCAGCTCTGCACGTACGAACTCGATGTCGTCCAGTTGTGCCTGGGTGTACTGGGGCGCGTACTTGAGGATGGCGCCACAGATGGTCAGGCGTTCGAAGGGCTTGGACAGGTCGACGGTCTGGCCCTGATACTGCAGCACGGCTGAGCCGCAGGCCGAGACGGAAGCCTGGCGCAGCACGGATTCGGTGAAGTCCATGAGCCAGTTGTAGTCGGCATAGGCCGCATAGAACTCCATCATGGTGAATTCGGGGTTGTGCCGCGTGCTGACGCCTTCGTTGCGGAAGTTCCGATTGATTTCGAACACGCGATCAAACCCGCCCACGATCAGGCGCTTCAGATAAAGCTCGGGCGCGATACGCAGGTACATCTGCATGTCCAGCGCGTTGTGATGGGTGGTGAACGGCTTGGCTGCAGCACCGCCGGGGATGGGGTGCAGCATGGGTGTTTCCACCTCGACGAAATCGGCGTCCAGCATGAACTGACGGACGGCGCCTATGGCCTTGCTGCGCGCCTCGAAGGT
>JAEYZR010000090.1 GCA_023427945.1 Pseudomonadota bacterium | reverse complement strand
ACATTCAGATCGGTAAACAATGCGCCCTGTTGAAACAGGACGCCCATCCGCTTTCGCAACCCTTCCAGTTTCTGGCGCGACACCTGGTTCAGGTTTACGCCAAAAACGTGCACGTTGCCTGACTGGGCGGTCATTTGCCCGGTGGCCGCACGCAGCATGGTGGTCTTGCCCGAGCCGGAACCGCCCATGACGGCAACGACCTGGCCGGCTTTTACCGACATCGATACGTCACGCAGCACAGTGAAATCTCCGTAGCCAAGGGATACTTGGTCGAAGTGCAACACAGTTTCGGCAGGGGATACAGGTGTCATAGGCGCAGAAAAGGAAAGCCCGGACGCCTCAAGAAAAGCGCCCGGGAACCGGGTCTGGCCTAGTGTAGCAGGCTCAGCGCGGCAGTTCGCTGGTGCCCATCAGGTACTCGTCCACGGAGCGTGCGCACTGGCGCCCTTCGCGGATGGCCCAGACAACCAGGGACTGCCCGCGGCGCATGTCGCCGGCAGCAAACACCTTGTCGACATTAGTGCGGTAGTCGTCGGTATTGGCGCGTACGTTGCCGCGCGCATCGGCATCGACGTTGAACGATTTCAGCACGGACGCCAGAGGATGCACGAAACCCATGGCCAGCAGCACGAGATCGGCCTTCAGTTCGAATTCCGAACCCTCGATCTCCTGCATTTTCATCTGGCCCGTGGCCTCGTCCTTGATCCACTCGACGCGAGCGGCCACCAGCTTCTCGACTTTGCCGTTGGCCCCTTGCAGGGACTTCGTTGTCACCGCCCAGTCCCGATCGCAGCCTTCTTCGTGCGACGAGGACGTGCGCAATTTCGCCGGCCAGTAGGGCCAGGTCATGGGCCGGTTTTCGGTTTCGGGAGGCTGGGGCATGAGTTCGAACTGAATGACCGAGGCCGCGCCCTGCCGGTTGCTGGTGCCCACGCAATCCGAGCCCGTATCGCCGCCGCCGATCACCACGACGTGCTTGCCCTTGGCCAGGGTCTGCTCGGGCAGGCGGTCGCCGGCCACTACTTTGTTCTGCTGGCGCAGAAAATCCATGGCGAAATACACGCCATCGAGTTCGCGGCCCGGCACCGGCAGGTCGCGCGGCGTCTCCGAGCCGCCTGACATGACCACGGCGTCGAATTCGTGGATCAGCGAGTCGGGCGTGCGTACGGTCAGGCCGTTGGCTGCATCGTCTTCGGGCTGGCCGATGTAGGTCGAGGGCGCGAATTCCACACCTTCGGCTTCCATCTGATTGATCCGGCGGTCGATCTGGGTTTTTTCGAGTTTGAAGTCCGGAATGCCATAGCGCAGCAAACCACCGATACGGTCGCTGTTTTGGTACAAATTGGCGGCCTGTGCGGCACGCGCCAGTTGTTGGGCGCAGGCCAGTCCGGCCGGGCCCGATCCCACTACGGCGACTTTCTTGCCAGTCTTGCGCGTGGGGGGCTGCGGCGTCACCCAGTTTTCTTCCCAGCCCTTGTCGATGATGGCGTGCTCGATCGACTTGATGCCCACGGCGTCGTCGTTGATGTTCAACGTACAGGCCGCCTCGCAGGGCGCCGGACAGATACGTCCGGTGAACTCCGGGAAGTTGTTGGTCGAGTGCAGCACGTCCAGCGCACGACGCCATTGCTGGCGATAGACCAGATCGTTCCAGTCAGGAATGATGTTGTTGACCGGGCAGCCGTTGTTGCAGAAAGGGATGCCGCAATCCATGCAGCGGGCGGCCTGCTGCTTGGACTGTTCGTCGGTCAGGTGCAAAACGAATTCGCGCCAGTTCTTCAGGCGTTTGGCAGGCGGTTCCGAAGCCTCTTTCAGGCGATGGAATTCCATGAAACCAGTAATTTTTCCCATGATCTATCGTCCTCAGGCAGCCAACTGTTCGGGATTGGCTGCACGCCACATTTCACCCAGCGCACGGCGATATTCCACCGGCATGATTTTCACGAATTTCCCACGCGAGGCCTCCCAGTCGCCCAGAATGTCGCGGGCGCGGAAGCTGCCGGTGTAGCGGAAGTGGTCTTCGACCAGTCGGCGCAGGATGCTTTCGTCGGTCTCGCGTTCGCCACCGCGCTGTGCGCTGTGCCAGCTTTCGAGCGCATCCTCGGCAACCTGGTCGGCGTGGGCCGCAATCGATTCGATTTCGACCATTGCCAGGTTGCAGTTATGACGCATCTTGTGCTGCGGGTCCCAGACATAGGCCACGCCACCGGACATACCGGCAGCGAAGTTGCGGCCGGTGTCACCCAGTACGACCACCGTGCCACCCGTCATGTATTCGCAGCCATGATCGCCCGTGCCTTCCACGACGGTGGCGGCGCCGGAGTTGCGCACGGCAAACCGTTCGCCCGCCACGCCGTTGAAGTAGGCTTCCCCTGCCAGGGCGCCGTACAGCACGGTGTTGCCCGCAATGATGTGATCCGGGCCGTACCCGCGGAAATCGTTCGGCGAGCGCACGATGATCCGGCCACCCGAGAGTCCTTTGCCGACGTAGTCGTTGCCTTCGCCCACCAGATCCAGCGTGATGCCGTGCGCCAGGAATGCGCCAAAGCTCTGTCCGGCCGTACCGTTGCACTGGATGTGGATCGTGTCGTCAGGCAGGCCTTCGTGGCCGTACCGCAGGGCCACGGCGCCGGACAGCATGGCGCCTATGGTGCGGTTGCGGTTACGGACCGGCGTGATGAAAGACACTTTTTCGCCGCGTTCCAGCGCGGGTTTGCTGCGTTCGATCAATTGCAGGTCCAGGGCGTTGGACAGGCCGTGGTCCTGGTCTTCGACCTGGTAGACCGGGGTGTCGCAGGCGGGCTGATGGAACACCCGCGTGAAGTCCAGCCCCATTGCCTTCCAGTGGTCCAGGCCGCTGCGGGTATCGAGCAGATCGGCGCGGCCGATCAGTTCCTCGAACTTGCGGATGCCCAGCTGGGCCATGATTTCCCGGACTTCTTCGGCGATGAAGAAGAAAAAGTTCACCACGTGCTCGGGCTTGCCCTGGAATTTCTTGCGCAGGACAGGGTCCTGCGTGGCCACGCCCACCGGGCAGGTGTTCAGATGGCACTTGCGCATCATGATGCAGCCTTCGACGACCAGCGGGGCCGTGGCGAAACCGAATTCGTCGGCACCCAGCAGGGCACCGATCACGACGTCACGCCCGGTCTTCATCTGGCCATCGGCCTGCACACGGATACGGCTGCTCAGACGGTTGAGCACCAGCGTCTGTTGTGTTTCGGCCAGCCCCAGTTCCCAGGGCGTGCCCACGTGCTTGATCGAAGAGACGGGCGATGCGCCCGTGCCGCCGTCGTGGCCGGCGATCACGACGTGATCGGCCTTGGCCTTGGCGACACCCGCAGCCACCGTCCCGACGCCGACTTCGGAGACGAGCTTGACCGAGATGCTGGCGCGCGAATTCACGTTTTTCAGGTCGTGAATGAGTTGTGCCAGATCTTCGATCGAGTAGATGGCATGGTGCGGCGGGGGCGAAATCAACCCCACGCCCGGCACCGAATAGCGCAGCTTTGCAATGTAGTCGGTGACTTTGTGGCCGGGCAGCTGGCCGCCTTCGCCAGGTTTGGCGCCTTGTGCCATCTTGATCTGGATCTGGTCGGCGCTGGCGAGGTATTCCGCCGATACGCCGAAGCGACCCGAGGCCACCTGCTTGATCTTGGAGCGCAGCGAGTCGCCCGCCTTGAGCGGCACGTCGGCTTCGATGCGATCAGAGCCCAGGATGGAGGCCAGCGTGTCGCCATCGTTGATGCCGCTGGCACCGCCGTTACGCAGCTCTTTACGATAGCGCAGCTCGTCTTCGCCGCCTTCGCCCGTATTGGATTTGCCGCCGATCCGGTTCATGGCCACGGCCAGCACCGAGTGCGCCTCGGTGGAGATCGAACCCAGCGACATGGCGCCGGTGGCGAACCGCTTGACGATTTCCTTGGCCGATTCCACTTCGTCCAGGCTGATGGCGCGGGCGGGGTCGACCTTGAACTCGAACAGGCCGCGCAGCGTCATGTGGCGACGGCTCTGGTCGTTGATGATCTGGGCGTACTCTTTATAGGTGCGGTAGTTGTCCGAACGCGTCGCGTGCTGCAACTTGGCGATGGAGTCCGGCGTCCACATATGTTCTTCGCCACGCACACGCCAGGCATACTCGCCTCCGGCGTCCAGGTCGTTGGCCAGGACCGGATCGTTGCTGAAGGCGGCACGATGGTGGCGCAGTGCCTCCTCGGCGACCTGGAAGATGTTGATGCCCTGGATGTTGGACGGCGTGCCTGTGAAGTACTGGTTCACCAGCGCACTGTGCAGACCCACGGCTTCGAAAATCTGGGCGCCTGTGTAGGACATGTAGGTCGAGATGCCCATCTTGGACATGACCTTGTTCAGCCCCTTGCCGACTGCCTTGATGTAGTTCTTGATCGCCTTGCCCGGTTCGGGCATCTGGCGCAGCGATTGCAGTGCCAGGTAGGGGTGGATCGCTTCGGCGCCGTAGCCGCCCAGCAGCGCGAAATGGTGCACTTCGCGTGCCGACCCGGTTTCCACGACCAGGCCGGTAGCGGTACGCAGGCCTGCGCGGATCAGGTGCTGGTGCACAGCCGACGTCGCGAGCAGCGCGGGAATGGCCACACGTTCGCTGTCCACCAGACGGTCGGACACGATGAGGATGTTGTAGCCGCTGCGCACGACGTCCACCGCACGGGCGCACAATGCCGCCACATGCGCCTCGATGCCTTCCGAGCCCCAGGCCGCGGGATAGGTGATGTCCAGTTCGTAGCTGCGGAACTTGTAGCTGGTGACCTGCTCGATGTCGCGGATCTGCGCCATCGCGGCAAAGTCCAGCACCGGCTGCGCCACTTCCAGGCGCAGCGGCGGGTTCACGTTGTTGATGTCCAGCAGGTTGGGTTTCGGTCCGACGAACGACACCAGCGACATCACCATCTGTTCGCGGATCGGGTCGATCGGCGGGTTGGTGACCTGGGCGAACATCTGGCGGAAGTAGTTATAGAACGGCTTGGGGCGGTTCGACAGTACGGCCAGCGGCGCATCGTTGCCCATCGAGCCGATCACTTCCTCGCCCGACTGAGCCATCGGCTCGAGCACGAACTTGTAGTCTTCCTGCGTCCATCCGAACGCCTGCTGGCGATCGAGCAGCGACACCGACGAATCGGTCTTGTCCGGCGCCGGTGAGGTGGGTGCCGACAGGCTTTCGAGCTTGATGCGCAGCCGTTCGATCCACTGGCTGTAGGGGCGGCTGTTCGAGAGCTGCGACTTGATTTCCGCGTCCTCGATGATGCGACCCTGTTCCAGGTCGATCAGGAACATCTTGCCCGGCTGCAGGCGCCATTTATTGACGATCCGGTTCTCGGGCACCGAGAGGGTGCCGGCTTCGGAGGCCATGATGACCATGTCGTCGTCGGTGATCAGGTAGCGGGCAGGGCGCAGGCCGTTGCGATCCAGCGTGGCGCCGATCTGCCGGCCATCGGTGAAGGCGACAGCTGCGGGGCCGTCCCACGGCTCCATCATGGCGGCGTGATATTCGTAGAATGCACGGCGGCTGGGCTCCATCTGATCATGCTGCTCCCAGGCTTCCGGGATCATCATCATCATGGCGTGAGCCAGGGAATAGCCGGAGTTGACCAGCAGTTCGAGGCAGTTGTCGAACGTTGCCGTATCGGACTGGCCTTCGTACACGATCGGGTAGAGCTTCTTCAGGTCGTCGCCCAGTACGGCCGATTCCATCATGCCTTCGCGGGCACGCAACCAGTTGAAGTTGCCTTTCACCGTGTTGATTTCGCCGTTGTGGGCGATCATGCGGTAAGGGTGAGCCAGGGGCCAGGCGGGGAACGTGTTGGTCGAGAAGCGTTGGTGAACCAGCGCCAGGGCCGATACGGCGCGTGTGTCGGCCAGGTCGCGGTAGTAGCGGCCCACCTGGTCGGCCAGCAGCAGGCCCTTGTAGACCACGGTGCGCACCGAGGCCGACGGAACGAAATATTCCTTGCCGTGGGCCAGTTTCATGTTCTGGATGGCGTGGCTCGCGGTCTTGCGAATCACGTACAGTTTGCGCTCCAGGGCATCGGGCACCATCACGTTGGCGCCACGACCAATGAACAATTGGCGAATCACCGGTTCGTAGTCGCGCACGGTGGGCGACATGGGCATGTCACGATCCACCGGGACATCACGCCAGCCCAGCACGACCTGGCCCTCGGCACGTACGGCGCGTTCGAGCTCCTGTTCGCAGGCCAGGCGAGAGGCGGTTTCCTTGGGCAGGAACATCATGGCCACCCCGTACTCGCCCGGCGGGGGGAGCGTCACGTTCTGCAAGGCCATGTCTTCGCGATAGAGCGCATCGGGAATCTGGATCAGAATCCCGGCACCGTCGCCCATCAGCTTGTCGGCCCCCACCGCACCCCGGTGATCCAGGTTTTCCAGGATCTTCAGGCCTTGCTGAATGATCGCGTGATTCTTGCGCCCTTTGATGTGGGCCACGAAACCGACGCCACAGGCATCGTGTTCGTTGGTCGGGGTGTACAGCCCCTGCGATTCTGGAATGGCCGTGCGTGAAAGGCCGATGCGAGTGGCATCGATAGGCGTTTCAGCAACGGTGCTACAGGATTCTGTCTTGGTGATGTTGGGCATGGCGTCCTCGCAGGTTCAGCGATGGGTTCGCGCACAGCAACCGTTTGTTGCAGTGCAAGGAGCGAACGATAACGCCGCCGCAAGAAGGGCGCAAGAATAAAAAACGGGGTACGTCCCTAATTAAATGCCCACTGATTTGCCCGGTAAATAATTAGGGACGCATAGTGGCGTGCGTAGTTTACGAAGGCTTGGCCTGCGAGTCGGCCGGGCGCTGCGGTCTTTCAGCCCCCTGGTCTTGCTGAACGGCTTGCACAGCCTTTTTGGGGCGCCCGCGCTTGCCCGGCGCGACGCGCCGGTTGGCGGTCTGGTCCAGACTGGCCAGAAAAGCAGGCGAGCCCAACGCCCATTGGCCTGTGACGGCCTGGCTGATCTGTTCCTGTTCGCGGCGCGACAGCCCTTCGGTCAGCAGGCGACGGTAATTGGCTTGCCGGTCGAAGGGGGTGTTGCCACAGTTCCAATAATCTTTGTGGTCCGATAACCACGCTGCGCCAGCGGGCAACGCGCCCGTGTGTATGGCGGCCGATGACCAGGGCCAGCGTTCAGGGTCGTGCGGGTGTTGTGCGCGCTGCGGCGCCGATTCCAGCCAGATCAGTGCCGGCAGGACCCAGGCCCCGGGTTCGACCAGGGCTGAACGGTAGCGTCCTGCAAACACCCTGCCATTGCGCAGGCGTGCGGCCAGGTTTCTGCCCAGGGTCTGCATCAGGCGGGGCAGGCCTTCTTCGTCCTGAGGGGTGGCCAGCAGCAGCACTTGATCGGTAGCCAGCAGCCAGCCATGCACGGCAACACGTTGGCGTTGCGCGCATTCGCCCAGCCATGCGCCGAGCTGATTGAGAATGTCTGCAGGAACGGCTTGAGATGGGGCTGCCAGCGGCGCAGCAAAGCTTGCCTGCACCAGTTGGGGCAGGCCCGGTGCATACAGGCGAGGTAAGCGGGCCATGATGGGGCGTCCTCTTGTCAGGGGATACGGACGTCGCAAGCGATCTGGCAGGTTACCATTGGGCTGGCCTTACAAGATGACCAATTCATACAAACAGGCGTGTGTTTCGATATTTGCCCGCTTTCATGGCAAACGCACGCCCTTCGGAGCCCAAATGACGACCGCACTTTCGATTCCAGGACTGGAACTGCTTGCGCAGCATCGCTGTCAGGGTGGATGGCAGCGTTTCTATCGCCATCAGTCAAGTGCCATCGGGCTGCCCATGAAGTTCGCCGCCTACGTCCCTGATGCGGCGAAGAATGGGGCCGTACCCACCCTGTTTTATCTGGCAGGTCTGACCTGCACCGAAGAGACCTTTCCGATCAAGGCCGGCGCGCAGCGCCTGGCCAGCGAGCTGGGCATGATGCTGATCGCGCCGGACACCAGCCCTCGCGGGGCGGGCGTGGCGGGAGAAGACGATGCCTGGGATTTCGGTACTGGAGCCGGCTTTTATGTGGACGCCACCGAGCCGGGCTGGCGTGATCACTACCGCATGTACAGCTACATCACTGATGAACTCCACTCACTGGTTATCGACACGTTGGGCGCAGATCGCGACAAGATAGGTGTTTTTGGCCATTCGATGGGCGGTCACGGGGCCCTCGTGCTGGCCTTGCGCAATCCGGACAAGTACCGCTCTGTCTCGGCCTTTGCCCCCATCGCGGCGCCGTTGCAGTGCCCGTGGGGCAAGAAAGCGTTTGCAGGCTACCTGGGGCAGGACCCCGCCGCCTGGGCGCAGTGGGATGCATCGGCGCTCATGCGTGAGGCCAAGCGCCCATTTCCCGGGGGCATACTGATCGATCAGGGGCTGGCCGACAACTTTCTGGCCGAGCAGTTGTATCCCGACGTATTCGAGCAGGCCTGCCAGGTGGCGGGGCAACCCCTGAAATTGCGGCGTCATGAGGGCTTCGACCACGGCTACTACTTCATCTCCAGCTTCATCGACGATCACATCCGCTTTCATGCGCAACAACTAGTCGGCTAGCGGGCAACCGTATACTGAGCTCCCGGTTCCCGGTCGAACTTTTTGGAGTCACGAGTGATTCAAGGCATGGCGCCCTTCATCTGGGTTGGTCTGGCGGCCCTGGTCTTGCTCGTCCTGGGCGCGAAGCTGTTTCTGGGGCGGGGCGGGCCGCGCGATGCGCAGGGTCGCAAGCGCTTTCGCGTGCGCCCGGTGCGCCGCCTGATCGGTCTGTTGGTGCTTGCGCTGGCGGGCGTCACGACGTTGCTGGCGTTGTCGGTTTTCCAGTTCCTGCGTCTGACCACCGATATGCCCGTGGCCCAGATCGAGTTGCGCCAGACGGCTCCGCAGCAGTTCACGGCAACGGCCAGCACACCCAAGCAGGGCACGCGCGACTACGTCCTCATGGGTGACCAGTGGCAGATCGATGCGCGCATCGTGCGCTGGCGCCTGCCGGCGCTGATGGCCGGTGTTCCGCCGCTCTACCGGCTGGATCGTCTGTCCGGGCGTTATGAAGACGTCGCGCAAGAGCGCACCGCGCAGCGTTCGGCGCATGCTCTGGACGACTGGGACGTGCCCGACCTGGCTTACCTGAAACGGCGCTTCCCGAACTGGCTGCCGTTTGTCGACGTGGTGTTCGGCAGCGGGGCCTACATGCCGATGTTCGACAGCGCCCGCTACCGGGTGTATGTTGACCCGCGCGGTGCGCTCTTCGTGCGCCCTGATGACGAGCGCACGGCCGCCCGCCTGAAAGAACTGGGCTGGTGAACCCGGCAAGGGAACTATTGGACGCCTCGCCCGTCGAATTGGCACTCCCATTACACGAGTGCTAAAATTACCCATATGAATGTGATCGTTCCTGGAGGCCTTTCCATGAATCAAACCCAGAATGCCTTGGCTGTTCCGGGAAACGCCCTGACGATGGCCATTGCCAATCCGGGCGCACTCGGAACGATCGACGCCTATATCTCTGCAGTCAACCGCCTGCCCGTGCTGTCGCCCGAGCAAGAGACGGCGCTTGGCCGCCGCCTGCGCGACCATGACGATGTGTCGGCTGCCCGTGAACTCGTTCTGTCCCATCTGCGCCTGGTGGTTTCGGTTTCGCGTCAGTACCTGGGCTACGGCCTGCCTCACGCCGACCTCATTCAGGAAGGCAACGTCGGTCTGATGAAGGCCGTCAAGCGTTTCGATCCCGAGCGCGGTGTTCGTCTGGTCTCTTTTGCGGTGCACTGGATCAAGGCGGAAATCCATGAGTTCATCATCCGCAACTGGCGCATGGTGAAAGTCGCCACGACCAAGGCACAGCGCAAACTGTTCTTCAATCTGCGAAGCATGCGTGCCGATGGTCAGACACTGGATACCGAGCAGGTCGACCACATCGCCCGGGAGTTGAACGTGCGGCATGCCGACGTCAGCGAAATGGAAGTGCGCATGACCGGTCGCGATCTGGCGATGGAAAATCAGGACGACGACGATGAGTCGTACGCCCCCATCTCCTATCTGTCCGACAACGGTCGGGAAGAGCCCTCGCATGTCTTGGAGCGCCGCGAAAAAGATGCCTTGCATGACACCGGCCTCACCAGTGCCATCGACGCACTGGATCCGCGCTCGCGGCGCATCGTGCAGGCGCGCTGGCTGCAGGACGACGGTGGCATGACGCTGCATGAGCTTGCCGACGAGTTCGGCGTGTCTGCCGAGCGTATCCGCCAGATCGAAGTGGCAGCGATGAAGAAAATGCGTACCGCTCTGGCAGCAGCTTGAAGACCGGGGCTGCCTGATGACGTAACCGCTGTTGCGCATGTGCGCACAGTATGGAGAAAATCCTTGAGCGCCTTGTCTGCAATTGCGGCAAGGCGTTTTTGTTTCTGAAAAAAGTCTTGTCTATCAGATGCTTGGGCGGCGCCCCAGGACATTTTCTTCGTTGACGCTTTATTACACCCGGCTCGCAGCGTTTGGTGAACTTACTCAAACAAGTGCTGACTAATCACTATGGATGCCGCAGTTGATCATCTTCCATTGCGGTATTCCTCGCTCCGTCTCGGCTTCTCCTCTCTTTCCCCTCCCTTGAGACGGGGTTTTTATGGGGCCCCTTCCAGGGTGCCCCATTTTTTATGCCTGCGAGGGGGATTCAGCCTTGCATCGACACGCGGCGCACGCCAGTTGCGATCGATCCGTCGCTGTACAGCTTGATCCAGCGATAGCCGGGGTCGATGGGATCGATTTCGTAGGCACCGTCGCGCACGGTGTACTGGAAGCTCGTCGCCGGCGCCGCCAGCAGACGCATGCTGTCCACCCGGCAGTCGTAGGCACGGTGAATATGCCCCCACAGAAGCACCCTGGCCTGGGGCCAGGCGGTCATGTGCGTCAGCAGGATGCGAGCGTTGCCCAGCATGGCGGTGTCCAGGCTGTCACCCATGTCCACGACCGGGTTGTGGTGCATGGCCACCAGTATGTGGCGCTCGCCGGCCGTGGCGACCGCCTCGTCCAGCAGGGCGAATTGTTGACCGCTCAGGTGGCCATGGCGTGCCTGGGGCACGGTCGAGTCCAGCATCACCACCCGCCAATGTTCACCGAGATCCAGAACAGGGTCGCACCAGTCGCCCAGAGTCTCTTGCATGGTGGCGGGCTGGTCCCGGTTGCCGGGTAGAACCCGCAGGGCACAGTTCACGCTCGCCAGGGCCTGTCTGAAATGGCCGTAGGCGGCGGCGCTGCCGTCGTGGGCAATGTCCCCGGTGACCAGCAGGACGTCGGGCGTGGTCGTGGCACCGATGTGGGCAATCACGCGTTTGAGGTTGTCCAGGACAGGGACTTCGCGTTTGGTGCCTGCAGGATCGGCCAGCAGGTGGCAGTCCGACAACTGCACCAGCAGTAGTGGTGCATCGGTGGGGGCGGACTCATTGGCGGTTTGGGACGTCATATGGCGCAACAGTAACACCAGGTGGCCCGGCAAACCAATTGCAACACGCTCATGGAACCGTCAGCTAAATTCGCTATGCTATCCGTCCCGGTAGCCCTTCCATGAACCTGTTTTCGACTGGGTAGTCAATGAATGTAGGCTTTCTCGTTTTCGGTCTGGCATGTCTGCTCACCCTGGTCTGCTTCATGCCGCCGCTGGCCGGCCGCCTGAAATTGCCTTATTCGGTGCTCCTGGCTATCGTGGGTTGCCTGCTGGGTGTCGTGGTTCATCTGCATGGCTGGGCGCCACCCGTGGTGGGCGCCTTCCTGGACTCGCTGGAAACCTTCGAGATCTCGTCGGAGACCTTCCTGATGGTGTTCCTGCCGGTGCTGCTGTTCGAGACTGCGCTGGCCATGAACGTGCGCAGACTGATCGAGGACATCGGCCCCATTCTGATGATGGCAGTGGTGGCGGTGGTCGTCTCGACAATGGTGGTGGGCTTTGCCCTTGATGCCGTGTCCGACTACGGGCTGGTGGCCTGCCTGCTGCTCGGCGCCATCGTGGCTACCACGGACCCGGCTGCGGTGGTCGGTATTTTCCGCGAGGTGGGGGCGCCCAAGCGGTTGACCACCCTGGTCGAAGGCGAGGCGCTGTTCAACGACGCGGCATCCATTGCGCTGTATGCGGTGCTTCTGGCGGTCATCACCACGGGTGCCGACCTTTCCGTGGGCAACGTCGTCAGCGAATTCGCCGTCCACTTCCTGGGTGGCGGCCTGGTGGGCTTCATCATGGGGCGGGTGGTGTGCTTTCTTTTCGTATGGCTGCGTGGCTGGCCTACGGCGGAAATCACGCTCACCCTCACGCTGGCCTATCTCAGCTTTTTCATTTCCGAGCATTATCTGGGCGTGTCCGGGGTGGTAGCCACAGTGGTGGCCGGTTTGACTGTGGGTTCCAGCGGACGCACGCGCATGTCGCCGACCACCTTCGAGTACCTGGAAAGCGCCTGGGCGCAGTTCGGTTTCTGGGCCAACTCGTTGATTTTCCTGTTCGCCGCCATGCTGGTGCCCAAGCTCATGGACGCGACCGATCTGGCGGACATTCTTCTCATCGGCGTGGTCTTTGCCACCACCCTGGCGGCGCGCGCTGTGGTGGTGTTTGGCCTGGTGCCGCTCTTGGGCAAGACCCGTTTCGGTACCCGGGTGAGCATGCCTTACCGCAAGGTGATGTGGTGGGGCGGGCTGCGTGGCGCGGTCTCTCTGGCACTGGCGCTGGCGGTGACCGAGCAGCCCAACGTGCCGACCGATACCCGTGAGTTCATCGGCGTGGCCGTGCCCGGCTATGTGTTGCTGACCTTGTTGATCAA
>JAEYZR010000409.1 GCA_023427945.1 Pseudomonadota bacterium | reverse complement strand
AGCGAAGACAACGTGTTCGGCAGCGGTGACAATCTCACGCTCAGCTTCAATACCAGCAGCCGCAACCGCTCGGCAGTCCTCTCGCACACCAATCCCTATTTCACCAGGGACGGGATCAGCCGCACGACCTCGCTTTACTATCGCCAGACCGAGCCGTTCCGCAACAACGACGGCGACTATCGCGTCAAGGCCATCGGTCTGGGCACCAACTTCAGCGTGCCCATCACCGAATTCCAGCGAATCACACTGGGTGGTACGTTCGAGCGTAACCAGATCACCACCTACAGCAATTCGCCACTGGTGTATGAGGACTTCGTCGACAGGTACGGCCGCACGACCAACGCGTTCATCTTCAACCTCGGCTGGAACAACGACACGCGCGACAGCGCACTGGCGCCTACCCGTGGTTCGTATACGCGCCTGTCCTCCGACGTGTCCACGATGGATCTGAAGTATTACCTCTTGAGCGCGCAGCAGCAGTACTACGTGCCTTTGGGCAGGTCCTACACGCTGGCGTTCAACGGGCTGGCCGATTACGGCAAGAGCTATGGCGGCAAACCTTATCCGGTCATCAAGAACGTATACGCCGGCGGTATCGGTACCGTCCGTGGATATGAGGGCGCTTCGCTGGGCCCGCGTGACCCGCGCACCGACGATTACCTGGGCGGTACCCGCCGCGTTGTTGGTAACGTGCAGTTGTATCTTCCGTTCCCAGGTGCAACGCGTGACCGGACCCTGCGCTGGTTTGTCTTTGCCGATGCGGGCCAGGTTTCCGGCAGCAATGGGCTGGGCTGCACTCGCGGCAAGAATGACCAGGCGTCCGATCCGTGCGGCTGGCGGTATTCGACCGGTTTCGGCTTGTCCTGGCAATCCCCGTTGGGCCCGCTGCAACTCTCCTACGGCAAGGCGCTCAATTCCAAGCCGGGTGACGATACACAGGCGTTCCAGTTCCAGATCGGTACCGGCTTTTGACCCCAGTATCCTTTATCCTTATATTTAGATAACAAATGCCGCGTCGTGCATCACCTATATGGGCTGCACATGCGGCAATTAGTGGCACAATACCCACTTTATCTCTACCTCAGCTAGGTGAGTTCTACATGATGGCATTCGCAGTCGGTACCTCTTTTCTTTCCAGTTCGCAACGCACCATGAAGGTAGTGCGTGCATGTGCTGCCTCGGCGGTTCTGGCAGTCGGGGCTTTAGCTGCCATGCCCGCTCATGCACAAGGCTCCAAGATCGGTTTTGTGAACACCGAGCGCATCCTGCGCGAATCGGGCCCGGCCAAGGCTGCGCAAGCCAAACTGGATGCCGAGTTCAAACGCCGTGAAGGCGAAGTCCAGCGTCTGCAGCAGAACGCTCAAGGCCTGGTGACCAAATATGAACGTGATCGCGCCACGATGAACGACAGTGCGCGCATGAAGCAGGAACGTGAAATCAGCATTGCCCAGCAGGATTTCGAACGCAAGGGCCGTGAATTGCGTGAAGATTTCTCGGTTCGCCAGAACGAAGCGCTGCAAGGCATCATTCAGTCTGCCAATAACGCAATCAAGCAGATCGCCGAACGCGAAAACTACGACATCATCGTTCAAGATGCTGTGACCGTGAATCCGTCGATCGACATCACTGAAAAAGTCATTCAGGCGCTTGGCCGATAAGCCCACGAAATGCCGGTCATTCTCGACGACGCGCGCGTGCGCAGCCTTCAGGACCTGATCGATTTTTGTGCAAAGCAGGGGGTGGCATGCAATGTCTCCCCCGCCAACGTACCAATGCCGGCAATTGCCGGCATTGGTACGTTGGCCAATGCTGGCCCCTCTGAGATCACTTTCCTGTCCAATCCCCGTTATCAGGCGCAGCTCGCACACACGCGAGCTGCGGCCGTCATTGTCACGCCAGACGTGGAACGCGCCCTGGACGCAGACGACTCGGGCGTGCCCGCCTTCGTCAGGGTGGTGTGTGAACATCCCTACCTGGCGTATGCCTTGCTGGCACGCTGGTTCGACGCCATGCGCCATCCCGCTGCTGCCCAGGGCATACACGCTTCGGCGGTAGTTGACGAGGGTGCGCAGGTCCACCCCAGCGCAAGCATAGGCGCGAACTGCGTGATCGAGGCGGGCGCCACGATAGCGGCCAGAGCGGTCATTGGTGCAGGTTGTATCGTCGGCAGGGGCTCCAGCCTGGGGGAGGATTGCCTGCTGCATCCTCGAGTCACCCTTTATCATGATGTGCATATTGGTGCGCGGGCCATCATCCATAGCGGCGCTGTTCTGGGTGCAGATGGATTTGGTTTTGCGCCGGATCCTCGCCAGCAAGGTGCCTGGTTCAAGATTGCTCAGCTTGGTGGTGTCATCGTCGGTGATGACGTCGAAATCGGCGCCAACACGACCATAGACCGCGGCGCACTGGACAGCACGCAAATTGGTGATGGTGTCAAACTGGACAACCAGATCATGGTGGCCCACAACGTCCGTATCGGGGCCCATACTGCCATTGCTGCCTGCGTGGGCATTGCCGGTTCGACGGTCATAGGGCAGCGATGCACCGTCGGGGGAGCAGCCATGCTCTCCGGCCATCTGACGCTTGTCGACGATGTCCATATTTCGGGTGGCACGGCTGTCACGTCCAGCATCAACAAACCGGGGCGCTACACTGGCGTGTATCCTTACGCAGAGCATGTACAGTGGCAAAAGAATGCCGCGGTCATCCAGCAACTGTCGCAGTTGCGCAAGCGTATCCGGGCTGTTACACCAGGCTGAACCTCACGGGCACGAGAGCCGGGTATCGACGACACTGGCAGGGCAGGGTGGCTTGCTGCTGCCTGTGCCCGCCGAATCAATATCGTTTATATTCGGCACGCAGCCGCATGCGTCGGCATCCTCTACCTTAATCTCATAACGCAAGAATCGAACACCATGCAACTTGATATCTCGGGAATTCTGGAACGCCTGCCGCATCGCTATCCGATGCTGCTGATCGACCGTGTGATTGAAATGGAACCGGGCAAGCGCATCGTTGCGATCAAGAACGTGTCGATCAACGAACCTTTTTTCCAAGGTCATTTTCCTGGCAATCCCGTCATGCCTGGCGTGTTGATTACCGAAGCAATGGCGCAGGCTGCCGCGTTGTTCTCGTTCGAGGGCGGCGGCAATGGCCAGGACACAGCCGGTCTGAAAACCGTCTATTACCTGGTGGGAATCGATAATGCCCGCTTTCGTCGTCCGGTGGTGCCTGGCGATCAACTGCGCATCGATGTCCAGGCCAAGCGCCTGAGCCGCTCCATGTGCAAGTACAGCGGCCAAGCCTACGTGGACGACACCGTGGTTGCCGAAGCCGATCTGATGTGCGCCATTCGTACAGTGAGTGTGTAAATGACGGGTATTGTTCATCCGACGGCATTGATCGACCCCAGGGCGCGACTGCACGAAAGTGTTTCGGTGGGTCCATACAGCGTAATTGGTCCTGATGTCACCATTGGCGAAGGCACCGACATCGGTCCGCACTGCGTGGTGGATGGACACACCACCATAGGCAAGAACAACCGGCTCTATCGGTTTTGTTCTGTAGGCGGCATGCCTCAGGACAAAAAGTATCGTAATGAACCCACCCGCTTGACAATTGGCGACGGAAACACCATTCGCGAGTTTGTCACATTGAATACGGGTACGGTCCAGGATGGGGGAGAGACCTCCATCGGCAGCGACAACTCGATCAAGGCCTACGTGCACGTGGCGCACGATTGTCATATTGGCGACCACACCATCATCGCCAACTCGGTGCAATTGGGCGGGCATGTACGGTTGGGCGACTGGGCGATCATCGGCGGAGTCACCGGCGTGCATCAGTTTTCACGCATCGGCGCTCATTGCATGATCGGCGGCAACAGTTCGTTGATGCAGGATGCTCCTCCCTTTGTACTGGCGGCCGGTAACCCGTGCGCGCCTGTAGGCATCAATTCCGAGGGGCTCAAGCGTCGCGGTTTCAGCGCCGAACAGATCAGCGCCCTGCGTCAGGCCTACAAGCTGGTCTTTCGCCGCGGCCTGCCGCTGGAAGAGGCTCGCAGCGCCCTGGCAGCACTGCAGGCAGAAGTGCCCACTGCGCACGCCCCCCTGCAGATCCTGCTGGACTTTCTGGCCGATACTGGCCGAGGAATCATTCGGCCATGACATTGCAGATCGGCATGGTGGCAGGCGAGCCATCGGGCGATCTGCTCGCAGGCCGTATCATCAAAGGGTGCCGCCAGCGCGATCCAGCCATCATCTGCTCGGGAATCGGCGGGCCGCACATGCAGTCCCAGGGCTTTGAGACCTTTCATAATATGAATGCGCTCTCGGTCTTCGGCTATGTCGATGCGCTCAAGCGGCTGCCAAGCCTGCTGGGCGTATATCGCGACATGAAACAGCGCTATACCCGGACGCCACCCGATGTATTCGTGGGAATCGACGCGCCGGATTTCAATCTGCGCCTCGAACGCCAGCTCAAGCAGAAAGGTGTGCCAACCGTACATTTCGTTGGTCCATCGATCTGGGCGTGGCGTTATGAACGTATTCACACGATTCGTGAGTCGGTCTCGCACATGCTGGTTCTGTTCCCCTTCGAGGAAGAGATCTACCGGAAAGAAGGCGTTCCGGTCACCTACGTCGGCCATCCGCTGGCGGGCGCCATACCCATGACGCCCGACCGTGCTGCCGCTCGCGTCAGGCTGGGTATCGATCCTTCCGCCAAGGTCCTGGCCATTTTGCCGGGCAGTCGATCGTCGGAAATTCGGCTGCTGGCCCCTGTGTTTCTGCAGGCTGCTCAAAAGCTCGTCCAGCGTGATCCCCAGCTTCAGTGCGTGGTGCCCATGGTCAACGCCGAGCGCCGCGCCGAATTCGAGGCCATTCTTCAGATGTACCCGGTGCCAGGGCTGCGATGCATTGCCAGCGACACCGTGCAGCCGCCCCAGGCCAAGACGGTGGCGCCGGTGGCCTGGACGGTCATGGAGGCGGCCACCGCCGTGCTCGTGGCCAGTGGCACGGCAACGCTGGAGACCGCGTTGTACAAACGCCCGATGGTCATCTCCTATGTGCTGTCGCCCTGGATGCGCCGGATCATGGCCTGGAAATCGGGCCAGCAACGGCCCTACCTGCCGTGGATCGGTCTTCCAAACGTGTTGTTGCGCGACATGGTGGTTCCGGAGATCCTGCAGGACGATGTCAATCCGCAATCGTTGGCCGATGCCACCTGGAAAGCGTTGAACGACGAAACCTACCAGCAAGAAATCGAAGCACGTTTCACCGAGCTCCATCAGTCTTTGTTGCGCGATACGCCAGCGCTAGCCGCGCAGGCCATCATGGAGGTCGCCAGTGGGCGCACCTAAAACCTCCCTGGGTGACTCGCCGATCAGCCTTCGGGCGACCGGTCGCAGCAAAAAGGAACTGGTGTCAGTCGTGCCGCCCGACTATCCGGTTCTGCCGGGCGTGGTCAGCCTTCAGCATCAAAGCTCGACTCAGGGGCTGCTGGAGGCGCTCTCGCCCGGACCTGCGGGTCAGGCAGACCTGTTCGGACACGAAGCAATGCTTGAAGTGATCACGGCTGGGGTGGACGAAGCCGGCCGTGGCCCGTTGGCTGGCGCGGTGTATGCGGCGGCAGTGGTGCTCGACCCGATGCAACCTATCGTCGGACTGGCGGATTCCAAGATTCTGAAAGCGGCCGAGCGTGACCGCCTAGCGCAGGAAATCCAGGCCAGGGCGCACGCCTGGTGCATTGCCCGCGCCGAAGTCGAAGAAATAGATCGGCTGAACATTCTGAGAGCCACCTTTCTGGCCATGCAACGCGCCGTCCAGGGCTTACGCATCAAACCGATGTTGGCCCTGGTGGACGGCAACCAGTCTCCCAAGCTTTCCTGCGCCGTACGCACG
Source organism: Pseudomonadota bacterium (assembly GCA_023427945.1). Taxonomy (GTDB): domain Bacteria; phylum Pseudomonadota; class Gammaproteobacteria; order Burkholderiales; family Burkholderiaceae_B; genus Schauerella. The sequence goes on along the minus strand of JAEYZR010000409.1, from coordinate 3,127 downwards.
GTGATCAAAGGCGATGCGCTGGTTCCCGCCATCTCGGCGGCATCCATCCTCGCCAAGACGGCACGGGACGCCGACCTTTCGCGTCTGCATGAGCTTTACCCGCAATACGGCTTCGACCAGCACAAAGGCTATGGCACGGCGCTGCACCTGGCGCGCCTGCGCGAACATGGCCCGTGTCCTGAGCATCGTCGCAGCTTTGCCCCCATACGGGGTTATACATCCCCGCCATGAAGCAGATCGAGTCGCGCGACAACCCGTTCTACAAGAATTTGCGCAAGTGGAGCGATGCCCAGGGCCGGGCGGGGGCACCTGTCCTGCTGGAGGGCGCACATGTGTGCGAGGCCTGGTTGATGCGCCATGGCCTGCCGGAGTATTGCCTGTTCGATCAGGATCGGTTGACGGACCCAAGGCTGGCTCACCTGGTTGCCGCGGTGCCCCAATCCCTCGTGCGCCTCATGCCGGCACGTCTGCTGAAAGCCCTGGGAGAGGTGCCGTCGGACCAGGGCGTGCGTTTTGTCGTCCAGCCGCCCACACCTGCGTTGCCTGATGCATTGCGCGACGCTGCGGTATTGCTTGACCGGGTTCAGGATCCGGGCAATGTAGGCACTATCCTGCGGGCTTGCGCTGCATCTGGTGTGACTCGCGTCCTGCTGTCCCCGGCAAGTGCCGCCGCCTGGTCATCCAAGGTCGTACGCAGCGCGCAGGGCGCGCACTTTGCATTGGACATCCATGAGCATGTCGACCTGGCACAGGCGGTGCATAACGCCCAGATACCCGTGCTTGTGACCACACTCGAAGAGGCGAGCGACCTCTATCAGACCTCTTTGCCGGCACCGGCTGCCTGGATATTCGGGCACGAGGGGCAGGGTGTTTCGCCCATTCTGCAGACGATGGCCACGCAGCGCATTCGCATCGATCACGAGCGATCGGCGGTCGAGTCGCTCAACGTGGCCATGGCGGCAACGCTGTGCCTGTTCGAACAACGCCGCCAGCATCGCTATTGATTGGTGTGGCTCCGGGATAACGGCCTTCCCGCAGGGATCAAGCCCTGCGGGCATCGGCAACCGCATTCCGGTTCTTTCAACCCTGCAAATCCAGCCCGACTTCCTGCAAGACGGTAGTCGAGATTTCCTCGATCGATTTGGTTGTGGTGGACAGCCAGGATATGCCGGCTCTGCGCATCATGCGCTCGGCTTCGGCCACTTCATATCGACACTGTTCAATAGCGGCGTACTTGCTGCCCGGACGACGCTCGTTTCGTACCTCTGCCAGACGCTCGGGCAGGATCGACAGGCCAAACAGTTTGTTGCGGTGAGGCGCCAGGGTGGAGGGCAGGGTGTTGCGTTCGAAATCGTCCGGCGTCAACGGGAAGTTGGCCGCCTTGACCGCGTACTGCATGGCCAGATAAAGGCTGGTGGGCGTCTTGCCGCAGCGCGATACCCCCACCAGGATCACGTCGGCCTGATCCAGGTTCGATACGAACTGTCCGTCATCGTGAGCGAGGCAGAAATTGATGGCGTCGATGCGATGACGGTATTTTTCCGAATTCACCGAGGTGTGCGAACGCCCGACCGAATGCGTGGACTTGAGATCCAGCGCCTGCTCGATGTGGCTCACGAAGGTGCCGAAAAGATCGAGGTAAATTCCGTGGGACTGGCGGATACGCGCCTGAATATCCGGCGTCACCAAGGTACTGAAGACAATGGGTGGAACCCCGTTTTCGGCCGCATTGCGATTGATGCGCGCGACAACTTCATGCGCTTTTTCGACCGAATCCACAAATGGCAGCCGAATCGGGCGAAACGTCACGCCCTCGAACTGCGCCAGGACGGATTGGCTGAAGGTTTCTGCAGTAATCCCGGTACTGTCGGACACGATGTAGACGGTGCGGGCGATAGACGATTGATTCATATGTGATTAAAGGTTCCAGACAGATACACGCCAGTGCCTCTCAGGTATACAATCGCCCGGGTCGGTCACCCCAACGACGCCCGTTGCCGGGCGGCCATCAGGCCAGTTTGGTCAGCGCTTTCGAATTTGTACGGATTCGATGCCTACTGCTATCACTTGACTGCAGTTTCGGCATTGTCACCGGTATCGCAAGAATTGACCAAACTAGCTTAACTCCATTGTAAAAGGTGACTTTATGTCTTATGTCGTTTCGCTCGAGAAACTCCGGATGACGGATGTTGACTCGGTAGGAGGGAAAAACGCATCACTAGGTGAAATGATCAGTCAGCTGTCTGACGCAGGCGTCCGGGTTCCCGGCGGCTTTGCTACGACCGCCCAGGCTTTTCGCGATTTTCTGTCCGTTTCCGGGTTGGACAAACGCATTGCCGATCGACTCCAGACCTTGAACCCCGAAGACGTGCGCGAACTTGCCGCTGCCGGATCCGAGATCCGTCAGTGGCTGGTCGACGAGCCGTTCTCCGAAGAACTCGAACGTTCCATACGCGAAGCCTTCGCCGAGCTTGACGCTGACGGCAAGGGCTCGTTTGCCGTGCGCTCGTCCGCCACGGCAGAAGATCTTCCCGATGCCTCGTTTGCCGGTCAACAGGAAACGTTCCTGAACGTGGTCGGCATCGAAGACGTGCTGGACAAGATCCGCCACGTGTTCGCATCGCTTTATAACGACCGCGCCATTTCGTATCGCGTGCACAAGGGCTATGCGCACGCGGAAGTTGCGCTGTCGGCCGGTGTCCAGCGCATGGTGCGCTCCGACAAGGGCAGCGCCGGTGTGATGTTCACGCTGGACACCGAGTCCGGATTCACCGATGTGGTCTTCATCACGTCCTCCTACGGCCTGGGTGAAACCGTCGTTCAGGGCGCAGTGAACCCCGACGAATTCTATGTATTCAAGCCCACGCTTGCGCAGGAGCGCTACGCCATCGTCAGCCGTCGCATTGGGTCGAAGCTCATCAAGATGGAATTCGATCCCGAACGCACGCAAGGCCAGGCCGTGCGTGTGGTCGACGTTCCAGTCTCCGAGCGCAACCGCTATTCGCTGACCGACGACGAGGTCAACGAGCTGGCCCGCTATGCCGTCATCATCGAGAAGCACTATCAACGCCCGATGGACATCGAATGGGGCCGAGACGGTATCGACGGCAAGATCTACATCCTGCAG
>JAEYZR010000383.1 GCA_023427945.1 Pseudomonadota bacterium | reverse complement strand
TGATAGTGGACGGACGTCTGTGAAAGTAGGTCATCGTTAGGCTTTTATTCCCCAAAACCCCGCAGAGTATCCTCTGCGGGGTTTTGCTTTTAGGGTCACCGAATTTAGTTTCGCCCAAGTTAGGGGCACCCAATTTAGTGGCACCCAATAATGACCGCCTCGCGTCATTCGTCACCACACCATCAATAATCGTCAATCGACGCCGCGAGCCGGGTGGCACGCGCCAGCACCATTGGGCGCAAAAGTGCTCACCAGAGCATCGATCTGCTTACCAACTCAGGCCCCTGATAAACGCGCGTTATCCAGATCTGGCTGGTGTCGTGGCATTATTCGTGGGCCAGGAGCATTGAGGAGTATTGTTGCCTAATGCTTTCGTGACCAGCGTGCTTGGGCGTGTTCTCGCTTCGGCAATAACAACAGAGTCTGATCCTCTCAGATCGACGGATTTAACGTCGTAGACGACCCTGGGTATGCAGTCGGGCTCCTGGCAATCTAATCATTTGTTTTAATCGTCCGAATCACTGCTGGAGACGTATTGTGTGCGGTCTATGGCATAGCGTTGAAGTTTGTCATAGAAGGTCTTCCTTGGAATACCCAGTTCTGCAAGCGACTCTTTGATGTTCCCTCTGTGATTGGCAAGTGTCTGGCGTATGACGTCGGACTCGAATTTGTCCACCCGTTGTGGCAAAGGGATGTGGTCTGTGAGGGCGTGTTGGCTCGCGATTTCTGTTGCCGGTAGCTCCGAGTATTCGTTGGGGATACCTAAGACGAATCGTTCTGCGAAGTGCAGCAATTCGCGGATATTTCCAGGCCATTTGTGCTCGCCAATGTAGTCGAGCGTTGGCCTGTCCAGCTCGGGTGCTTCGCGATTGAAACGTTTACTGGCCTGCGTTACGAAACGGGCAAAAAGCAGGGGGATGTCTTGACGACGCTCGCGCAATGCCGGCAGGCGCAGGCTGACGACATTGAGTCTGTAATACAAGTCTTCGCGGAAATAGCTTCTTGCGGCCGGATCGGCGAGGTTGTCTTTGGTTGCAGCGATGACGCGCAAGTTCAGTTGGCGGACTTCATTGCTACCTAAGGGCGTAATCTGACGCGTTTCCAGTACCCGCAGAAGTTTGACTTGCAAGTGCAGCGGCATGCTTTCGATTTCATCGAGAAATAATGTCCCGCCACTTGAGAACTCGATACGGCCAATGCGTCGTTTTTGTGCGCCTGTGAAGGCTCCCGCTTCATGGCCGAAAAGTTCACTCTCCATCACACCTTCGGGGATGGCACCGCAGTTGATCGCGACGAATGGGAATTGTCGGCGCTTGCTGGCGTTATGCAGGGACTGCGCAGCAACTTCCTTTCCTGTTCCTGTCTCGCCCTGTACAAGTATGTCAACGTCTGCATCGGCGATGTGATGCATAGTCTGACGTAATCGAATCATGGCAGGTGTGTTTCCAACCAAGCTGTCCTCAATGCCGGATTGGCCGGCGTTGCTACGCAGCCATCGGTTCTCGAGTACCAGCCGGCGCTTCTCATGTGCGCGTTGCACGCTAAGGGCAAGGCGCTCGTTGGAATAAGGCTTGGTCAGAAAATCATAGGCGCCAGCGTGCATTGCCTGGACTGCCATGTCGACGTCGCCGTGGCCAGTCATGAAGATGACAGGAATATCCTCATCCATCTTTCTGAGGCGTTCGAAAAATTGCAGACCGTCTATGCCGGGCATGCGAATGTCGCACACCACGACACCATTGAAGTCTGGATGGACGTCATCCAGTGCCGGCTCGGCGCGCGAGTAGGTTTGCACGTTGAAGCCTCGCAACACCAGGGTCTGCTCGGTTGCTTCAAGGACGTCCCGGTCATCGTCAATCACGATAACCAATGATTTCGTTCCGGCCAGCGTGGTTTCGCCGTTGATGTCGGATCGTGGCGGTATGACGGAGTTAATCATTGCACTTTCTTTTGTGGATGGTGTTGACCGTTCGGTGTTAAGTCGTTTGTTCACCTGGCGTTGAGCTTTCGTGTTGGGAGGTGCTCTTGGCAGACACTGAGACTGGCTGAGAAACGTTGAGGTGGTCTATGTGCGCCGTGGTAGAGGGGCTTTGTGGGAGCTCCAGTGTGAAACGTGCGCCTATTCCGTCCAGGTTGGTACCAGTGAGGTCGCCATTGGCCTCTTTCGCGAGATCTCGGGAAATCACCAAGCCGAGACCCAGCCCTTCGGATTTACTGCTGGAAAAAGGGATGAACAGGTGAGCCAATGCTTCGTCGCTCAGCCCGTTGCCGTTATCGGTGACGGTGATACGAACTCTTGCCCCGTTTTCAAACTCTTGGGGAATGTCTTCCACTTCTATCGTGATGAGCGGTGACGGCACGGTTTGAACTGCATCTCTAGCGTTTTGAAGAAGATTGACAAGGATTTGCTCAAGTCGAATCTTGTCGATGGCGGCGCGAAGGTCGCAGTGTGCTGGAATCAGTTGTATCGACAACTGCTTCTTCTGGTCTGATGCGTTGATCAGTAAAAGGGCGCCGTCGATGGCTTCCTGCACCTTGGTGCTGTGATTCGAGTCTGGTCGTGCACGGCGAGAGAAGTTCCTCAGTTGGCTTGTGATGCGGCCGATGCGCTGAGCCAAGTTTTGAATGGAAGCCAGGTTCTTGAGTGCCGCTTCAGTCTGTTCGCGTTGAAGAAGCAGGGTGGCGTTTTCGCTGTAACTTGTAATGGCTGACAGTGGTTGGTTGATTTCATGCGCAACACCGGCGGCCACCTGTCCTAGCAAGGTGAGCTTGTTGGCTTGCGCAAGATCCTCCTGCAAGGCCTGAATGCGTTGTTGCGTACGCAGCTTTTCTTCCATTGCATGAGTCAAGCGATGATGGGTGTTCTCCAACTGACGGGTGCGGGCTGCTACCTCGCGTTCCAGCTCGTTGACGATTTCCTGACGGCGCTTGGCGACGCGTCGGGAACGTTCTCGTTTACGCAGCAAGACACCGATGATCAAGAAAAGGAGGGTACTTGCCAGCGCCGCGGATAGTTGGGCATTGGTGCGTGCGCGAACGAGCTGGGCGCTGACGGGCGTCAGAATATGAAGGGTCCAGCCGGTCATTTTCTCGATCGGGAGGGCGGTGAGCAGATTGAGTGGCGATGCGTTGATTGCCGATGCTTCTGAAGGGAAGGGGCTTGCGGAGGGCGAGCCCCTGGAGAGCGAAAACGTAGAAGACGGGCTTGTAGACGGCGAGCTTGTCGAGGTCGAGATCTGCGCTTGCAGGTTGTTCGTGGGTTCGTATGGGCTTCCGGCGAGGCCATCGTATGCCACGTCTGGCGTGGTCTTTGCCGGAGGCGCAGGTAGATCCGTTGTATTGCCGGCTGGCGACTCCACTGGTGGTGCGATTTGCCCTTGGTTGATGTCAGGTTTCGTTTCTGATGGAGGCAACTTTTGGTCTTGCGACGGGCTTGTGCTGGGCGTAGACGGCGGTCCGACCAGGCCGATGGCGTCATCTACCGTTGGAAACGTTAGAGGCTGTAGCGTTGCGCTGCCAAACTGAAAGATAGTTTTGAGTGCGTTTGCCGTATGAGCGTTCAATGGTGCGAGCGCTCGGTAACGCCATGCCGATTCGCTCGTGAGGATAACCACACCATTTTCGTCAGTGACAAACACGGCGTCACGCTGGTGGCGCCAGTCTGCTTCCAGGCTCGAGAGATCGACCTTGATCACAACCACGCCAACGGTCTCGTTGGAGCTGTCGACGACACGGTGCGCGAGATAAAGTCCGGGCCTGTGGCTGACCGTTCCTAGCGCGAAGTGTTCGCTTTGCCCCATGCGCATGGCATCCTGAAAGTATGGTCTGAACTCGTAGTTCACTCCGACGAATGTGGCAGGTTCACGCCAGTTACTCGCCGCGATGGTGTGGCCTTTGCGGTCAAGTACATAAATGGCTGATGCATCGACCCCTTTTGATAACGACTCCAGCGATGCATCCAGGGCAAGAATATCGGCGGGACGTCTTTCATCGAGCGCTCCCAGCACTGCTCTATTCTGTGCAAGCACGTATGGCAGGGATCGATATCGTTCCAGTACGTTGCGAACCAATGAGCTGTTGAGCTCGGCGGCAATTAACGTCCGGTCTTTCAGTTCTGTGATGGTTCGCTGCTGTGCGTAAGTGCCCGCCAGATTGGCGATCAGCGCGGTCAAGGCGATTGCCACCGTTATGGCGAGCCATGTCTTGATGGAAGATCGCTTGGATGTGAAATGCATGAGCGAAAAAAGATGGCTGGCTAAATGAGAGCGGCGATTCAGTCTGATGCGAGAAAACCTGGATTCGTCACTTCTGAAAGCGTTTCATCAAGGAACCGAAAGTCAGTCAACCCCTGCATCAGAGACCTTTTTGATCATGCCATCAGAAACTCTTGATCCCGCGGCTGGGACTTCTCGATCCCGGTGTCAGAGGCCCATCGATTCGGAGGCTAGAGGCCCGTCGATTCGGAGGCCAGAAATCCAGCGCATTCACTCGAGTAGCCTCAGTGTACCGAAACTTGTGTGGTTTTCCGCACGAATGTGTGGGGCTCGTGCGGATTTTCGCATGCCTATTGTTCGTGTTTGTCGTGGTCAAAAGTATTTATCTTTTGAATCAGTGGCTTATGTCTGAAACGCAAATTCGAAAAGATGGCATCGATATTGCTTTTCACAGCTGACGTTCGCCGTACAGGCGAAACGCTGTTCCTAAGACATCGCCGGCCTCGTATTTTCGCTGGCACACAAATGGTGGGAGACGCCTAAGTGGTTGACGTTACTCAAGCCGCACAGACGCCTGTGCGCAAGCAGAAGTTCTATCAGTTGTTGTATGTGCAGGTGTTGGTTGCCATAGCGATTGGTGTGGCATTGGGGTATTTCAAGCCAGAACTCGGCGAGGCGATGAAGCCACTTGGCGACGGTTTCATCAAACTAGTCAAAATGATCATTGCGCCCGTGATCTTTTTGACTGTGGTGACAGGTATTGCGGGCATGAGCGATATGAAGAAGGTGGGGCGTGTTGCGGCCAAGGCCATGCTCTATTTCTTCACCTTTTCCACGCTCGCGTTGGTTGTAGGCATGGTCGTGAGTCACATCGTGCAGCCGGGGGCAGGGATGAACATCAATCCGGCTGAACTGGACAGCTCTGCGATTGCGGGCTATGTCACCAAGGCGCACGAGTCGACCTTGACCGGGTTTTTGCTGAACATCATTCCGGCGACGATGGTCGGCCCGTTCGTGGGCGGCGACATCCTGCAGGTGTTGTTTGTCGCGGTGCTGTTTGGTATCGCGCTTGCCGGCGTGGGCGAGCGGGGCAAGCCTGTGCTGGATTTTCTGAACGTGTTGTCCAAGCCGATATTCCGCTTGGTCTCGATTTTGATGCGGGCTGCACCGGTCGGAGCTTTCGGTGCGATGGCGTTCACCATTGGCAAGTTCGGCATTTCATCCATCATTAATCTCGCTTCTCTGGTTGCGACCTTTTACGTGACCTCATTGCTGTTTGTGTTCATCATCCTGGGTGCCGTCGCACGTTACAACGGTTTCTCCATAGTCAAGCTGGTTCGCTATATCCGGGAAGAGCTTTTGCTGGTGCTGGGCACGAGTTCGTCTGAGGCGGCTTTGCCCACTCTCATGCAAAAGATGGAGCGTGCGGGTTGTTCCAAATCCACGGTCGGGTTGGTGGTGCCGACTGGTTACTCGTTCAATCTGGACGGCACCAACATCTATATGACGATGGCAGTTTTGTTCATTGCTCAAGCGTGTAATATCGATTTGTCTTTGGGCGACCAGGTGTTGCTGTTGTTGGTGGCAATGATCAGCTCGAAAGGTGCGGCAGGTGTAACCGGCGCGGGATTCATCACGCTGGCAGCCACACTCGCTGTCATACCGACGGTTCCTGTCGCTGGAATTGCGCTCATATTGGGCGTGGATCGTTTTATGTCCGAGTGCCGGGCGCTTACCAATCTCGTGGGCAATGCCACTGCGTCGATCGTGGTCGCTCGGTGGGAAGGGGAGTTGGACAAGGAGCGGTTGGACGCTGCCATGGCAGGTCAGCCGATGCCTGTGCCTGTTGAAACGGTTGACTCGCCAGTGGAAGTGGATCGCTCGCCAGCGCTCTCTGTTGCGTAAGAAATCAAGGCGGGTGTCGCTCACAAATCATCCATGGTGTTCGAGCGGATCTATGCACTGCACGGATTCGCTGGCACCAACAGGCTGGTGATGGGGCGTTAGGCGTGCGCTACGAATTCTGGATCTACGCCGCGCCGCACAGATTTACGCTGACGAGTGTCCGACTACATTGCGACTGTCAGACCACACTGCGACTGTCAGACCACATTGCGATTGTCAGACCACATTGCGACTGTCAGACCACACTGGGATTGTCAGGCCGCACTGCGACTGTCAGATCGCACTGTGACTGTGAGACCGCACTACGACTGTGAGACCACACTACGACTGTCAGATCACACTGCGACTGTCAGATCACACTGTGCGAATGTTGTACATCTTTCTTTCCTGGAAAAGCTTATCCCTCGATGAGGATGAAGATAGGTTCAGGCTCAGATGGCCGGGTTCCGCTGGGAATCCGGCCAATTTTTTGTGTGAGCGTTGCGCGCGCGGATATTCGTATCTGTCGTTCACCGGAGAGGGTGGTCTTGCTCGTCCGGTGCGCTTTGTTTGCCTGTGACATCGGCATCGACGAATTCTTCCTGCTTTTGCATTGAGGGGAGTGTGCCCCGTCAGGCAGGGTGAGCGTTTGGGTAGAAGGCATTGAGCAAGCGCATAGTTTCGTAGACGGGAAGTCCCATCACGCCGCTGAAGGTTCCTTCGATTCTGGTCACGAAAGTGCCGGCATAACCCTGTATGCCATAGGCTCCTGCCTTGCCCATCGGCTCTTGTGATCGGCAATAGTGTTCAATTTCTGCTGCGGTCAGTGTCTTGAATGTGACTGAGGTGATGGCAACGTCGTCCAGAACGCGGGTTTGATCAGAGAGAACGATTGCGGTGCGCACTTCATGCGTACGACCAGATAGCGACGCGAGCATGCGGGCTGCATCAGCGTGATCCAACGGTTTGTGAAGAATCGTTTCGTCAAGAATGACGGTGGTGTCGGCAGTGAGTATCGGGTGGTCCTGCAGGCGCTGCTGCCGTATCCATTGTTGAGCTCGTTGCGCCTTGTCGTGCGCCGTGCGTAGAACGTAGGCGGCCGGGCTTTCGTTCGGAAGCTGCGGCTCATCGGCACCTTCGGAGGGAGGAATGTCAAGGACGAGGTGCTCTACACCGATCTGTTTGAGAAGTTCGTGTCTGCGGGGGCTGGCAGAGGCAAGATAAAGGCGTGGACGCATGCGGGGGCTCTCATTTAGCTGGGCAGGATTCATCGATGCCATAAGGGTAACGGGCAATGCTGATGTCGAAAAGATTCATACGATGAGTTGCAGATCAGCTGTTGATATGCCGAAGCATCAATTGGTAGTTGTTATCGGAATGGCAACATCAACATCAACGGCCACGGGCTACGAGCTACGAGCTAGAGCTACGGCTATGGACTATGGCTACAGACTGCAGGCTACGAGCTATGGCTATAGGCTACGAGCTACGGTTATAGGCTACGGCGACGGGCTATAGCCTACGAGCTGCAGCCTACGGGCTACAGCCTGCGAGCTGCAGGCTACGAGTCTGTACTCACAGGCTGCAGTCCACAGGAGACCGTCGTAATACATCGATCGTCACTTACGGGGCGGGGGCACGTGCTCAGTCGCGATGATACGGGTGATTGGTCATGATGGCCCATGCGCGGTAGAGTTGTTCGCTGAGTACGACGCGCACCATCGGGTGGGGCAGAGTGAGGGACGACAGTCGGATCAGGCCGCTGCAGCTTGTTTTCAGGTCGGGATCCAGGCCATCGGGGCCGCCGACGATCAGGGCGACGTCGCCGCCACTGTTGCGCCAGGATTCCAGTTGTTTGGACAGGGAGCGTGTCGTGAGGTCCCGGCCTTTTTCATCCAGGGCAATCCGCAGTGGGCTGGGGCCTATGGCCGCGTCGATGCGTTTGGCTTCGGCGGCCATCATCTGGGCGGGGGTCTTGCCGGAGGTTCGGGGTTCGGGTTTGACTTCGCGTAATTCGATCATGCAGTCAGGTGGCATGCGTTTGGCGTAGTCATCCCAGGCGGTCGTCACCCAGGATGGCATGCGGTTACCCACGGCCACCACGATCAATTTCACGGCGACCTCAATCTTCGTCGTCGAATGTTTCCGACGCGGCTTTCGACCGGGTGGAGGCTGGCAGCAGTTTGACGCGCACAGGTTTGCCGCCCCATACCTCTTCGAGATTGTAGTACTGGCGTATGACGGGTTGCATCAGGTGCACGACCATGTCGCCCAGGTCGACCAGCACCCATTCGCCAGTGTCGGCGCCTTCGAGCGCCTGCACGCGACCGCCGTTGTCGCGCACGGCGTCGGCAACGCTGGCAGCCAGGGCGCGGGTGTGCCGCGTCGAGGTGGCGCTAGCGATGATGACGCGGTCGAACAGGCTCGTGAGGTGTGTGGTGTTCAGGACGGTGATGTCCTGGGCTTTCACGTTTTCGAGTGCGTCAATGACGACACGTTGAAGCTTTTGAGTATCCATATTTCGTAATATAACCGTTCGTCAGGGGTGTCCCGGCATGTCGGTTGGTCTATGTTCCGGCATGAACGGTGTGAGGGTGCTGCTGGCAAGGATCAAACCCAGTCGCGTGGTACGAGATACTCGGACAGGGCGGCCTCGGGGGTATTGGTTTCTGGCCGCCAGTCGTAGCGCCATGTCGCCAGCGGGGGCATGGACAGCAGGATCGACTCGGTGCGTCCGCCCGATTGCAGGCCGAACAACGTGCCGCGATCGAATACGAGGTTGAATTCGACGTAGCGCCCGCGTCGATAGGCCTGGAAGTCACGTTCGCGCTGGCCGTATGCAAGGTGTTGGCGACGACTCACGATTGGCAGATATGCATCCAGGAAGGCGTTGCCTACGCTTTTCTGTACCGCGAATCCTGCCTCGAAGCCGGGGGCACTCAAGTCGTCAAAAAATATACCGCCGATGCCGCGTGTCTCGTTGCGGTGTTTGAGGAAGAAGTATTCGTCGCACCAACGTTTATAGGCGGGATAGTAGCTGCTGTCGTGGGCGTCTAGTGCGGTTTTGCAAACGCCGTGGAAATGACGGGCATCTTCTTCGAATGCGTAGTAGGGCGTGAGATCCAGGCCGCCTCCGAACCAGCACACATCCTGCTCGTCGGTATTCGGGCGCGCCTGGGCGACGAACATCCGGACGTTCATGTGTGTGGTGGGAATGTACGGATTGTTGGGGTGCAGGACCAGGGAAACGCCCATGGCTTCCCAGGCACGTCCAGCCAGTTCCGGACGGTGGGCGCTGGCCGACGGCGGCAACTGCTTGCCCATGACGTGGCTGAACAGGACGCCTCCGCGTTCGAACAGGTTGCCGCCTTCAATCAGCCGGGAAACGCCGCCGCCGCCCTCGGGGCGCGTCCACTGGTCCGTTTGCCAGGTATCGGCCCCCGCCGCTTCCAGGGCTGCCACGATCCGGGATTGAAGATCGAGAAGATAGTGGCGGACTTGGGAAACGGGCAGGCTTTGCATGGAGCGGCGTGTGATGTCGTTGGCTGATGAGAAACGAATATTGCAGGTTAAGGTGGAGGGTTGTCAGGCGTCGGACTTTGGCTTGGCCGAATTGCGCTTGAGCGCACGCCAGCCGATGTCGGTGCGGTACTGGGCGCCGGCAAAGCGCACGCGTTCGACTGTTGCGTATGCGTGCTCACGAGCCATGCGGACTGAATCGCCCAGGGCGCTGACGCAGAGTACCCGGCCGCCTGAGGTGACGGCGTTGTCACCCTCCATGCGAGTGCCGGCATGGAAGACCATGCAGGTGTCGTCGTCTTGCGGCAGACCTTCGATCTTGTCGCCCGAACGCGGGGTGCCGGGGTAGTTATGGGCAGCCATGACCACGCCCAGTGCCGTGCGACGATCCCAGGTGATGTCGGCCTGGTCGAGTGTGCCGTTGATGGCGTGTTCGACGGCATCGACCAGGTCGCTCTTGACGCGCATCATGATGGGCTGTGTTTCGGGGTCGCCCATTCGACAGTTGAACTCGAGCACCTTGATGGCACGGTCTGGCTCGTCGCCGGGGGCGATCATGACACCGGCGTACAGGAAGCCGGTGTAGGGCAGGCCATCACGTGACATGCCATTGACGGTTGGCATGATCACTTCGCGCATGATGCGGTGGTGCATTTCCGGGGTGACCACCGGAGCGGGAGAGTAGGCGCCCATGCCCCCGGTGTTGGGACCGAGGTCGCCATCACTCAGGCGTTTGTGGTCCTGGCTGGTGGCCAGGGCGAGAACATGGCGGCCGTCGCACATGACGATGAAGCTGGCTTCTTCGCCGATGAGGCACTCTTCGATGACGACGCGCGCGCCTGCGGCGCCCATCGAGCCGTCACCCAGCATGGCGTCCACAGCATCGTGGGCCTGTTGCAAGGTTTCGGCCACGACGACCCCTTTGCCTGCAGCCAGTCCATCGGCCTTGATGACGATGGGGGCTCCCTCGCGCTCGATGTAGGCGTGGGCGGGGGCTGGGTCCGTGAATGTCTCGTAGCGGGCCGTGGGAATGTTGTGGCGGACCATGAACGCCTTGGCGTAGTCCTTCGAGCTTTCCAGCTGTGCCGCAGCGCGGGTGGGGCCGAAGATCTTGAGTCCGCGTGCGTGAAAGATATCGACGACGCCTGCTGCCAGGGGCGCCTCGGGACCTACTACGGTCATGGCTATGCCTTCTTTCTCGGCGAAATCAGCCAGTTCTGCAGGATCGGTGATCTCGACGTTGAAAATATTCGAAGACAGATGTGTGCCTGCGTTGCCCGGGGCCACGAATACTTTGTGCACGCGCATCGACTTGGCCAGACGCCAGGCCAGTGCATGTTCGCGACCACCAGAGCCAATAACGAGGATTTTCATGAGTGATTAGGCCAGAGGCGTTATTGGGGGTCGGCCATGACAGCCGAGGTATAGACGTCTTGGACATCGTCCAAGGCATCGAGCGCGTCGAGCAGCTTTTGCATCTTCACTGCTTCGTCA
>JAEYZR010000234.1 GCA_023427945.1 Pseudomonadota bacterium | reverse complement strand
CGTCCACGCCCAGCCGCGGGCGCCCATCACGTTCGACCTGCCCGCTAACAGTCTGGACGCCACGCTGACCGAGATTGCGCGGTTGAGCCGGACTGTGGTGTCCTACGATGCGCAGCTCGTGCGCGGCCTGAATGCCCCGGCGGTGCAGGGCGTCTACACGATGGATGCGGCGCTCCGCGTCGCACTGGCCGGCAGCGGCCTGGAATCCGCGCGCGCGGCCGACGGCACACTGACCTTGCGGCGCACGCCGGCTACGCAGACCACGACGCTTGCGCCGGTCACCGTGTCCGGCATGCTGCCGCGGGTGGACACCAGTGGCACGTACGTGGTGCAGGTCACCAACAGCGCCACGCGCCTGAACCTGTCGCCGCGCGAAACGCCGCAGTCCGTGACGGTGGTGACGCGCCAGCGCATGGACGATCAATCCATGCAGAACCTGGACGACGTGCTGCAGGCGACCACCGGCATTTCGGTGGTGCAGAACGGCTCCGAACGCTCGGTGTACCAGGCGCGCGGCCAGTTGATCGATAACCTGCAGATCGACGGCGTGCCGGCCAACATCAGTAACGCGTACGCGTTCGACGCCATCAACAAGCCCACCACCGAGATCTACGATCGCGTGGAGGTCGTGCGCGGCGCCACGGGCCTCTTGGAAGGGGCGGGCAACCCGGCTGCCGCCATCAACCTGGTGCGCAAGCGGCCCGGCGACGAGACCAAAGGCGTCATGACGCTGTCGGCGGGGTCGCGGGACGACTATCGCACCATGCTGGACGTGTCCTCGCCCTTGAACGAGGCCAAGACGCTGCGAGGTCGCACGGTGGTGGCCTACACCAATGCGGGCGACTTCCAGCAGCGGGCAGGCAAGGAGAACTCGCTTTTCTACGGCATCCTGGAGGCAGACATCACGCCCGCCACCACGGTGTCGGCGGGCCTGACCTACCAGAAGGACCGCAATCAAGGTTATGACTGGTCCGGCCTGCCAACGCGGGCTGACGGATCGTTCTACCCGATGTCGCGCAAGACAGCCCTTGTTGGCGACTGGAACTACCTGAACAAGCGCAACACCAACCTGTTCGCTGACATCAAGCACGAATTCAGCAATGGGTGGAAGCTGACCATGGCCGGAAACTGGCTGTCTGCCAAGTCGGACTTCCTGGGCAACTACACGCAGCGCACGACGGGCGATTTATTCACGTTGAATCCGCGCCTGTTCCAATACGACGACACGCAGTGGGGCTTGGACGCCTATGCGTCCGGCCCGTTCCAGCTGCTGGGCCGCCAGCATGAGCTGGTAGTAGGCGCCACCACGCGCAAAGACGATTTCAGCTATCACGGCGGGCGCGACGCCAGCTATCGCTATCTGGTCGACATGAACGACCTGGGCGCCTTCAATCCGCCCACGCCGACCGGGCTGGACGCGAACATGTGGCAGTACAACACCACGCAGAAGCAGCAGGGCATCTACACCGCCGGCCGCTTCAGCCTGACCGACAGCACAACCTTCATCGCGGGCGCACGCATGAGCTGGTTCGAATACGACCGCTTTGCGCAGACCACCGTGCGCACCGAGAGCCGCTACGAGCAGCGCGGCAAAGTCACGCCGTATGCGGGCGTGGTGCAGGATCTGAACGAAAACCTGTCGGCCTACGCCAGCTACACCGAAATCTTTAAGCCGCAGGGGAACATTGGCGTGGACGGCAGTGTGCTGCCGCCGATGACGGGGCAGAACTACGAGATCGGTTTGAAAGGCGAGTTCATGGACCGCCGGGTGAATGCCGCGCTGGCACTGTTCCAGACCGACCAGAAGGGCCGGGCCGACCTGATCGATGACAGCGACCTGTGTCCGCCGGGCATTTTTTCCTGCTACCGCGCTGCTGAGAAGGTGCGCAACCGCGGGGTGGACTTCGAGATCAACGGCGCGATCACGCCGGCCTGGAATGTCACCCTGGGCTATACGTACACGCAGTCGAAGTACGCGCAGGGGCCGCAGTCCGGCCAGACGTTCGCCAGCACTTACCCCCGGCACCTGCTGAAGGTGTCCACCGACTACCGTCTGCCGGACCAGTGGAACAAGCTGCGTGTGGGCGGCTCGGTCTATGCACAGAGCGGCATCTTCAACGCCAGCGGCCCGGACGAAGACGAATACAAGATCTCACAGGGCGCGTACACGCTGGTCGGCCTGCATGCGGTCTACGACGTCAACAAGAATTTGGCGGTGCAGTTCAACGTGGACAACCTCTTCGACCGGAAGTATTACCAGTCCGTGGGCAACACCGACTACTGGAATTACTTTGGCCAGCCGCGCACGTTCCGCGTGGCGGTGCGCGCCATGTTCTGATCGGCGCATGAAACCGTGGCGGCAGGCTAACCCCCGGGCGGTGGCCTATTGCCGCTGTTGGCCGGAAGCCGTCATCACTTAACTATCAGCATAGATCCTTATCGACGGTGCGACAGCGTCCGCTCCTCACCACGCGCAAACACTAGAGCGCCCAGATACAAACGCAAAAAAGCCCAGATCGAAATCTGGGCTTTTTTGAAATTCTGGAGCGGGAAACGAGGCTCGAACTCGCGACCTCAACCTTGGCAAGGTTGCGCTCTACCAACTGAGCTATTCCCGCGTATGACGTCTTGTTTTTCAACGAAACTTCAGTCAAGAACGAAATTATACACACACTTTTATTTTTCAGGCAAGTGGCTCTCACACCTCGGATGTCGAGGATGACGAGGCCCAGGCAGCAAGCCCAAGAGGCGCGACTACCGGCTTTTCGATGTCGGTCTTCCAAGGCATGGCTCAGGCCGCCGGGACCGCCCGATTGTTTCCCGAAAAGAAAGCTCTTCCCGCCGATGCGTGTGAGAAGCTGGTCTATATTGATCGCAGTCGATCGGCCTCCGGAATGCGGTTTTTCGGGAACGAGCCGATCAAGAACATTGCAGGACACTTCTATAACGGATGCGGGATAACGTAGACATGCACGAAATCATCTGCCCTCATTGCAGCAAAGCGTTCAAGATTGACGAAGCGGGATACGCGGACATACTGAAACAGGTTCGCGACAGCGATTTCGAACATCAACTGCATGAGCGTCTGGAGCTGGCCGAGGCAGACAAGCGCAATGCCGTGGAGCTTGCCAGGAGCCAGGTCACCAGCGAGCTGCAGAAAACGGCAGCCACCAAGGACTCCGAAATCCAGGAGCTGAAGGCCAGGCTCGATGCCGAAGGAACGGCGCGCAAGCTTGCCGTGGCCGAGGCGCTTAACAGTGTCGAGAAAGAGCGTGATGCGCTGGCCAACGAGCTTGAAAAAACGAAACAGGAAAGGGAGGCGACTGCAAAGCTGGCGCAGGCAAACCTGTTGAACGAACTGCAGAAAGCGGCTGCATCAAAAGACGCCGTGATTCAGGAGTTGAAATCCAGGCTTGGCGCCGTCGAGGTCGAGCAGAAGCTTGCGATTTCCGAGGCGGTCGGCAAGGCCGAGAAAGAGCGCGATGAGCTCAAGGGTTCCCTGGCGCGGTCCGAACTGGAAAAGCAGCTTGCCGAGAAATCCCTCCGCGACAAGTACGAGACGCAGATCAAGGATCGGGATGATGCGATTGAGCGCCTGCGTGACATGAAGGCTCGTCTGTCGACGAAGATGGTTGGCGAGACGCTGGAGCAGCACTGCGAAATCGAGTTCAACCGCATTCGTGCAACGGCGTTTCCACGTGCCTATTTCGAGAAGGACAACGACGCACGCAGCGGCAGCAAGGGCGACTACATTTTTCGTGATGTGGACGAGGCGGGAACCGAGATCGTTTCCATCATGTTCGAGATGAAGAACGAAAGTGATCGAACGGCGACCAAGAACAGGAACGAAGAGTTTCTGAAGGAGCTGGACAAGGATCGCAAGGAGAAGGGCTGCGAATATGCTGTTCTGGTTTCCTTGCTGGAACCCGAAAACGAGCTCTACAACACCGGCATCGTTGACGTCTTTCACCGTTACCCGAAAATGTATGTCATCCGTCCGCAGTTTTTCATTCCCATCATCACGCTGTTGCGCAATGCGGCGATGAATTCGCTCACATACAAGTCGGAGCTGGCACTGGTCAGGGCGCAGAACATCGACATCACGAAGTTCGAGACCGAACTCGATACTTTCAAGGCCGCGTTCGCAAGAAACTACGATCTGGCTTCCGGGCACTTCCAGAAAGCGATCGCGGAAATCGACAAGTCCATCGACCATCTGCAGAAAACCAAGGACTCGCTCCTGGGCACCGATCGCAACCTGCGTCTTGCGAACGACAAGGCGCAGGACGTGACGATCAAGAAGTTGACGCGTGGCAACGCAACGATGGCCGCAAAATTCGCCGAGCTCAAGAATCAGGATCAATCCGATACATGAAGGCTTTCGAGGTCGCCGTAATGGCGACCTCAGCGAGAGATACGTGCTGAAGGACGCTTCGGGCCGATGGGCTGCAACACTGCGTCGCCCATCGGCCCGTCACGCGAACGTGTTGGCTCACTTCTTCAGGAACTCCAGCAGATCCTTGTTGAAGCGATCCTTGTGCGTGTCGGTTAGGCCGTGTGGCGCGCCTTCGTAAACGATCAGTGTCGACCCTTTGATCTGCGCGGCAGACGCTTTGCCTGAGACGTCCAGCGGCACGATCTGGTCATCGCCGCCATGAATCACCAGTGTGGGCACATTGAACTTCTTCAGATCCTCGCGAAAGTCCGTGGCCGAGAATGCTTCAATGGATTCGTAGGTGTTCTTGTGGCCCGCCTGCATGCCTTGTGCCCACCAGCTGTTGACCAGCGCTTGCGAAACCTTGGCGCCTGGACGGTTGAAGTTATAGAAAGGTCCCGACGCGATGTCGATGTACAACTGTGAGCGGTTCTCGATCGAGCCCTTGCGAAGGCCGTCAAAGACCTCGATGGGCACACCTGCGGGATTGTCGGCGGTGCGCAGCATCATGGGCGGCACTGCGCTGATCAGTGCGGCTTTCTTGACCCGGTCGGTGCCGTGGCGGCCGATGTAGCGTGCCACTTCTCCGCCTCCGGTCGAAAAGCCGACTGCGGTCACGTCTTTCAGGTCGAGCGCGTTGATCACGGCCGCCAGGTCATCGGCGTAATGATCCATGTCGTTGCCTTCCGAGGGCTGGCTGGAGCGACCGTGGCCGCGGCGGTCATGCGCCACCACGCGATAGCCTTGCGAGGCCAGGAAAAGCATCTGCGATTCCCAGCTGTCCGAGCTCAGCGGCCAGCCGTGGCTCAAGGTCACGACCGGGCCGTCCTTGGGGCCCCAGTCCTTGTAGTACAGGCGGACATGGTCTTGCGTGACGATGTAGTTGCCGTCGATGGTGGCTGCAGCCGCCGTCTGCGCAGGCGTGGCAGGTTCAGCGGCCTGGGCTGCGAACCCCGCTTGCAGGGCGAAGGCGAGGGCGGGGATGCCCAAGATGCGAGTGGTCAATTTCATGATGTTGAGTCCTTTTGTCTTGTGTGATCAGGTTTGCTTAGTCGGCAATGACGAGCGTGACGTCGATGTTGCCGCGCGTGGCGTTGGAGTACGGGCATACGATATGAGCCTGGTCGACAAGTGACTGCAGCACGTCGCGTTCGATGCCAGGGGCTGCGATGGTGAGTTCGGCCTGGATGCCAAAGCCGGTGGGAATCTGGCCGATGCCGACTTTGCCGGTGACGGTCGTTGTCGAAGCAAGCGCGACCTTCTGCTTGCCGGCGACGAACTTCAGTGCGCCCAGGAAGCAGGCCGAGTAGCCGGCGGCAAACAGTTGTTCCGGATTGGTGCCGGGGCCGCCAGCACCGCCGAGTTCACGTGGTGTGGACAGTTGCACGTCGAGGGCGCTGTCTGACGAGGTGGCGCGGCCTTCGCGGCCTCCGGTGGCTTGAGCGGTAGCGGTGTAGAGAATCTTTTCGATGGACATGTTGGTAGCTCCTGATAGGACATGGGGGAGATCGAACGACTGTCGTTCGGTAAGACATACTTTGCGCTCATTTTCAGTACTTTAGGTGATGTAGAATATTGAAAACTTGATCTGGAGTATGGAATGGCTGATCGGCTCGCGGCACTGATGGATCACTTTCCGGTATCGGCGAAGGTGTTCAACGCCGGCACACTGTGCGGCATCAACACGCTGGAAAGCGATGGCGCACACGGTCAGCTGCATCTGGTTCGCAGTGGCCTGGTCGACGTCGAGTACGGCAGATCGTCGCTGCGAATCGAGCGTCCCAGCCTGTTGTTCTTTCCACGACCGGTGACACATCGCTTCGTCACCGATGCCGAGCGTGGCGCGGACATGGTCTGTGCGAATCTGTCGTTCGATGGAGGGGCGGCCAACCCGATTGCCTCGGCGTTACCAGACGTCATCTGCTTGCCACTGGAAGAGGTCAGTGGTGCGGGGCCGGTGCTTTCCCTGCTGTTCGACGAGGCGTTCGACCAGCGTTGCGGACGCATGGCATTGCTGGAGCGGCTGTTCGAGGTGGTGATGATCCAGATCTTTCGCCAGTTGATGGAAAGTGGCGAAGTCAAGGGTGGGATGCTGTCGGGGCTCGCGCATCCACGCTTGCGCAATGCGCTGGTGGCCATGCACGAGGCGCCGGCACAGGAATGGACGCTGGACGAACTTGCCAGCGTTGCCGGCATGTCGCGCAGCGTGTTCGCCACGACCTTCCGCACGTCGATAGGCGTGACGCCCGGCCAATACCTGCAGAGTTGGCGTGTGCGAATCGCACAGAAAGCACTACGGCGGGGGCGTCCCCTGAAGGTGATTGCGGCAGAGGTCGGGTACGGCAGCGAAGCCGCGTTGTCCCGGGCGTTCAAGGCACAATTGGGGCAATCACCTCGGGAATGGAAAGGCCTCCAGCCTGCGGCCGCCGATGCCTGAGGTGATCTCGAAGAGGCAGCATGGCTGCCAAGAGCACGGTGCCTTCGGTGGAGCCCGACGGCACAGGTTGCAGAGCTGCCTCATAAGCCCTGTAAGCTGGTAGCGACTGTCTCGGCCGACGGTACGATTTCGATCACGATCTTTCCTCGGATACCGTTGTCCGGCGTTTCCAGTCGCGCATGAGCCTGGGCAAGATCGGCGAGTGGGTAAACCGCGCCGATGTGTGGTCGCAGTTGGCCGCGCTCGACCAGCGTGCTCAGCTCATCGAGCTTGCCACGATTCTGTCTGGTGAAAATGAAGTGGAAACTGGCGTTCTTGCTCCAGGCTTCAATGAGATTTTGTGGCTGTGCGATATCCACGATCGAGACAACGCGGCCAAGTTGCGCGAGCACGTTTGGGCTGCGTGACAAGGTGTCGCCCCCTATGGTGTCAAACACCACATCGACGCCACGACCCTCTGTTTCACGTGCAATGGCGTCCACGTAATCTTCTTTGGTGAAGTCGATCACCACGTCCGCCCCGACACGGCGTGCGAACTCGAAGTTTTCTTCGCGCACGGTCGTGAACACCTTTGCGCCTATGGCTTTTGCGACCTGGATCGCCACATGGCCGACGCCTCCGGCACCACCGTGGATCAGGATGCTTTCTCCCACTCTCATCCCGGCGCGTGTGACCAGGGCCTCCCACACGGTTCCGCCCACCAGGGTCAGGCTGGCCGCTTCCAGATGGCTTAAGGACGCGGGTTTTCTGGCGATGATGCTTTCGTCGGCAACATGGTATTCGGCATAGCTTCCGGGCCCGTTGAAGATTTGCGGGGTGTACCAGACTTCGTCTCCCGCACGGAACGCCGTCACGCCTGGGCCTACTGCCTCCACCACTCCGGATACGTCATGACCCGTTATGGCAGGCAGTGATACCAGGTCGCGATAGTCGCCGCGTCGAACCTGATAGTCCAACGGGTTGATCGACGTTGCATGGACGCGGACCAGTACTTGTCCTGCCTGCGGAACCGGCTTGGGCACCTCGCGAAGCTCGAACGATTCAGGGCCGCCGAACGATGTCAGTGTCATGGCTTTCATGATGATTGATCCTCATTTCTATAAAAAGGTATATCGGGAATTGTCGATATATTGTGATAAAAAAAACCTACAGTTCTTTCCCTATGATGTTGGCAAGCGCCTCCAGGGTCGCTTCGTTACGCTTGTAGTAGGTCCACTGACCGATACGTCTGACTTCGACCAGGCCTGCTCGATGCAGCGTTGCCAGATAATCGGAAACGGTCGACTGCGACAGTCCTACACCTTCCTGGATGCTGCTCACGCAAACGCCTACCGTATGAACGTCACCCTCATCCTGAGGAGGAAAGTTCTTCACGGGGTCCTTCAAACCCCGCACGATTTCAAGACGTGTACGGTTTGAGAGGGCTTTGAATATTTCTAGCAGATCCATGGTTTGCATTATATCGAAATTTTCCGATATGCCAATATTAAAATGATCATCGTCGAAAACTGGCAACACGCGAGGAGGTGTGGCATTGGCGCGGCGGGTTCTTTCGAGGTCGAAACTCCCAGGATCGATTCCTCAGTGCCGACTAGCGCCTTCGACGGCCTTCGTCGACCGGTAGTCGACCAAAGCGGGCGAGCCGCTGGCGGTGCGCGAATCGGGTGTCATGGGACGAAAAAAAACCGAAAACAAAGTTTTCGGCTTTTTCAATCGGCTATGGGCTTCAGTGAAGGCCCATAGGCAAAAATTTGGAGCGGGAAACGAGACTTGGATTGAGGCGCTAAGTCGTTGTTTCAAAAACGCTTTCTTCGTCGGTGTAGGCAGCGAACACCTTGATTGTAGCCTTATTTTCCGTCCCCGGCGGCAAAGCTTACCCACCGACTTCCAGCGGCGTCCAGCGAGGAGCGTCTACCTCTCTGCCGCAAGCCACGGTTCATCTTTGACGATTGATTTCCCTCTCCAATGCGGACAGACGATCGACAATGCGATCGAAAGTCATGGCCTCGCCGTAGAACATCTGGGCGTCCAGCATGGCCTGGTAGTCCTGTCGCAGCGCACGGAGCAGCGCGGCATCGGGAATCAGTCGCAGGTCACCCGCCTGGCACTGCTCGTAATGGCTGAACCCGCTGCGGTAGAAGGTCTCCTTGATGTGCAGCACATCGCGCAGCAGCGTGGTATCGGCCAGCGCCTTGCGCCCGACCTCGTGATCGGCCAGACGCGCCAGGTCGTACCAATGCCGGGAAAGTCGCTCTGCGCCGACGCGCAGGTCAGGACGATGGCACTCGACATGGATCAACGTGGCTTTTTCCCAGAATGTGCGCATCGGCGACAGCACAGCCACCTGGGCATTCGGGAACATTAGCCCTGGCACGTGCGCGGCCACATCCGGCACGATCGTCAGGGAGTCCTGAGGCAGCGTGGCATTGCGTCCACCGAACTCGATCAGCACGCTCGGTCGCAGATAGGCGTCTGTGTTCTCTACGGCGCTGGGGTAGTACAGCCAGAGCTTCTCTGCATCGTCGCTGGCCTCGAGAGTGACATCATGCGCGGGGAGTGCTTGCGCCAGCGCATCTCGGAGTGCCGGCACCAGCTCCTTGGTGACGTGCTCCACCAAAGCCTCTTTGAGCGCATCGGACAGTTTTTTGCGCTGGCTGTTGGAAAGGCCCACGAGATCAGGGACATCGGCCGCCAGACTCCGATAGTCGATGGTGACGTCGATGTCCTCGGAAAAACGTTCGATGGCCTGATAGACCTTGGACAGCGATGTGCCGCCCTTGAAGGCCATCGGCTTGCGATTTGGTAGCATGAACAGGGCGCCCAGCGCTTGGCACAGCCAGATGTCTTTTTCCAGGATTTCGGCGCGGCGGCCCAACACCGGTGCCAGGCCGTGCAGCAGCTCGGCCTGCTCTGGCAGGGACAAATCGAAGTAGTGCTGCGTGGATTCAGGCATGGGCCAGTTCGCCTTGCTCGTAGCAGGTCAGGGCTTCCACCATCCAGGCTGGCATCGATGCCTTGGCTCTGCTCAGCGCCTCGAACTCGGTTGTAGGCAGTTTCTTCGCGATCTGCTTGAACGTGTGTGGCGTGACCTGGCTTCGCCCCAGGTACCACAGGGCCGACAGCGCCTGTCCTGCGGGCCGGCCCGCTAGCGCTAGCTTGCGCGGCGCCACGTGTTGCAGTCGGACGACCAGTTTGCCCAGCCGGATCTGATGGGAGGATCCTGTGGTCTGAAAAACCACCTGTGCCGGCATCTGCGTGGACAAGCCCAAGCGCCGCGCGGCTTCCGCCCCGTGAATGTCGATCATCGCCCCTTCCGCCTCGGCCACGGTCCGCGCCACCTGCTCGGGCGCCGGCATCGATTTGATGCCGAACCGTCCGGTCTTGGGCACGAGATACAAGCCATGACCGATGCGCTCGATGCTGCCCGTCTTGGCCAGCCGCATCAGAGTCTGATCAATGGCCGCGCGCGAACCCAGCCCCGCAAACAATGCGGGGGTGAAGGGCTCGCCTGTGGGTTGCGAGGCGATGCGTTCACGGATGGCTTGGGATGTGCTCATGGTTGGATTGACCTTGAATGTTAGATATTTTAATTGAAAATCTAACAATGTGCTATCCGCTTTGTCCTGAGCAATACGGGCAGCTCTTGCCTGGCTCTCTCTCTAGTAGGGCCGTGCGGTCAGCCTCGGTCGTCAGAGCGTGAGCCCCCCAAATTCGTAGACATCAGTCGGTAGAATTTCGGAGCATCTGGGAATCCTAAATCAGCGAGTGGTTATGCAATTGGCTGTGTAAGAGGAAGCGCCAGCGTGCAAATCACTGGCCGCCGCGGCGCCCGGCTCCATTCCCTCCCAGCATTGACGATGAATACGCGGGAGGTGAGGGAAGAAAGTGTGCGCTACACCACTGCGATAACGCGGCATGGATCACCGCGCCATATTCGCCTCCAATTATGTCGCGCGCGAACGTGCCCAGCGCGTCGATGATTTCTGGACTGCAGCGCGTTGCATGGCGCGTCAATGCGCTCAATGCAATGCTGACTGTCGCTTCTACCAAATGAGTAGACATTTGGGCGTCCGTAGCAATCTGCCAGTAGTTCGCCAACACTTGCAGCGCGCTTCGAAGATCCAGCGACGGTACCGACATGTAGCGCAGCAAGGCAACGAGGGCAGGCGTGGGCGTGACGCCGTGAAGCGTTGAGGCACCGATCAGGTCGGTATGCGAGAACGAGATAAATTCGTAGTTGGCTTCAGCGAGCTTGGCCAGAATGGACGTATATTGAACAATGTCGATATGCGCGTTGCGATGGGCACCCAAAAAGAGCAAGCGCGTCGACGCTTGTGTGAGCTTAAGCAGAACACAGAGACGTTCAATAAACAAGTCGTCCGCGACGAGGATCCCTTGTTGGTGGGCGGCCAACTGCATCTGGTCGGCTAGGTAGGGGGGCCAGTTGTATCGCATGGTCGAGTAGACGTCTTCTGGCAAGCCGGTCAACGGTGTGGGGTATACCGATACCGCTTCCCGAATGAATTGCGAAGCCTTTTCTAACCAGTCTCTCTCGGCCTGCATCATCGCGGGCGTGACCTCGATGCGTGTGTACTGACCTGGCTGATCGCCGGCAGCCAATTGCATTTGAGGACCATCGCCCATCGACGCGACCTCGGCAACCTTCTCGTTGACAATGTCGACCGCCGATGCCGTCATGCTGATCCTGGGGAACAGTCGTTTGGCCAACGGGAGCAAGCCCCAATGTGTCCAACTGACCAACGTGATCGGGTCCAAGATGATAGTGGGCTCTGGACTGCCAAGCGCAGAAACAACAGGGGCGAGCAAAGCGTTGCCGGCGGATTCCGAGCGAACGTGATGCTCTGTGCTTCCATATAGGCCGCGCCAAATGTCGAGGGGGTTGCGCCGCATGAGTCCGGCCAAATGTCCCAATGAAATCGGCTTTTCGGCATAGATTGCCAAAGCCTGCTGCGTCGCGTCGCGTGAGGCGTCCAACTGCTTGAAGACGTTTGTCAGGTCAGGGCGCCCGTCTATGGTCTGCATGGACACCTGCCGTAGCGATGCGCTCATGGGCGTCGAGTCGCCATAGTGGCTCATCAGCAGCTTGAACGCGCCGCCATGAATAGGCAGGATGTTCTTAATCAGGAAGGGGCCACCGGGAAAAGCGGGCAGGTCTACTACATCTCCGCATCGTTTCCCGAGCAACGCTTGCATGCCGTGCGAGTTCGGCGTGAACCAGCCTGTGGCAGCAGCTTCGGGAAAGCGTGAGTCAATGACCAGCCATCGCTCTTTCGGCTCGCCTCGTGTCGCCTGAAGGCTCAGGCCACATTGAGTAGACACCGTGTCCAACGTGTCAACGTCAGACGATGCTCTCGCCATCAGGAACTGAGCGAGGAACCACGCGACGTTCTCGGGATCTTCGCCGTTCTCGCGTATCCATCGATATACGAACTCGTCAGCCTGTTCACTGGCGCCCAAAAGCCGGGCTTCACGAGCGAATAACGCGATACTGTTTAAAGGCGCCTGCGGGTGGTACTCAATGGTGCTCAGTCGATCTCTAGCCTGGTCAACAAGCCCAGCTTCCCGGAGCAGTAAGGCTTCCAAAGTTCGAAGTTTTATCTCAGAGGGATTCCTCTGTAGCGCCGCCTGTACGGCCGTCAGTGCCTGGGGGCGATCGCCACGCTGCAGTGCGGCGTCGATCCGATAGCCATCGAACCGAGCCGATTCTTCCGAATCGGCGGGAAGACCCGAGAGTAATTTGTCCAATGACTCCAACCGGTGTAAACGCAGCAGGCAGAAGGCATACAGCTCCTCGAGCGGTCCACCCTGAGGACGATCTAAGTCGATGGCGGGCGACAGCGTCTCTACCGCCCCTTCGGGGTCATCGATGATTAACTTCGCGTTGGCGATAAAGAGACGCCGATCAGGGTCCGGCGCTTGTTCGTATAGCGCGATAGCGCGCTTGGCGTACTGCTCGGACAGAGCCGGAAAGCCAAGGTGCGACGCGTTCTGAACAATCCGTTGACACGCCGACAGCTTGTCTTCGGCTTTGTCGTAGAAGTCTTCGGTCAAGCGTTCGAGATCGGGAGTCGCTTGGACTTTCCATTGCGCGTAAAGCAGCATCCAGCGTGCGTTGTCTGCGTCTAAACCATTGAGTTGGTCTGCATAGGCCTTCAGCACAGTTAGCGCGCTGGTGAACTGGTTCAGGTGTAAGAGTGCGCTGGCCTGCGCGATACGCAACGCTGGTGCCGGCGAGGCGATACTTTCGATATGCCGCAATGCCTCGCTGGCTCGACCGCCTTCGGCCAGGGCAATGGCAAAGGAAGGGAAGTCTTCGATGCCCGTGCCGTAGTGCCCCAACGCTGAACTCGCGAGATCCGCGGCCTCTCGGTACTGTCCGAGGATTTTGAGGACAGAGACCAGATTCAGCGCCGCTGGCAGCCAGACCGAACGTTCCCATTTCGGGTCATAGCGCTGCAGCGCCTGTTGATAGAGGGCTTTGGCGTCGATGAGGTCACCGCGGTTTCGCTGCTGAATTGCCTCAGGACGTCTTTTTTCCAAGCCGCCAAGCGCTCGCTGAAATAGACTATTTGCGTGGATCAGCAGCGTGTCGCATTCGTCCGGGTGCAGTAGCTCCAGATCGCGTCGTATCTGGTCTGCGTCCTCAAAACGCCCATCTTCCAACGCGTCGTAAGCACGCACCAACGCGATATCGCGCTCTTGCTTGAGCCTTGGCGTGAGCAACGCCTCGGCCTCCCTGCGTTTTCCCAATTGTCCTGCGCTCACAATGAGCACCACCGCAGCAAGCGCGGGCGGGCTGGGCATGGCCATCACGGCGACGGTTTGTGCGTAAGCCTCGGCGTAGCGCTCCTCACACAAGAACGCTTGTGCCCGGCGTGCTTGCTGCAAGGCTGCCTGCGGCTCAATGTCCGCCGACGCTCGCCACAGCCGTGCGGCGGCTGCAGGGTCATCGTTGCGCGAGGCGAGGATAGCTTGCGTCGCGTAAACGCGGGCCAGTTCGCTGTCGCTCAGATCGTGACGTGTGCCGAGAAGAACCTTGACCAGCCCATCGGCGGCTGCCATGTTGCCTTGCTGGACCAACAGTCTGACGCTCTCCAGCATCTGGCCATAAACCATCGACGTGGGGCCGCGGACAGTGGCGTCGGACTTTGCGACAAGCCGCGCGTCTGCGGCAGGATTGGTTGATGTCTCGCTCGCCATGGAGCTAAAGCTGACATCCAACCCGAGCAGCCGAGGCAATAGGCCGTACTGCCGCACCTCACTTTCAAAGTCGCGCCGCATGAAATAGCGAAAAGTCGGCCCTGTACCTGCTACCTCCTGTGCATAGGTGGCAAGTAAATCAATGCTGTGAGTGTCGCTCTCTGCGGACGTGTAGAGATGAAACTCGGCCAGCGGTGGGCTGACCTGGAGTGCGGCTGCGTAGTCTTCCTTGACCTGTTTAAGGTCCAGTTTGCTGCCGGACTTGACGAATTTGCACTGAACACCTATTCGTCCAGGTGCCGCGCCGATGACAAAGTCAATGCCATGTTGTTTTTGTCCGGATCGGCCATAGGCGACGGCTGTATCGCCGTGCTTTTTGGAGAGTAGGTCCTGTACCCAACTTTCCCAAACCTTGTCGTTGCCAGGCTCGGGAACGGCTACACCGTCAGTATTTGTCATTGCTCACCGTTGCTATACGTGAGGTGGCTGTATGCACTATTCGCGTAAGATTATACGAATAACAAACCGATATGGACGTCACCGCTACTGCGTCTATGCATAGTCAGCTACCGTATGACTAAACCGCTCTTGTGGTAGCTGCAGCAGCTCGAGCGCGAATATCTTGAGGAGAATACGTGATGGCGCACAAACCCGTTCCGGCGCCGAATGAGCTGATTGAGGATGCAGATGCGACGAGCGGGCGCTTCGTGCGAGTGGTTGCCGTCATCGTCGGGCTTGAAAATTACCGCAAGCCGAAGAGCGGAGATGCGCTCCCCACGGTTGCCTACGCGCACGCCGACGCTCAAGCTGTTAGCGAAGCTCTGCATGAGATCTTCAAGGACATGCTGGAAGGCAATGTCCACATCGAGGTAATGGCGGACTCCGACGCAAGCCTGACCGCGATCAAGGATCATCTGGCTTGGACGATTCGCAACCTCTCCGCCGACGACCTCTTCATCTTCTATTATGCCGGCCACGGCTTCCATGGCGCTGGCGGCAACCGGCTGAGCACCTACGACACCAATCGTCTCAATATTGCCGAAACAACCCTCTCGATGCGCGACGCTCTACTGGAACCCTTGGCGGACAGCGCATGCGAGCAGGCGCTGGTCTTCGTCGATGCCTGCGCCGAGCATTTTCGGGATGTCGTGCAGTCACGCGACGTTATCGCGAACCTCGACGCTCACGAGGTCGACGAATTTCTCAACAGTGGTTGGTATCTCGGGGCCTTCCTATCGTGCTCGCCGGGCGAGAAATCATACCCGTCGAGCAACCTCGGACACGGCATCTGGACGCATTTCCTACTGGAAGCGCTGGCGGGGCGCGCGCCCGATGCGCTCACACGCGACCGTTGGCTGACGGGTGAGGGGTTGCAGAACTACCTTCGACAGGAGGTGCCGCGCTACATAACCCGCGAGATGACGATCAAGGCGACACAGACGCCGCAGGCCATCTTGTCGGCGTCCAACAGCTTCCGGATCCATTATGTTCCACCATCCGCCGCGGTACCTGCGGGTGCGGCGCTTGCGGGCATTCGGCTCAAGAACAACAGCGAGTATCTCGAAGGCACCGAGACGGGTGCCATTCGCAGCCTGGACGGCTTTTCGCGCGGATACCACAAGGTGCCCGACCGGCTCTCGGACTCGGCCGACAGCTGGTGCAATCAGCTGCTTGCCGACACGGTCGCGGAGGAGTTGCAGACCCTCTACCAGAATGCGCGCGACGCCTTGCACCTGAAGCGGAAGGACCTCAGGAAGGAAGCTGACACGCTCGATGCGCCGGCCTTCCGCTATATCATCGAGACCGGACAGAATCCCGAAGACCCAAGCGAGTATTACATCACGCGGCGGCTGGAGTTGCGCCAAGGTTGGGCGGCGCACCGCGAAGCACTCGACCAACTCTTCTCCGACGAGTTTCAGCAGTTGGTGGTCGAGTTCGACAGTATGGACGACTCGTTCGACGCGCTGGTCGACCGCCTGGAGGAAATTGCCGACACGTCCGGCGGCGACGTCGATGACGATGATCGCCACCAGCGCGTCACCTATAGCCGCGAGGGCGTCCGTTTCATATTCGACCTGGAAAAGCGTCGTTTGGAGATCGACTTCGGACGAAAGAGCGCGCTCGAACTTGTCGATGCTACGCAGCAGTTTCAGCTCGGTGTTGGTCGTTCAAGCCCCATGTTGGCCTCCGCGTCGCGCCGCAGTCGAAGCGCTGACGATGAAGCGTAGGGAACGCCCATGGCGCAAGACATCACCACGCATGAGGCGATCAAACGACTGGAGCAGCATTTCGGGTCTCGCGAGGGGATGCTGATCCATAACCTCACAATGTTGTCGTACTCAGGCCAGCCCGCTGACATCACGTTCTATAGGCGAAAGCCGTTGATCAACGTCCAGATTAGCACGAAGATCGCAGCGGCACGGCTCTACGGGCTTGAAGGCCAGCTTCCGAAGATACTGAAGCGCATGGCGTTTTCGAATGGTGCGGTCGCCAGTCTCGCCGAGATTTGGACCGTCAATCCCATGCCGATAGGGGGATTCACCGACGAAGAGTTGGCGGCGGTGGACCTCGCCGAAGGCAAGGAACGGTACGGCCCGAATGGGGAAACGCTGCGAAAGATGATCCGCAAGACGTACCAGTGCAAAAACCGCAAAGAGATTGATTTCTATCTGCGGCGGTGGATCGCATCTTAGCGGCACTTTGCTGTGCGAGCTACCGTGTCGGGCCACCGAGTTTAGGCGACATCTGCCATTGTGGTGGCGGTGCGTTCTCCCGCAAGTGAGCGATCAGAGCCCGCTGATTTCGCAGTTCCCACTGCCCTACGGATCCCAAGCCGCCCTCGTACGGCGCCAGGCGCGCCATCTCGGCATCAGCGGCATCGAAGGCCCCGCAGTACGCGAGGACCACAGCGTACCGGCTGCGCACAGGGATGATGCGGCCCGCGAGCTTCAGCCCCGTAATCGTCGGCATTAGGTTGGTCTCGATGACGTCGCGCGCGCCGATGTAGTCGTTGCGTCCGATGAAGTCGTCGACGAGTTCCTGACCCACCCTGACGAATGAATCCAGCGAGTGGGCCATTGAATAAAATTTCATCGCGTGGATTGGCGCTAGCCCCGGGTTGCCTCCAGCCGCCTTGAGGGCCTTCGATTGCAGATCGAGCGCGTCGGCGAGGTGTTTGAGGTCGTCGGTATGGTCGTTGCCGCCTTTCAGGAGCGGCCAAATCTTATCCGGATTATTCCCCATCACATCGGACATCCGGAGGCCAAGCTCGTCGTAATATTCAACGATCAGGCCGAGTGTGCCGGCGACACACTCATCCATCATTTCGAGTTCGAAGAGTGCAAGTGCATAATTGTATTTCGCAACGCGAAGGTGCCGAGGGGTTTGCGGCAGCACACGGCTAAGCTCGGTCATGGTCTTCTTGACCGTCGCGACATCCTTGGTGCGCGCGGCGAAGACCATCCGCTTCATTCCAACGGCCAAACGTTCGGTCAGGCCGAGGTTATTATCTCGGACAAGCGCGTCCATGCGATCGAGCTTGCTGCGGATATCGGTGTCGTCGCCTTCCTTGAAATGCGCGAAAACGAGCCCGTCCAGGGCCCAGAACTGATCCTCTGGAGCGATTGACTCCGATGCAGAGGCTTCGACCAGGAAAGCGGAGATCTCCTCCATGTAGCCGAGCTCATGGAACAGTTCGTCGGTGGCCATCTGCACCAGTGGCTTCACGTTCCCAAGTGCCACGAACATCCGCAGCAGCAGGAAGACCCGCTGACGATCATGGTCCTGCGGCAGCGCGGTCATCACCAGGTCGCGAATTGCCTCTCGGGCAGCTTTCAGAGCGTCTGCGCCGCAATCGTCGAGGAAGGCGCGGCCGAGTGGACGGATCGCGTCGTGAACCTTGAAGCGATCGACACCGAAAATCTGAATCGAGCCAGTCGTACGGAGACGCCGGAAGGCTGCCGCCGCAGCGGCCGGCTCCATGTCGAAGGTCCGCTTGAGAATAGTTTTGGCTTCGCCTTGTGAAAGCGGGACATCGCTGAGGCTGAGCGCACCCATCGCGCGGCGCTCGTTGTCGTTAAAGGTTTCGAAGACGTCGGCGAGGATGAGTTCCTGCGCCGTTTCCGCGACGTGCGTCCGCTCTTCCAACGCGGTGCAGAGTCGATCGACGTCGCCCTCGTAGGATACGGCCGCAATCTTCAGAGCGTTCTGGACGTATAGCGGGAGGCCGGCGGTCAGCTTCAGCACACGCTCGTAGTCCGCATAGTCTCCGCGACATCCAAGAGACGCGCCCTCTGCGGCAGCGGTTTCGTTCGACCATCCGAGAAGGGGTTCTGCCGCTACATCGAGAGTTGCCTCAAGGCGCGCCGTAGACGCGTTTGGCTGTGCGAGAAGCAAGAAGCGCAGTTGCGGCGATGCTCCGACAAGGGGCACGAGATCGGCAGAGGGAACATGGTGTGCGTTGTCCAACACAACGGTAGCCGTGAGACCGTCCTCGGCGAGGTGGCGGCCGATCGCGACGAGGATTTCCGTTCCGCTCGCGCCGGGCAAGAGGATTTTCCCGAGCTTCCCGCCGCGCGATCCGAATATCCGGGCCGCAAGTTCACGCGCGACAGCGCTTGCTAGCGCCGGGCCGGAGATGTCCATAACGTCATAATAAGCCAGCCGATCGCTAGCGTGGAGCGCCGTCTGCGAAACCCAGGAGGTCTTGCCAGCCCCTGAAAAGCCGACGACGAGCCGTACGCGCTGGTCGCGTACCAGCGGTGGCTCCTTGTCCTGTGGCCGGTAGCGTAATGGCGGCGCCGGGAAGTCCTGGAGCTGAACGATGAGCTGTTCGAAGAGGGCGGGAAGCTCGTCGACGACGAATGTGTGCCCAGGGTTTGGCTGGACACCAGCCGATGCTGCCATGACTCGACCGGCGATCTTCCAGACCAGAGTCTCTGGAGCCAGGATCGCAAATGGCAGCGATTCCGCCGCGGCTCGACATGCGTCGAAGGCATCATCGACCGTCGGCCAAGGTTCCGGGAGCGACGGTGCCGGAGTCCCAGACCTGGGATAGGCGAGCGTGACGTCGCTGGGCCAAGTGACCTTCGCAGTGCGTTCGGCAAGATCAGGACCAGGAGGTATGTTTGCGACCACGACGAATTGACATGTGCCCCCTCGTCGACCGGCAGCATGCTCGTCTCGGATTTGATCGAACCTCGCAAGGGCGCCCTCAACATCGCCGAAGGTAAGGCGCGATCCGCGAGTCTTGACCTGGGTGTAAATCCGGTGATCTGGTAGTACCAACTCCACATCTTCGTCGTTTTCGACTACGACGTGGGTGACGCCCGATGCTGCGGCTCGGAACAGGCACGCGGCGGCGTATAGGTGCTGATAGAGGAAACCGCGATGAACGGCCTCAATGCGGGCGAGCTGGCGTGCATCGAGGTTAAAATTCTCCATAATC
The DNA here is from genome assembly GCA_023427945.1 of Pseudomonadota bacterium. Taxonomy (GTDB): domain Bacteria; phylum Pseudomonadota; class Gammaproteobacteria; order Burkholderiales; family Burkholderiaceae_B; genus Schauerella. The sequence goes on along the minus strand of JAEYZR010000234.1, from coordinate 2,023 downwards.
CGACCCTAAATCGTTGAGTGTGGCGGGATGCTGCACAGACGAGATTCGAGCAGCTTCGGCGAGATAGTGGCGGTACGCGTAGTTGATGAGGTCTCTGACGAGCTCAAGAAGCCCGCCGGTAGGAAGCCCGTCGAACGGATCGCCGTGTGCAAGGGCGTTTGGCGCTCTGCCCGAGTCGGATGTGTGGCGCCGATTAATTGTCCCACGGCCGTTCCTCCGCATCGACCTACCATCGGAATCCGATCGTCGGTCAGCCCATCCGATTCCACCATGAACTTGAGCAGAGCTGCGAAGTTCCGCTTACGCTTCATGACCTGGCCGCCGTAGCGATCCATCAACGCGAGTTCGAGCGCGATCAGGGCAGCCAGCTCACCAGCCTTTAAGACACTGCAGTCGGCCCAGCCCAGCAGGTACAGGGTCTGCGCCCGCGCAAACTTCGCCCGCACGATCTCGGGAATGCGCGCGTCGATAGCGAGACTCTCGACGAAGGCAAGCCAGTCGGTAGCTTTTTCGAATGAGATGAATCCGCCCGCATTCCCCTGTGTCGACCATGCGAGCAAAACGGGCTCGTCCCGGTCGTTGAGCGTGATGTGAGAGTGATCCGACATCGGGTTCTCCATCGCTGGTGATTGCCCTCTCAAAGTTCGATAATTGGGCTGGGATTCGAGCGCGACACTACTAGGGTCAGGTTGCGGCTGGCCCGACTGATCGCGACGTAAAGCAGTCGGCGATCCTTCTCGCGAAAGGTCGTCCCGTCGCAGGGCATAATCACCACGTTGGGGGCTTCCAAGCCCTTGGCTTTGTGAATCGTGCTCACGGCGCGCAGGGGCGGTAAGCGTCGGGTGTGGGCATTGTGGCGCGATTGTTCCGCTAGGCCGGCCTGCGGATCCTTTGCCTCTCCGAGACGCACTGCTTCCCAGAACTCTCGAGGATAATCGATGTGAACGGACTCGAACTGGGTTTGGGTCTTCGTTGCGCGCTGTAATTCCTGCAGGAACGCGCTGACGCCAACATGATTGGGTTGCTCTACGATCCGTCGCGCCAACGACTGGATTAGCGCCGGTTTACCCCGGGCCGGCTTGGCACAGCCGCTGGCGACCTCGTCGCGGAAGCGCGTCGCGAACTGACTGTCGGAGAACCCCGTGCAAACCCCTTGGACAAAGGCTACCGCGGCCTTGGCGACGGCAGCGGCGTCATCGCAGGTGGCAAGGCCCTGCACGAGCGCTGGCAGCGCCGATCGGGTGTGTCCTTCCCAGATCGGCATGGATCGACCGAGAAAGGCGCGGATCGCCTGAACCGTGTCGTTGTGGTGCGAAAGGATCAGCAGGGGCTGAACTCCTGTAAACGCAGGATCGAGCGGCCGTCGGTCTTGAGCGTCGAGCTGGAAGCCTAGGTTTCGTTGCGCGGTGTTGTTGGCGAAGACGACCTTGAGGCCGCGTGGCAGCTTGCCCGTCAAGCGCAGTTTCCCACCAGCGGCCAGTCTGTCGCGGCTTTCCAGAACCCAGCCCCCAAGCTCTTCGCCGCCGCCCGTCCAGCGGTGGGGAACATCAAGCGATTCCGCGACATCGGCCGCGGCACAAAAGGCCGCCAAGCGGCTGTCGTCGGCGTGGGCCTGCGCCTCCGTCGCGCCCGAGCCATAGATCCGTTGCATCGGATCGAAGAAAGCTCGGACCCTGGCGCCGGCGACGTGCAGAGACTCGATGACGGCGTGCTGCTCGGCGCTTGCGTCCTGGTGCTCGTCGCAGACTACCATTGGGTAGCGGCGCGCCAACATGTCGGCGATGAACGGGCGACGCTTCAGCAAGCCTGCCGCCCAGCGGCTATTGCGGTCATAGTCTGGCGAGGCGCCTGCTATGAGACCCGGTTCCGGATAGGCCTCAGCGATCTGGCCGATCAGGCTGTCTATAGTCCGGATTTCCAAACCGGACAGACCCTTCGTGCGATCGCCGAATACATCGCAGGCAGCATGGGTGTGCGTCAGGATAAGTAGGCGCCCTGCCCCTAGCGTCGGGCTGATATCGGC
>JAEYZR010000216.1 GCA_023427945.1 Pseudomonadota bacterium | reverse complement strand
CGCTGCACGAACGACAGCGCGATCCAGTCGATGTCCAGCGTCAGGCCAAAGGCCAGATCGCGATGGTCTTTTTCCGTGAGGGCAGAGAGAGGCAGCACGACGTCGGGCACGTTCACGCCCTTGCGATCAGAGAGTGCTCCCCCGGTCACCACCTGCGTGATGGCGTGAGTAGGCGAGCACTCAAGAACTTTCAGACGGATGCGGCCATCGTCCAGCAAGAGATCCGCATCGGGCGTGAGGGCTGCAAAAATTTCGGGGTGCGGCAATGCCACGCGCTGCAGCGAGCCGGGAATGTGCTGATCGAGATCGAGCCTGAAGCGCTCGCCCGGGACAAGCATGATGGGCCCTTGCTCGAACGTGCCAATGCGCAGTTTCGGCCCCTGCAGATCGAGCAGGATGGCGATCGGGCGGCCGCGACGCTGTTCGATGTCGCGGATGGTCGAAACACGTGCCTGATGATCCTCATGCTTGCCATGACTGAAGTTCAGGCGGAAAACATCGGCCCCCGCATCGAACAGGCTCTCGATAGTAGCGACGTCGGCACTGGCGGGGCCGAGCGTTGCAACGATTTTGGCTTTGCGGATACGGCGCATTGAGTCATCCATCCTTATACAGTCTGTGAAATGCCGCGGACATGAGCGACATGCCTCAAGCTTACGCCATGAATGCGCTGCGTTCAGCCCAAGGTGGACATATCAGCCACCCTTTGCACGTTTGACCGCAAGGGAATTGACAGCTCCCGCTTCATTGCCCCAACTATTGCGGATGTAGGTCGCCAGGGCGGCCACGTCGTTCTCGCTGAGAACCTGCGCAAACGGCGGCATGCCGTGAGGCTGGGGATCGGCCTGCGTGGCGGCCGCAAAACCGCCATCCAGAATCATCAGAATGGTGTTGCGCGGCGATGGGGCGGTGACCGTCACGTTGCCTGCCAGCGGCGGCCAGGCGGGCGCTCTACCCTCGCCATTGGCCTGATGGCAGGCCACGCAATATTGGGTGTAGAGCTGACTGCCGACCTGCATCGTGCCACCGTCCACCGACGATGCTGTCCCCGCGTCGCGAGCGGGTGTGTCGGGCAGGCTCTTGAGGTAATGGGCGATGGCCTGAGCGTCATCGTCACGCAGATGTTGCAGGCTGGCGGACACGACTTCGCGCATCGGCCCGGAAGCCGCGCCGCGCGCCGACGAACCGGTACGCAGCAGGTCCACGATGTCCGAGGCTTCCCACAAACCGAGCCCGGCCTGCGGATGTGCGGTCAGCGCAGGCGCCCACCATTGCAGCGAATCGATCATGCCGCCCCCGAGTTGCTCGGATGTGATCGATGCTCCCAGCCGGTTGCGCGGCGTGTGGCAGGCTGCACAATGGCCCGGCCCTTCCACCAGATATCGCCCGCGATTCCAGCGCGCATCCTGCTGTGGATCGTCGACATACGTGCCCGCGTCGAAGTAAAGGCCGCGCCAGAACGGCAGAAGCGCGCGCTGGTCATAAGGAAAGCGCAGCGTATGGGCACGGCTGGGCGTGGCATCGGGTTCCAGCGACATCAGGTAGATGAACAAGGCATCCGAATCGGCGCGCGACATGCGCGTGTATTCGGTGAACGGGAACGCGGGATACAGGTAGCGCCCGTCCGGCCCGCGCCCGTTGTGCAGCGCCTGCCAGAAATCGTCGCTGCTCCAGGCGCCTATGCCGGCCTGGGGATGCGGCGTGATGTTGGGGCCGTAGAGCGTTCCGAAGTCGGTCACGATGGGCGTACCGCCGGCGTACGGCTTGCCACCCGCCACAGTATGACAACTGACACAGTTGCCCAGCGTGGCCAGATAACGCCCCTGTTCCAGGCGAGCCTCGCGCCCGGACGCTGACACCGGCGCCTGCGCATCGGCCGCCACAGGCGGCGCATCCATGCGCGAGCCCGAGTAGTAAAGCCCTCCGAGAGCCGCAGCAATGACCAGAAAAACGATCAGCAGAACGAAACCAAGCTTGCGCGCAAACATCGGGCTACTCCACATCCTGACTGCCGCACGCAACGGGCAGCTTCAGCTCACCGGCGGCCACAGGCACATAGGGTTCACGTACAGGTTGCGCCGACAACCATGCCGCGACGGCGGCCAGGTCAGAGGGCGTCAAGGCCCGGGCAACGTCGGCCATGCAGTCCGGCGCACGTGAATGGCGCAAGCCACCCTGCCAGCTTCCGAGTTGCGACACGAGATAGTCCTGCGGCAGGCCGAGCAGACCAGGGATGGCTGGCAAGGCGCCCGACAGCGCTGCGCCGTGACAGGCCGCACAGGCGGGCAGGCCGCGAGCGGCGTCGCCCGACGTGGCCAGTACGCGGCCGCGCTCGAGCTGCGAGGACGATGCAGCGGATCGTAGCGGTGACGGGTAAGGCACGTGCTGCGAGGCGAACCAGCCAGCCATTTCCTGCAGGTAGCCGTCAGGCAGGCCAGTCAACAGGTGCGTCATCGGACCGTAACGGCGCGATCCATCCCGGAAATGCAGGAGTTGCTGATAGAGGTATTCCTGCGGCTTGCCCGCCAGCCGTGGATAGTAGCCATCGTTGCCGGCGCGCCCCTGGGCGCCATGACAGGCAGTACAGGCCGCCACGCGCGCCTGCATGGTGCCGGGTTGCAGATCGGCGCCGTGTGCCGGTGCGCACGCAATGAAGAACCACGCCAGCATCAGCCCGAACGACACCCGACAGGCCTGCGGTACGAACGTGACACGGCTACATGAAGAACCCACAGCAAACATCGCAGACATCCATGACGTGCCACCGGCACATTGTGGCGCAATCATATCAGTCACGTCTGTTTGCGAAACCCGCCCCGCGCTTCTGGTAGTCTTTCGTCTCGCCTCCAGGACACACCATGCCGCAAACCGATCCGAGCACGCACGTCAGCACCGGCCGCGACCGTCTTGTCGTCATGGGCGTCTCAGGCTGCGGCAAGTCCACGCTTGCGCAGGCCATTGCCCGACATCTGCACTGGACCATGATCGAAGGCGACACCTATCACACGCAGGACAGCCAGGCGAAGATGGCGCAGGGCATGGCGCTCACCGATGAAGACCGGGCGCAGTGGCTGCACACGCTTGCCCACATGATCGAACAGGCCGACGCACCGCTGGTGATGGCGTGCTCGGCACTGAAAAACGACTACCGTGACATATTGCGCAGGGCTGCACCCGGAGAGGTGGGTTTCGTCTACATGGACCTGACTCAGGAAGAGTCGTTTCGGCGTGTCTCGCAGCGCAAAGGACATCTGTTTCCGGCCAGCCTGGTGGCCAGCCAGTTCGCCGCACTGCAATCGCCGCGCGGCGAACCCGACGTGCTGACCGTGGACGCCACCGCCAGCACGCAGGAACAACTCGCCGAAGTCCTGCGCTGGCTGGGCTGCGACCCGGACTGATCTACAAGGCGCTCTGAACGCGCTGGGCCACGTCTTCGGGCACCCACTGCTTCCAGACCTCGGGATGGGTGTTCAAGAAATACATGGCGGCCTCTTCGGGATCCTTGCCTTCGGTTTCGATCCAGCCCAGGGTGCTGTCGATCACGGCTTCAGGCATGTGCACTTTCTCAAAGAACGCGCGCAGTTGGGGCGCCGCCGCCGAGAACGCCTTGTTCAGGCCGGTGACGGCCTTGTTGTCCTTGAACTGCGTGGCCACCGGCTTGTCGCACTTGGGATTGGTCAGGCAATCGTAGGCCTGCTGGTCGAACGGCGGCAACTCCAGCTTGACCAGATCGAGCGCGCCCACCAGGGCCGTCGGCGTCCAGTAATAGAACACGATGTCGCGCTGGCGCTTGTAGGCCGACAGAATGGCCGCCTTCTGGGCGGCACCCGCACCGGGCGCAAACATGTTGAACTGCTTGTCCAGCCCGAGTGCGCGGATCAGATTGTCGTTAAGCGTCCCGCACGACCAACCCGCCGGGCAACCGAAGATGCGGCCCTTGGCGGGATCTTCGGGGTCGGTGAACTTGTCCTGGAAACGGGCGAGATCGGCGGCCGACTTCAGCTCGGGATAACGCTCGGCGGTGTAGCGTGGAATGTACCAGCCCTCGCTGGCGTCAAACACGTGGCCCACGCCTTCGACCCGACCCGAGTTCAACGCCTTGGTCCAGGCCTCCACGATCTGGCCGTGCCATACCTCGGCCGTGACATCGACATCCCCGCGCTGCAAGGCCGCCAGCATCGTCATCGTCTCGCCCTGCTCGATCTGGGTCTTGCAGCCATAGCCCTTTTCGAGAATGAAGCGCTCGACGTTCACCATGAGCAGATTGGACTCCCAGTTCAAGCCCGAGAACCGGACGGGCTTGTCGACTTCACAGGTGACGTCGGCAGAGGCGGCATAGGCCGGTGCCGACAGCAAAGCAGCGCACAGCACAGCGAATGCACCCAGGCGGTGACGGGTCTTTCGTAGCGTCATGAAAATTTCCAATAGAGAAGGCTGACAGTTAGTTTGCCCGTGCAAGGCCCCGGTCGTGAGTGACAAGTTGCAACACCAAGGAAGCGGACATTGGCGCGTCATATGCAACGTTAGGGCGATATTTTCTCAAGTAGAAATCAAGCTCCTCTCATCCTGACTGGGGGAAAAAAGGCAGTCCTTGATGTTTCCCTTGGAGAGAATGCCGTCGCCCCGTCCGCTACCTCCATGATTTTCATTGAAATTTTGCAACAGGCGCGCGTACGTCTAATATCTAGGATCGACGTCCTGCCAGCCAAGAGTGCGCATCGCAGCGTGAACACCCCTTCGGCTAGCATGACTCCCCTTCTCGTGACGCAACCGGATTCTCAACATGTCTTTGCTTCTTCCTACCACCCTGGTCGGTTCCTGCGCCCAACCCGATTGGTTGATCGATCGCGAAAAACTGGCCGGCCGCTTCCCTCCCCGTGTGCGCGCCCAGGAACTCTGGCGTGTTGCGCCCGAATACCTGGAACAGGCTCAGGACGACGCCACGCTGCTGGCCATTGCCGAGCAGGAAGCCGCCGGACTGGACATCATCACCGACGGCGAAATGCGCCGCGAAAGCTACTCCAACCGTTTTGCCACCGCCCTTGAAGGGGTGGACATGGACAATCCTGGTACGGCCCTGGACCGCAGCGGCCATCCCAATCCCGTGCCGCGCGTGGTCGGCAAGATCCGCCGCAAACACGCCGTCCAGGTGCGCGACGTCGAGTTTCTGCGACGCCACACCGATCGCAAGATCAAGATCACCGTGCCCGGTCCGTTCACGATGGCGCAGCAGGCGCAGAACGACTTCTACGAAAGCGAAGAAGAGATGGCGCTGGATTACGCCGAGGCCGTCAATGCCGAAATTCGCGACATGTTTGCAGCCGGCGCCGACGTGGTCCAGATCGATGAGCCGTATCTGCAGGCCCGCCCGGAAAAAGCCCGTCAGTACGGCCTGAGCGCCCTGAATCGTGCGCTGGACGGCATTACCGGCACGACCGCCGTCCATATCTGCTTCGGCTACGCGGCCGTGATTCACGCCCGTCC
>JAEYZR010000195.1 GCA_023427945.1 Pseudomonadota bacterium | reverse complement strand
GCCGTCTATTACACCGTACTCAGCTTTCTGGGCGGCGATGTCGCACCAAATTCCGGGGTCTATCAAAGTGTCGAGATCGTTGCGCCCGAAGGTTCGCTGGTCAACGCAATCTATCCTTACCCGGTCGTGGCAGCCAACACCGAAACGGCCAATCGACTGGTCGACTTGTTGATGGCCGCTCTGGCGAAAGCATTTCCCGAGCGGGCCGCTGCCGGTAGCTATGGTTCGGCATGTGTCTACACGATGGGCGGTCATGACGCACGCAGAGACCGGGCATTCGTGCACTATGAAACGATTGGCGGCGGCATGGGGGCCACAGCGCAAGGCCCAGGAGCAAGCGGGCTGCGCGTTCACATGGGTAACACCATGAATCTGCCGATCGAAGGCATGGAAGCCAATCTTCCCGTGCGTTTCATCAATTACGAAATCGTGAGAGGCAGCGGCGGCGCCGGCCGGAACGCTGGCGGACATGGCGTGCGCAAGACGCTGGAAGTCCTTTCCGGTCCGGTACAGGTCTCTGTACTGGGAGAGCGCACCCATTCCGCAGCCAAAGGCATCGGTGATGCGCAAGACGGCCAGCTCGCCTGCTTTCGTCTTCATACGGGTGACACGGTGCGCAGCCTCGAAGCAAAGAGCGGCCCACATCGCCTGCAAACCGGCGATCGCCTCGAAATGGTGACGGCAGGCGGAGGCGGATGGAGTCCGAACACAACGACGAAAGGGGTATGACCATGAGCAACGCACGCAAGAAAGATCAACGCATCCGGGTGGCACTACTCGTGCCCTCCTCCAATACCGTGCTGGAGAACGACCTGCATGCGGCACTGCCGAAATCTTCGTTCACCGTACACACCGACCGGATGTACCTGGTAGAGACGACCAAGGAAAAAGAGATCGAGATGATCGAGAATTTCGCCCCGCAGGCGGCCTCCGATCTGGGCACGGCAAACCCGGATGTTCTGGTTTTCGGCTGCACCTCGGCAGGCTCCATCTTCGGTCTGGAGTACGACGCCGAAATATGTCGTTCACTCGGCGAGCGCGCGGGCTGCAAAGGTCTGGGTGTCATTTCATGCGTGGCCGCCGCCTTAGGCTCGAAGCCGATCAAGCACCTGGCGGTGATCACGCCTTACAACGAGGAATTGACCACAGCGGTAGCCAAGGCAGCTAGCGATCACGTCGTCTGCGCTTTTGGCATGGGCATCACTGACAACGTCGCCCTGGCGGACCCTACTCCGGAAGATATCGTGGCATTCGCACAAGAAAAACTTGCCGGCTATACCTTCGATGGGCTGTTCGTCTCCTGCACGAACTTCCGTGCTTATGAAGCGCGCGAGGCGCTTGAAAAGACATTCGGCGTACCCGTGGTCACAAGCAACAGCGCAGTCATCGACACGCTGCTCGCCATGACACGATCTGAATAGGCCAGGTAGCCTTACTGTCCAGGCCGGCGCCCCGCGTGCGGCCCAAGAGCGATCTGGCCTGGACAAACGTGCATTGCCCCCCCTCTGCGAATGCAGGGCCGGCTTCATCAGTGAAAAGACCGGCGCCTCTCGAAACAAGAGTTTTCAAATAAGGGGTATTCTGTCTAAAGAATGACAGAGGGGTAGAAAAAAATGCGCCAAGAGTCATCAGTGCCAATTGGCTCTGACCCAGAAAGGATCAAGTGTGAGATTGGCAAAGGCCTCAGGTTTTCTTCTGAAGTCGAAAAGATTTTTGCCGACAACTTGCGTCAATCCCAACAAAAACCAGCGCGGGTGCTGGCTTTTGTTGGGGTTGCCATATTCACGCTGTTTGCCATTATCGATTTTCGTCGTTATGGTATTTCCGGCAATGCCGACTACCATGCCACGCTCTTTGCATTTGGTGTAATCCTGCCCCGGGTTGCCTGCCTGGTGTTACTGCTGGGTGTTGCCGTGGCGGTGCAACGCGTGAAGACCGCAGGGCATATGAGCCTGCTTGTCATGGCAGTGCATTTTCTGATCGGATTCACGATTTTTGCCACCACGGTCACTTACAGTCATCTGGCGCTGCCCTACGCGATCAGCAGTTACGTAGTGATTGTCGCTGCAGTGTTCCTGCCTTGCGGTCTGCTGTTTCGCGAGGCGGCGGCAATCGGCGCCATGTGGTGCGTGGTGGCCGTGCTCCTGGCCTTCATGGTCCTGAACATACCGACCATCGAAGAAAAGCTGCTCTTCGCCATCATCGTGGTGATCTCCTACCTCACATCGTGTATCAGCGCATATATGCGCGAGCTGGCTCAACGCGAGCAGTTTCTGTTGCGCAAGCTCGTCGACTGGGATGCCGAGCACGACTTCCTCACGGGTCTGCTGAATCGACGCAGTTTTTTCCAAACCGGGCCCCAGCGCATACAGCAGGCTCACATCGACAAGGCATCGCTGTTCATGGTGATTGTCGATGTCGACCACTTCAAGGAATACAACGACCATCATGGGCATGCCGCTGGCGACCTTGCACTGGTAAAGGTTGCCCAGTGCCTGCAATCCATGACACTTAAGTCGGATGATCTGCTGGTACGACTGGGCGGGGAGGAATTCGGCATTCTGCTCGAGCACACTGATGCAACCGAAGTGGCGCGGTCCGTGCGCCGCTGTCAGGATTTGCTGACGCAGGACAATACCGCTCACGGCACATCGCCCATGGGAGGGTGTCTAACCTTCAGCGCAGGCGTGGCCGAGCTTCGGGAACCCGACACCCTGGGAGACCTGTATTGGCGTGCCGATGTCTCCCTCTACCTGGCGAAACAGCGCGGGCGTAATCTTGTCGTCGTGGAGCCCGGCAGGGAAATCATGGACGAGGATCCAGCGGATAAATCGGGCGCTCCAGCTTTGTGTAGTTGAACTGTGAAAAATCCGATCCGCACACGCCTGGCCCGGCCACCATGACGATGTGTTTCGCCAGGGTTGCGAACCCGGCCATGAAGTGCTGCTTTGATTTGATCAGGATGAACTTCCTGGATGCAGGATCGATGCCGGCGTGCGTGAAGATGCCCACATCAAAAGGCTCTTGCGGCTTTTCCGACACCAGGATCAGCACACCGCCCACATCCAGCACCACAGTGCGCCCCAGGGAAAGCTGCATGCCGGTGAACATTGGGCCGGTCACGGTATAGCGCCCGTCTGTAATGTTCATCACCGTTCCCGTCACCGTCAAGGGTTTGCCTGGCAGGTTGATGGCCGGCATGTCGGTCTTGCCGCCCAGATCTATGGTGCATGTCGCACCGGCACCTGCTTCGATCAGCGCCTGGACCGATGCCGGATCCCAGTACGGGCCAGCCACGACATCGGTTGCGCCCAGCGCCATCAACGCACGCAGCACGCTCATTTCATCGGTGCTGCCGCCCGAGGCGCAGTTATCGCCATGATCGACCAATAAAACCGGCCCATCCTGAAGTGCCGCGGCGCGTTCAAGCGTCTGCTCGTACGTCTCGTAATCGGTGATGAAATCCGCTCGACGCTGCCACGCCATATCGGCCAGGCGATCCAGCAGTGCCCGGGCCTGAGCCTCTTTGCCTTTCTCTGCCACCAACACAATCGACAGGCCGGTATAGGGTGTGTCCGCCAAGGGGAATCCCACGAATACCGATGCGTTGAGCACCTGCCCGCAGCGCTCGGCTTCGACGGCGATTTCCATGATGTCTTTCATGGGCTGGCGTGCGGGTGTCTGGTTCAGAATCTGCGTCAGCATGGGAAGCCGACGCCACACCAGCGTCGGCTCGACGCGGTGCTCCAGCATGGCGCGCAGGGTGCGCGCCGCACGCTCACCAGTCTGGTAGACATCGACATGGGGATATGTGCAGTAGCCGGTAACGATGTCGGCATGGGCGATGAAGTCGGCGCTCAGGTTGGCGTGATAGTCCAACGCCACCGCAATTGGCGTATGCGGCTGCACGGCACGCAGGCGACGCAACAGTTCACCTTCTGCGTCCAGATATCCCTCGGCTACCATCGCGCCGTGCAGGTCCAGCATGATGGCATCGCACCCTAGACCCGCGCTTTGCACGATAGGGGCCACGATGGCATCGAAGGCTTCACGCGTCACGATGCCACTGGGCACCGCATTGGCACATATCACGAAGTCGACTTCCGCCCCCATTTCCCTGGCAAGATCCAGGTAGGCCGCAACAGCATTATTGGTACCTTCACAGGCTTTGACGGCATCTGCGCCGTAGCATGGGCCTTCGTACATCGAACCTCGGCTGAAGGACTGCAATACCGTCGATTGGGTGGAAAACGTATTGGTTTCGTGCTTGAACAAGGCGAGAACAAAACGCATGGCAGGTATCCGGAAAAAAGTTATGTCATGAACATGGCCTGACGCATGATCTCGCGGGATTCCCGCAGTTGGACACACGCTTGCGGCACCTCGCCAGCCCGCGCAGGATCGATGCAGCGTGCGCAGCGAGGCTGTTGTGCATTTTGCACCAGGATGCGGGCGCAAGGCACCCATCATGCCGCCCTTCCGATAGCGGGCGCGGGCGACCGGGCAAAATATCTGCCACCACGGACTCAGTACCTCGCGCCTTTACCGCTTTCTGGCCCGTCAGTACACTCGTTGCGTTGACAACAGAACAAGAACGCTCGCCATGCGCTACGAACTCACCGACCTCAGGCTTTTCCTGGCCATCGCTAACGCCAAGAGCCTTTCTGGAGGTGCGAACAGCGTCCACCTGACCGCGTCATCGGCGAGCTATCGGCTGAAAAACCTCGAACTCGCGTTGGGCGTACCACTATTCAAGCGCGAGTCCAGGGGCATGGAACTGACAACCGAAGGCGAGTTTGTCCTGAAGCATGTCCGAGCCTTGCTTGCTGGCGTTACCCGCATGCATGGTGAGATCAGCAGTTTTTCCAGTGGGCTGCAAGGCAACGTCAAACTGTTGGCCAACAGCAGCTCACTGAACAGCTTCATCGTACCCAGCCTTGCGCGCTTTCTAAGCGCCAACCCGAACGTCAACATTCAACTGGAAGAACGTCCAAGCCACACGATCGAAGCTGCTATCGCGGGCAAAGAGGCCGACATCGGGATTTTTGCCGGGCGGCCGGAATCCACTGGCGTGAATGCCATTCGCTATGCCATGGACGAACTGGTGATCGTCGCTCCGCCAGACCATCCCATCACTGCACACGATTCGATCCGCTTCGCTGCCGTGCTGGAGCTGGATTTCGTGAGCATGAACCACAACAGCAGCAACTACCTCTTTCTCAAGGATATGGCGAAACTTGCCGGCGGCATGCCCCGGATCCGCATTCATGTCCATACTTTCGAGGCTGCGCTGTCCATGGTTGCCGCGGGCGTTGGCGTGGCAATGGTGCCGCGCAGCGTTGCGGCAATCGCACTACAGAAAAACCAGGTTGCCGTGCTGGCATTGAGTGAGCCATGGGCCATACGTGAGCTCACGTTGACGACGCAAGCGGATGCCGCCAAATCACCCTTCATCCAGCAAGTGGCGGATTACCTGCTGGACGATCCGATCGTTGCCCTGACGCGCGCCGACGACTGATCGTCAGGCAGATACGTGACTCGAGCGCAGATATCGGG
>JAEYZR010000109.1 GCA_023427945.1 Pseudomonadota bacterium | reverse complement strand
GCCTGCAGGAGGCCGTCAAACCGATCGACTTCCATTACGCCCGCACACGCCTGCTTGCGCTGGAAAACACGATCGGAGGGAAAGTGTTGCCTGCCGACTATGTCCAGGCCGCAACGGCGTGGGCAGGCGGACTCGGACTAGCCCGACATCTGGATGGCGCGCGAGCCTTCAACGCGGCGGCGCACATGCAGGTCGGTATTGATGAAGTGGTGCGCCCCTTCGATTCGGCATCGCTCTGCTTCTCCAAAGGGCTGGGCGCACCGGTGGGCTCGGTGCTCGTCGGGGATCGCCCGCTGATCGAGCGGGCGCGCCGGTGGCGCAAGGTACTGGGCGGCGGCATGCGCCAGTCGGGCATTCTGGCCGCCGCCTGCCTGTATGCACTGGAGCACCACGTGCAGGACCTGGCGCGGGATCATGAAAACGCTGCGTGGCTCGCCCACGCCCTGGCAGGCATCGACGAAGTCCAGGTGCTGAGTCAGGCGACCAACATGGTGTTCGCCGCGTTCGACACGCGCGCCGACCGCGATCTGGGTTCCGTGTTGGCCGAACAAGGCTTGCTGATACAGGCGGTTTACGCCGGCCCCAGCCGCCTGGTCGTCCATCGCGACGTCTGCCGCGAGGATCTGGAGATCCTCATCGGTGCGATCAAACGCTTCTATTCAAGATAGCGCCGACCCGGAAACCTTCAATCCATCTTGGCGCCGGACATCTCTACCAGCGCCTTGAAGCGCTTGCCCTCGTCGCGCACGAACGCATCGAGTTCCTTGGCATTCTGCAGCGGACCGACCTGCACACCCATGCCTTCCAGACGCGAGATCATTTCGGGCTGCTGCAGGATCTCGTTGATTTCCTTGTTCAGGCGATCGACGATCTCGCGCGGGACATCGGCATGCGTGGCCACGCCATACCAGGCCGCCGCGTACATGTCCTTCAGGCCCGTCTCGTCAAACGTGGGCACCTCCGGAAACTCGGCCAGACGGGTCTTGGAGGCGACCGCCAGTGCCTTGAGCGCGCCAGCCTTCACCTGGTTCAGCGAACCCGTGTCCAGCATCAGATCCAGATTGCCGCCCAGCAGATCCGCCACGGCCGGGCCGCTGCCTCGATAAGGAACGTGGGTCATCTCGATGCCGGCAGAATGGATCAACTGCGCCGCCGCAAGGTGCTGCGACGATCCGATGCCCGCCGAGCCATAGTTCAGTTTGCCCGGGTTGGCACGCGCAAACTCGATCAGTTGCTGGGCCGTGTCGAACGGCGACTTCGCAGGCACTTCCAGCACGTTGGGGATGGAGCCCACGAAAGCGATATTGGCAAAGTCCTTCTCGACGTTGAAGCCGGGCCGGGAATACAGGTGCGAGTTGATGCCGTGCGTGGAGCTGGTGGTCATCAGCAAGGTATAGCCATCCGGCTTCTCTCTGACGAACGAGGCAGTTCCAATATTTCCGCCCGCACCGGCCTTGTTCTCGACCACCACGGGTTGCCCCAGGCGACCGCTCAGTTGCTGGGCGATCAAGCGCCCGATGATATCCGTGGCCCCACCTGGGGCCCACGGCACCACCAGCTGTATGGGTTTCTCCGGGTAGGTCGACTGCGCTTGAGCAGCTGGCGCGCTGAAAGCCAGAGTGATGCCGGCGGCCAGCGGTGCGACGAACTTACGGATAAACATTGATATCTCCAGAGAATTTTTTTGGCCTGGGCCAAGTTGTGGGAAGAGCATAACATCGGGGTTGCAGGCTCTTGCATCGAACAGGACCCACCCGCCTGCACCACATCACAACCAGAACAACGAGGATTCATTCATGGCCCGTATCGACTATGCCGACTTGAACAACGAGGCGGCTCGTCCGTTGACCGAACGCATCACTGCCGAACGTGGCGGTGTCCTGCACCTGTATCAGATGCTGCTGCACAGCCCCCCGATTGCCTCGGGCTGGCTGAACTATCTGACGGCGGTTCGGCAGAAAAGCTCGCTTTCCGGCGCGTTGCGCGAACTGATCATCATGCGTGTGGCCATCCTGAACAACGCACCGTATGAAGCGGATCAGCATGCGCCCATCGCACTGGCCGAAGGTGTGTCGCAAGCCAAGCTGGATGAGCTGGAAAACTGGACCGACTGCGCGTTGTTCGATGACGTCGAGCGCGCCGTGCTGGCGTATACCGATGCCATGACACGCACGGTGCAAGTGCCAGACGATGTCTTCAATGCCGTGGCCGCCCTGCATACGCCGCAACAGATCGTGGAGATCACGGCCACCATCGGTGCCTACAACATGGTGTCGCGCTTTCTGGAAGCCCTGCAGATTCACTCGCACGACAAACGATAGACACGGCGCACTGCGTCCGGCCGGCGTGTGCCCTGCGAATCATGTGACGATGACTTCCCATCGGGCTCAGTCATGCGACAGCGCCTGGTCATCATAAATAATATCCAGCGCCTCAGGCGTGGCCCCCAATCGCACAGACAACGTGCGTGCGGCATCGCGTAGCAGCGCGGTCATGCGCCCGGCGTCCAGCGTGCGGATCCGTTCGGACAATCCGGCCAGCGTCAGTGCGGCAACGAATCGGTCCTCCACCCCAAACACCGGGATCGACCACGAGGCACTGTAGGGGTCTCGCATGCCGCTGGAGAAGAACGGCAGCGTATCGGTGCCACGTGGTGCCAGATCGTTCCAGATCATGAATACACGCCCGGTCGAAGACTGATCGGGCGGCATGACGCTGCCCGCCAGCACCTGGCTGTGCAAGCCTTCATGCGGCTGCGAGCGAAACAGACACAGACGCGCGCCAGCGTCCTGCGGCGTGTAGTAAGAGGCACTTTCTCCCGTTGCACCCGTCAGCCCGGTGAGCACCGGCATCACCACATCGGCCAGCTTGAAACCGCGCTCGTACACCCGGCCCAGGTAGAGCAACCGGGGACCCAGCGAATAGGCCCCTTCCTTGTTGCGCACGACATACCGGGAGCGCTCCAGCGAGTTCAGCAGCCGGAAGATGGTGGTCTTGTGCAAAGGCGATTTTGTTGCCAGTTCCGCAAGGGTCATGCAGGGAGACTGGGGCGTAAAGCAGTCAAGAATGCTCAATGCCCGTTCCACCGCGATCACGCCGTCATTACTCATGGATGCTCTCAAAACCAATTATCACGGGGGTCATTGTACAGAGTACAACGCCGTTTCACTAGATATACTCTTGCCCACCAAACACAAGAAAGCAGGGAGCAACATGGTCTATACATCGCTTTTAGTCGTGACCGCGCACGTCGGAGATTTTGTCTGGCGTTGCGGCGGTGCCATCGCTGCACACGCACGCAAAGGTGTGCCCGTACACATCGTGTGTCTGAGCTATGGCGAAAACGGGGAGTCCAATGCAGCCTGGGCGGCCACCCCGCGCCCCGACCTGGCGGCGGTCAAGGCGACCCGGCACGCCGAGGCGCAAGCCGCCGGAGAAATCCTGGGCGCGGCGCATATCGATTTTTATGATCTGGGGGACTACCCGCTCGCGGAATCGGCCAGCACGGTGGAGCGGATTTCGCAGGTCATCCGTCGCACCCGGCCCGCGGTCATCCTGACGCATCCTGAGCGCGATCCGTCGAACCTGGATCACTGCCGCACCTACAACATGGTGCTGGGAGCCCGCATGATGGCACTGGCCCCCGGGCATGGAGCCGATATTGCCGCACCCGCGCAGGTGTTGTCGTTCGAGCCGCATCAATCCGAATTGTGCGACTTCAAGCCCAACGTCATTCTGGATATCAGTGAGGTGTGGGAGACCAAGAAAGCGGCCATGCAGGCCATGCCCACACAAAAGAATCTATGGGCCTATTACGAACGACTGGCCATGCAGCGCGGCGCGCAGGCAGGTCGTCGTGGCCAGAGCGCGTCGACCTACGGCGAGGCTTATCAACGCATTTTCCCGGCTATCCAGACCTCGCTGGTCTGACGACAAACCGCAAGTCATGCCGCATCCGGCCGACAGCGCCGGCGCACATGCATGCGTGCGGATGACTGAACATCCCTACGACACACTGAGGAGACAACATGACACTCAAAAAACTGGTGATTGCCCTGGCATTTTCCCTGACCGCTGCAGCCACCGCCAGTGCGGCTGCCGATGCCTATCCGGAACGCCCCATCAGACTCATCATTCCGTTTGCAGCCGGTGGTCCGGCCGACACGGTCGGGCGTGAAATCGCGCGCGCGCTGACGTTGGATCTGGGCCAGCCCATCGTGGTCGCCAACGCTGGCGGGGGTCACGGTGTACCGGCCATGAACCAGTTGCTGGGCGCGCCTGCCGACGGCTACACGCTCATCATGCCCGCCTCGGGCAACCTGACCATTCCCAACCCCGCCACCAAGAACCTGAAGCTTGACCAGGCGCTTGCGCCGATCAGTCAACTGACTGCCAGCCCGCACGTGCTGGTCATCTCGAAAAAGATTCCGGCCAACAACCTGCAGGAATTCATCGACTACGCCAAGGCGAAGCCCGGATATGTGAACTTCGGTTCGGCGGGTGCCGGCGGCCTGGCCCACCTGGGCATGGAAATGTTCAAGGCACAGGCCGAAGTCGATGTGGTCCACGTGCCCTATCGCGGTACATCGCAGGCGATCACTGATCTGGTTCCCGGCACGATTCACGCCCTGTTCAGCAGCGTGCCCTCGCTCAAGGGCATGATCGATGACGGCACGATCACCGCCATCGGCATGTCCGGGCCCAGCAAAGGCGAGAGCCTGCGCGCCATTCCCGTCATCGCCGACAGCGGCCTGCCGAAGATGCACTACACCACCTGGTATGGCCTGTTTGCCAAGGCGGGCACGCCAGCCCCCATCATCGAGCGCCTGAACGCCGCTGCTCAAAAGGTGGCGCAGGATCCCGAACTGATCAAGAAACTCGAACCCCAGGGAATTGACCTGGTGGCAGGGACGCCCCAAGACCTGACTGACCTGGTGAACAGCGAGTCACAGAAATGGGCGGAGCTGATCGAAAGCGAGAACATCCAGATCGAGTAATGCTCACAGGCGAAGCAGCCAGCCAGCTGATGCTGAAGCAGCAAGCCGGACGATGTCTTCAATGCCGTAGCCGACCTGCACACGCCGCAGAAGAAAAATCAGCCCAGCCAGGGGTAGTGCGAGACGTACTTCTTCTCGAAGGCATCAAGCTCGGCCCGATGCGTGAGCGTGTAGGATATTTCGTCCATGCCCGCCATCAACAGGCGTTTTTTCAAGGGGTCGATGTGAAACGGATCGACGTCTTCCGGGCTCTCGCCACTGGTCACGCGCTGCGTGGCCAGGTCGATGCTCAGGCGGGTGCCGGGGCGTTCGCTGCACAGCGTGCGCAAGCGCTCGACCCGTTCGGCGGGCAGCACAATCGCCAGCAAGCCGTTCTTGGAACTATTGTTGAAGAAGATGTCGCCAAACGACGGCGCGATGACCGCGCGAAAGCCATAGTCATAAAGCGCCCACACCGCACACTCGCGCGACGAACCGCAGCCGAAATTCTCGTCGGCCACCAGAATTTCCGCTTCACGATAGACAGGTTGGTTCAGCACAAAAGCGTCGTTGACCTGCTCGCCTGCGCCAAATCTCAAGTCGTGGAAAAGCTGGTGTCCATATCCTTCGGCACGTCTGCGCGACAGGAACCGTGCGGGCACGATCTGATCGGTGTCGCACTGGGCAAGCGGCAGGGGCGCCGCAACGGCGTCAAGTCCAGTGAAAGGCGTCATCATCGTGTCTCCATCAGACTGCGTGCATCGGTAAGGCGTCCGGTCAGCGCGGTGGCCGCTGCGGTCGCCGGGCTGACCAGATGCGTGCGCACGTCCTGCCCCTGGCGTCCGATGAAATTGCGGTTGGTAGTGGATGCCGTGCGTTCGCCCGGCGCGCCGGTGTCGCCATTCATGCCCACACACATCGAACAGCCGGACTGCCGCCACTGGGCGCCTGCGGCCTCGAATATGGCGGCCAGCCCCTCGGCCTCGGCCTGTTGCCTGACCAGACTGGAGCCGGGTACCACCAGGGTCGGCACACACACCTTGTGTCCCGCGAACACCTGGGCTGCCGCACGCAGGTCTTCGATGCGCCCGTTGGTACAGGACCCGATGAAGACTCGATCCACGCCGACTTCGGCCATCGACTGGCCGGCTCGCAGGCCCATGTAGTCCAGCGCATGGCGCATGGCCTCGCGCCGGGCGGGATCGTCCTGCCGCTGGGGATCGGGCACGACACTGGCAAGCGCACAGGTGTCCTGCGGGCTGGTGCCCCAGGTGACCATAGGCGAGATCGTCGATGCATCCAGGCTGACCTCGGCATCGAAACGTGCTTCGGCATCGCTGCGCAGTGTCTGCCAATCGGCCATTGCCGCGTCCCAGTGTTGCGCCGAAGGGGCATGAGGCCGGCCCTTGAGATAGGCGAAGGTCTTCTCATCGGGCGCGATCATGCCCGCTCGCCCACCGGCCTCGATCGACATGTTGCACAAGGTCATGCGCGCCTCCATGTCCAGGGCGCTGATGGCGCTGCCGGCATACTCGATGACGTGTCCGACGGCACCGGCCGCGCCGATCTTGCCGATGATGGCCAGTATCAGATCCTTGGCATACACCCCCTCGCGCAACCTTCCGGAAACCGAGATGCGCAGGGTTCTGGGTTTGGTCTGCCACAGCGACTGTGTGGCCAGCACATGCGCCACTTCAGAGCTGCCGATGCCGAACGCCAGCGCACCCAACGCACCATGCGTGGCGGTGTGACTGTCGCCACAGACGATGATCAGTCCGGGCAGGCTGATGCCCTGCTCCGGGCCGACCACGTGCACGATGCCTTGCCTGACATCGTTCAGGCCAAAAAAATGGACCCCCTGCGCGTGCGTGTTGCGGGTCAGCGCATCGACCATCGCCTGTTTTTTCGGATCGTCGCTGGCTTTTGTGCCTGTGCGCGTGGTGGCCACGTAGTGATCCGGTGTGGCGAAGGTGCGCTGCGGACAGCGCACCGGCAGGCCGTGGTCGGCCAGTACCTGGAATGCATTGCGCGATCCCTCATGCACCAGATGCCGGCCAATGTGCAGCAAGGCACTGCCCTCGTCTTCCAGCACCACGTGACGCTGCCAGATTTTCTCGAACAAGGTGGACGGTGCGGAGGGGTTC
This sequence comes from Pseudomonadota bacterium, assembly GCA_023427945.1. GTDB lineage: Bacteria > Pseudomonadota > Gammaproteobacteria > Burkholderiales > Burkholderiaceae_B > Schauerella. The sequence continues at coordinate 16,137 of JAEYZR010000109.1, read as the reverse complement.
ATGATGACGACCTTTTTTCAGGCGACCAATCTGCTTTTTTCTAGAGAGGCCAGAGTAAGTACGCGTTGAGCCGCGGCCTGCAGGTGACGGCGCATGGCTTGCTCGGAGGCATCGGGGTCGCCCGACAGCAAGGCGGCAATGATCTGCTCGTGCTCGCGTGCGGACTGGGCACGGTAGGCAAGATCCGTCGCAGCGCGGATCTGCAGGCGTACCAACGGCAGTCGCAACTGCCGCAAGGTGTCGCTCAGCAGCTGGTTCGCGGCATAGTCCACGATCAACTGGTGCAGCTTGCGGTTGGCTTCGCCAAAATTCACCCCGATGTTTTCAGGCCGATCCAGCGCCATGCTGTCGATCTCGGCCTTGAACGCGGCGCGACGGGCTGGCGTATCCAGTCGTTCGGCCGCCAGCCTTGCTGCCAGTCCTTCGAGCGCCTCACGCATGCGAAAAAGATCGCCGAACTCCTTCAGCGAGAGCTTTCTCACCATCGCGCCCCGATTGGGAATGAGCACCACGATCCCCTCGACGGCCAGGCGGCGGATCGCCTCGCGCACCGCGCCCCGGCTGGCAGAAAAATCGGCCACCAGATCGACCTCGACCAGGCGTTGACCCGGCACGTAAACCCCTTGCATGATGGCCTCGCGCAGTTGATCGACGACCACGTCGCTCAAGGTCAGGCCAGGTTTCTTGGGGGTGACAGCTTGCATGTTCTTTTCCAGTCTCAGGGCTTGGCGGGTTCCGCGAGCAGATACTTCCTGGCCAGCGGTTCCAGCACTTGGAGCTCACTTTTTACCTCGGCTTGGAACTGTTCTGGTGATCCGAACACCGGAATGCCGCCTTCAGCCCGGATGGCCGTGGTCACTTCGGGCAATTCGGAAACCGCCTTGATGCCTTCGTAAATGGCGCGCACTGCCTCGCCAGGTGTGCCTTTGCGAACCATGAGCCCATACCAGGTGTCGCCCTTGAGCGAATAGCCCTGCTCCTGCAGTGTCGGAATCTCGGGCAACTGATCGAAACGGTCCAGGGTGCCCACCGCGAAGATCTTGATCTTGCCCGCCTTGTACTGCGGCCCACCCAGGGCCGCAGACGGAAAGGCGAGGTCGATGTGCTCGCCCAGCAGGTCGGTCATCATGGGCGACGTGCCTCGATAGCGCGCGTTCACGGCGTTTTTCACACCCGCCAGATCGAACAGGTAATTGCCCATGATCTGCGAATACAGGGTGGCCGAGCCGAAACTGCAGGGCTTGGCGGCGGCTTTGCAGCGCTCCAGGAAATCCTTCATGCTGGTTGCCGGCGAACTCGCCGGAGCGGCGATCATCATCGGCGAGCGCTGCACTTTCGAGATCAGCTCGAGATCGCGCGCAATGTCGAACTTGTTGTCCGGCACCATCATGGGCGAGAGCAGCATCTGGTTGATCTGCATCAGGATCGTGTAGCCATCGGCAGGTTGGCCAAGCACATGCTGCGTGCCCAACCACCCTTCGGCGCCACTGCGGTTCTCCACCACCACGGGTTGCTTCCATCGCAGAGAAAGCGCCTTGGCCATCGTTCTGGCCACCGCATCGGTGCCGCCTCCCGCCGAAAAAGGCACCACGATGACCACAGGTTTGTCTGGAAAGCCCGCCAATGCGCCTGGCGCCCCCACCCCAAGCGCCAGGGCGCTGACCATGCCTGCGAGGCTGGCCATGCCGCAACGCCGTGCGCGACAAAGCATCGTGCCTAGTGTCATCCTCGAATCTCCTTTTGGCTGTCATCCAGGTCCGCTCTTGGATTTTGTCCAGCACCCCCTGGGCGGCGCCGCACCTGTACAGGCGGATCAAGTGTGTTTATTATATTGTTAACAATCTGATTTGCAATAAACAAAACACTTTTCCGCCTAAGGCGGAATTCGGAGACAGGCATGCATCCAGCCAAGAGACTCAGAGAGATGTTGCGCGACCAGGCGATGGTCGTCGCACCGGGCGCCTACGACGGCATTTCGGCGCGAATGATCGAGCAGGCGGGATTCGACGCGGTGTACATGACGGGCGCGGGTACCGCAGCGCGCCTGGGATATCCGGACTTCGGGCTGATCACCATGACCGAAATGGTGGAGAACGCCGCGGTCATTGCGCGATCCGTGTCCATTCCACTCATCTCCGACGCCGACACCGGCTATGGCAATGAACTGAACGTGACACGCACGGTGCATGAATTCGAGGCACGCAACGTGGCTGCTATCCATATCGAAGATCAGGTCGCGCCCAAACGCTGCGGGCACCTGGACGGCAAGGAAATCGTTCCCCGTTCTGAGTTCATCACCAAGATCAAGGCGGCGGTGGCCGCCCGCAAGAATCCCGATTTTCTGGTGATTGCCCGTACCGACGCACGTGCTGTGGTCGATCTGGACGAGGCGATAGCACGCAGCCGCGAGGCGCTGGCAGCCGGTGCCGACATGATTTTTCTGGAAGCCACGCAAAGCCTGGAAGAAATGGCCGCGGTTCCCAGGCGCGTGAACGGCCCTTGCCTGCTGAACATGGTGATGGGCGGCAAGACCCCACTGGTCAGCCTGGATGAAGCACGCGAGATGGGCTACAAGATGGCGATCCTGCCGGGCCTGTGCCTGCGCAACGCCATCGCCACGTTCGACCGCGTGCTCAAGGAGGTCAAGGACACCGGCAGAATGGCCAGTGTCTCGCCCGGCTTCAAGGTTGCCGATGGCTTCCGGCGTTTCGGTGCGGACGAGTGGGATGCTCTACGGGCCAAGTGAGCTGGCGCCCGCACGCGTGGCGAGTCACGCCACGCACCCGCCCTTACGGCGTGAAGAACGGTGTGTTCACCATCAACTGGTTGACCTGACTCACCAGATAACCGCCCTCTGCGCTTTTGGCCAGATAGTCGGCCCACGCCGGATCTTTCTGAAGCGCCGCACGGCGCGCCGCACGGTCGGCGGCATCCGCATAGACCCAGATGTGCACGTAACTGTTCACATTGCCAGTCTCGGTCTGCAGATACGCCAGAGGTTTGCCCAGATGCTTGCTCTGCGTGGCAAAGCCATGCTCGGCATACACCGCCAGATGTTTTTTGAGGGTGCCTGGGCGGCAGGTATAGGTTCGCACGTCGTACAGCATGTCTTTCCTTTGAAATTGAATGGTTCCTGGCGTGTGCCCTTACTCGGCACGCGCCCCTGATTTCTTCACGAGGTCGCCCCAGCGAACGACTTCGGACTCGACATAGCGCTGGAAGGCGACGTGATCGTCACCCACGGGATCGGCGCCCAGCTCTTTCAAGCGGTTCTGCACCGTCGGGCTGGCCACGGCCTGCACGATGGCTTTGGAGAGTTTGTCGACCACCGGCGCAGGCGTTGCGGCAGGCACAAACAGTCCGAACCACGACCGGGCATTCAGCTCCGGGAAACCCGCCTCGCTCAAGGTGGGCACATCGGGCAGCGCGGCGTGCCGGGTGGTACCGGTCAGCCCTAACGCCGTCAGGCGTTTGGCCTGCACCTGCGACAGCACTTCGGGCAGATTCGCAAACATCAACTGCACCTGTCCACCCATCAGGTCGTTCAGCGCCTGCGCACCGCCCTTGTATGGAACGTGAGTCATCCTGGCGTTGGTCAGGGTGTTGAATTGCGTGCCTGCCAGATGCGCCGCCGTGCCCGTGCCGCCGGACGCATAGTTCACGGCGTCGCCGTTTTTCTGCGCATAGCTTGCCAGCTCCCTAGGCGTCTTGACTGGCACGCTGGGATTGACGACCAGCAGCAGCGGCACCGACGCCAGATTGGACAGGCCCACAAAATCCTTGGTCAGGCTGTAATCCAGATTGCTGTAGAGCGTGGCGTTGATGGCGTGACTGGAGGTCGCCATGAGCAGCGTGTAGCCATCGGGCTGCGAGCGCGCCGCCATGACCGCGCCGATGTTGCCATTGGCGCCGGCCTTGTTCTCGACCACGACCGCCTGCTTCAGTTGCTCGCCCATCGCCTGAGCCACCGTACGCGCAATGACATCGGTCGCGCCGCCCGCAGCAAAGGGCACGATGATGCGCATGGGCCGGTCTGGAAAATTCGCCGCTTGTGCAGCAGCGTCAGACGAAGATTGAGCGGCGGCGGGCGCCGATGCGGCACCCAGTATCCCCACCGTCAGGCAGAGCGCCGCGTGGCGGATGGCTTTCATGGTCATGTCTCCTCTCCATTTTTGGATGTAGGTTATGCAAGCGATGCCTGGGCGGGTCGCACAGACCTGCCCGGTTCAGGCACTTTACGCAGAGACGTCGGCCATGCGGTAGGACAGATAGACATTCGACGAGGACTTTTTTGTTTGAAGATGGCGTGCCGCGTGTTGGCACGCACGGTGATCGGGCGAGAAGTTGCCCGATGCCGCGATCCGCAAGGTGACGATGCGTAAGTTGGACGCGCTCTGCAAGCAGCCGTGCGTCCCTGCGCTCAGGCAGCGGACTGGCGACGAAAATCGCCTGGCGTACGCTGGGTGTGGCGCTTGAAGAAACGCGCAAAATAAGCGGGGTCTTCGAAATTCAATCGGTAGGCGATGTCGGCAATCGGGAGATCGGAATTGCACAACAGGCGCTTGGCCTGCAGCACGATGCGGTCCTGCACGACCTGGCTGGCCGTGCGCGCCACCGTGCGTTTGACAGCCTCGTTCAACTGCCGCTCGCTGACACTCAGGGCCTGCGCATACTGGCCGATGCTGGTGAAGCTCAGATACTCGCTTTCGATCAGCAGCATGAACCGCTTGGCCAGCACATAACTGGGGCCACTGGTGCGCACCACATCGTTCAGTGGATACAGGCGACGCAGGCGGGTAAGCAACACCAGCAGATAAGAGCGCACGATATCGAAACGCCCTGCGCGGCGATCGCGGGTTTCGCGCTCGATCTCCTCGAGCAGAGGCAGCAGCTCATCGTGCTCGGCAGACGTGAGATACATCACCGGCGCATCGCAGGCGAGGTGAAAGAACGGGAACTGGGCAATGTCATCGGCGCGCGGGAACATCTGCACAAAAAACGCCGCGCTGATGTTCATCACGTAACCCTGGGGACGCACGCTGGACGCCCAGGCATGCAACTGGCCGGGTGAGACGAAAAAAACCGAATGATCGCGCACGTCGAAATGCTCGAAATCCAGCATGTGCGTGCCCTCGGCGCGGGTCATCCAGAGCAGGTGGTAATAGTTGTGGCGGTGGGGAAAGCCACGCGGGATGTCCTGGCGATCCTGCAATCGCACCAGATCGAAATAGAACGAGTCCCCGGTACCGCCGAAGTCGGAGGTATCGAACGTGGGGAAGGCCTGGGTCGGACGGTTCATGCGCACAATGGTAGCGGCAAAATTAGCGCAGCTAATGGAAAGCGCAGAAAAAGTGGTTTGTGGCCTTTTGCTGCAGCGCGTTAGGCTGGGGTCACGTCGGGCCACGTCCTGTCGACCTAAAAAACCACAAGGGGAAGTTCATGTTTTTCCACCGCTCTGCCTTGCACGCAGCGCCGGTACAGCGCATTGCCGCTGCAACCGCGCTCGCTCTCAGTGCCCTGACCAGCACGTCTGCCCATGCCGCCTATCCCGAACGGCCCATCACCGTTGTCGTGCCGTTTCCCGCCGGAGGCATCAACGACACCATTGCGCGTCCCGTATTGCAGAAGCTCGCCGTCGCACTGGGCGGCGACATCGTCGTGGAGAACCGGCCGGGTGCCAGCGGCATGATAGGCAGCAGCCAGGCGGCACGCGCCAAACCGGACGGCTACACGCTGCTGCTGGGCGCGGCCAGCACGATGGCCGTGGTGCCGCAGATGAACACGACGGCGGGATACGATCCGTTGACCGACCTCACGCCCGTAGGCGGTATCGCGTCAGTGGCCAGCATCCTGGTGTCTGGCAAGCGCGACGCCTACCCCGATCTGAAAGCGGTGCACAAGGAAGCACTGGCCCGCAGCGGCCAGCTGACCTATGGCTCGGCCGGCGTAGGCACGTCGCAGCATATGCAGATGGCGCAATACAACCTGGAAAACGGCCTGTCCATGATGCATGTGCCTTATCGGGGCGGCGCACCGGCCATGAACGATCTGGTGGGCGGGCAGATCGACCTGATGATGGAACCGGTGGCCACCGCACTGCCCCAGATCCGTGGCGGGCGGGTCGTGGCGCTGGCGATCTCGCAGAAAGAGCGCTCACCGCTCGCCCCCGACGTGCCTACGTTTGCGCAGGCAGGTCTGCCTGACTATGTCGCCAGCACATGGTTCTCGCTCATGGCGCCCACTGACACCGACCCTGCGACCATTGCCTTGTTGAGCGAGAAGCTGGTGGAGGTTCTGGCCGATGAGCAGATCGTGAAGAATTTCAACGACCGTGGCATTCAGACCATGCCGCTGCCTGCAGCCGACATGGCCACCTATCTGCGCGAGGAGCATGCACTGTGGGGCAAGGTCATCAAAGAGGCGAACATTCCGACGCAGTAGAATCAAGGCCCCACGCCGATTCCATGCGAGAGATGCGCCGACGCCTGCCTCCCCTCAGTACTCTTCGACCGTTCGAGGCCACTGCACGGCTAGGCTCCTTCACGCAGGCCGCCCAGGAGCTGTCGCTCACCCAGGGTGCCGTCAGTCAACAGGTGCGCAACCTGGAGGATTATCTGGGCGTGCGCCTGTTCGACAGGCAGGCACGCCGGCTGGAGCTGACCGAAGATGGCAGGCAGTTCTTCAAGGCCTCGCAGCGGGCGCTGGAGGAGCTGGAACGCGCCACCACACGCATCGTTGCGCGGGGCGCACGCGAAACCCTGACCTTGAGTGCCACGCCCACCGTTGCCACGCTGTGGCTCATGCCACGGCTGGCAGCGTTCACCACCAGCCGCCCCAACATCGACCTGCGCCTGACCACTTCTATCGATGCCGTGGACCTGCATAGCGGAGGTGTGGACGTCGCCATTCGTGTGGGCAAGCTTCCCGGGCGCGCATACCACCGCGACCTTCCGCGTATCGATCTGGTCATGACCGAACGTTGGGACGGCATCGTGGCCGACGTGCTGTTTCCCGATGCGCTGGTGGCCGTGGCGTCGCGCAAGTTGCTGGAGGAAGGCCCGCCCATCGTCTCGGCGGCCGACGTGCTGGCCTATCCCCTCATCCACACCATCAGCCGCCAGCGCGCCTGGCAGGATTGGTGCCAGGCGCAATCGATCGTCTTCCAGCCGCGCGAGCAGGACCTGGAATTCGGCCATATCTTCATCTCGATGCAGGCAGCACTGGAGCATCGGGGCATTGCGGTGGTGCCCGAACTCATCTACCACCAGGCACGCGAGAACACACCCGATCTCGTGGCGGCGTGGTTGCCGCCGGTGCGAAGTGCAGGCGAGTATTACGTGCTCACGCACGAATCGCAGGACACCTCGTCGGCCACGCAGGTCGTGCGGCAGTGGCTGATCGAACAGGCCCGGGCCACACGCCTGCAATACGGGCTGGACGACCATGCATGAGAGCCGCTGCGCCCCTGCCGGCCATTACCCACGCTAATACCCGTAGACAGAATTAATCTTTTGCCACGACCCAGCCGCCTGCCTTAGGCTAGCGCTTCTTCGCGGCACGTACAGAACATCAGGAGCTATTCATGCAAGCAGCCAACTCCCCTCTGCGCATCGGCATCGCCGGTTTTGGTGCAATCGGCAAAGCCATTGCCTCCCGGCTCGAAGCCGGCGTTCCCGGCCTGCAACTCACCGCCCTCGGTGTCAGGGATGTCGAAAAGGCACGCGCGGCCTTCACCTTCAAGCAAGCACCCGTCTATACCGACATCGACCATCTGGTCGATCATTGCGACATCGTGGTCGAGTGTGCGCCGGGCGCCCTCTTGCCCCGCATTGCGGAACCGGTGCTGAAGGCTGGAAAAAAACTCCTGGTGCTCAGTTCGGGCGCGCTGCTGTTGAACCAGCAACTGGTCGACGTGGCACGCGAACATGGTGGCCAGATCATCGTGGCCACCGGGGCGCTGCTGGGCCTGGACGCCGTCACGGCCGCTGCCGAAGGCACCATCCGCGAGATCCGCATGGTCAGCCGCAAACCGCCCATCGGTTTTTCCGGTGCACCCTACGTGGTCAAGCACAACATCGACCTGGATGCCATCACCGAACCCACCCGCATCTACTCGGGCACCGCTCGCGAAGCCGCCGAAGGATTCCCGGCCAACCTGAACGTTGCCGTCTCGCTCTCGCTGGCCGGCATCGGACCCGATCGCACCATTCTTGAAATCTGGGCCGACCCCACCATCTCACGCAACATCCATCGCATCGAAGTCGATTCGGACGAAGCCAAGCTGAGCATGGAAATTCAGAACGTGCCCAGCGAGAATCCCAAGACCGGCCGCATCACCGCGCTCTCCGCCATTGCCGCCCTGCGCAAGCTGGCCGCGCCGCTGCGTGTTGGAACCTGACTTTTCTGGAATATTGAATGCCTTTCTGCCTGATCGCCGAACCCATCCATCCCATCGGTACCGCCATGCTCAAGGAGGCGGGAATCGAAGTACGCACGGCCCGCTCAGCTGACCTGGAGCAACTGGCCACCGAGATCGCCGATGCCGACGCGGTAGTGATCCGCGACGCCCTGCCCGCCTGGGTGATGGATCGCGCACCGAACCTGAAAGTGATTGCCAACCACGGTACGGGCACCGACGCTGTCGATGTGGCGCACGCCACCGAGCGTCGCATCCCGGTTGTCTATACCCCGGAATCAAACGTGCAGGCCGTGGCCGAACATGCGCTGATGCTCATGCTGGCCACCGCACGCAAAGTGGCGGGGGCCGATGCGGCCACCCGATCCGGGAACTGGGGTTTCAAGTACACGCACGACCTCATCTCGCTGTGGGGCAAGACGCTGGGCGTCGTGGGCTTCGGACATACCGGCAAATGGATCGCCCGCATGGCCTCGGGCGGCCTGGGCATGAAGGTTCTGGTGTGGTCGCCCAGCGCCCCGCCCGAATCGCTGGAAGGCGTAACGGCGGCCGAATCGCTCGAGGATCTGCTGGCCCGTTCCGATGTCGTCTCGCTGCATCGCCCCCTGCGCCCCGATACACGCCACACATTGAACGCCACATCGCTTGCGTGCATGAAGCCCCAGGCCATCGTCATCAATACCTCGCGTGGCGGGCTGATCGACGAGCCGGCGCTGGTGGCCGCACTCTCGTCAGGCAAGCTCGCCGGTGCAGGCCTGGACGTGTTCGAGCAGGAACCCATGTCTGCCGAACACCCGTTTGCGCAAATGAGCAACGTGGTGCTCACCCCTCACCTGGCAGGCTCCACCCTGGAGGCACTAGAGGAAACCGCGCGCCAGTGCGCACAGGGCATCATCGACACACTGGCCGGGCGACGGGCGGTGAACGTGCGCAACCCCGCAGTCTATGGCGACCCGGCTGGCTGACCAACCCGCGTCAGCCAGATAGCCGGGACAAACCTCCTGGCCTGCAGGGTCACTGCTTGTTCACGTCGATCTTGCTGACGATGGCCGCCCACTTCTTCTGTTCACGCTGCGTGAATTCGCGGAATTCCTCGGGCGTTCCTCCCACCGGGTCGGCGCCTTCGCTGATCATCTGCTTCTGCAGCGATGGCAAGGCCTTGTTGACCTCGGCGTTGATCGTATCGATGACGGGCTGTGGCGTTCCCCGCGGACCGAAGAACCCGAACCAGGAGCCCGCGTCGAAGTCCTTGAATCCCTGCTCGGCAATGGTCGGGACGTCGGGAAGCGAGGCCGAACGATCCTTGCTGCTGACGGCCAGCGCCCGCAGCTTGCCGGACTTGATCTGACCGATCACCGACGGAATGGTGGCGAACATGAATTGCACGCGCCCCGCCAGCAGATCGTTCAGCGCGTCGGCGCCCTTGTAGGGGATGTGCGTGGCCTGCGCGCCCAGGTCGTCGATCAGCATGAAGCTGGAAAGATGCGAAGACGTCCCCACACCGGTTGACCCATAGTTCAATTTACCGGGCTCCGCTTTCTTGGCGTACTCCAGAAACTCCTGGATGTTCTGCACCGGCAGGCTGGGCGGAACGACCAGCACATTGGGCACCGTGGCGATCTGCACGATGGGCACCAGATCGGTCAACGGATCGTAATTCAACTTGCCCAGCGACGAGTTCACCGCAATCGGGCCCACCGAATTGACGATCATCGTGTAGCCGTCAGGCGCGGCACGCACGACATACTCCGTGCCGATGTTGCCGCCCGCTCCCGGGCGGTTCTCCACGACAAAAGACTGGCCCAGTTGCTGGCTGAGCTTGCTGCTGACCGCCCGCGTCAGCGTATCGGTCGTGCCGCCAGCGGTGAACGCCACGGTAATTCTCACCGGGCGCTCCGGATACTTCTGGGCCTGCGCGGGGATAGAGACCAGACAGGTCGTGACGAGCGCCGCGAGCGCCGCCTTCGTTGCGCGTGAGTTCATTGTGTGTCTCCGTTCATTTTTTACTTGTCGGTACTGCGGAAAAAACGCCGGCACGCCGCCGGCAAGACGAGTTCAGTCGCGATAACTTCTGTCCATGCGATCCAGTTTTCGCAGCAGCGCGGGCCACTCCATGACGCCATAAGGTCGTCGGGTGCCGGGTTGATAGTTGTTCCAGGTAGCCTCCAGCACGTCGGGTGCGACAGTCGCCAGCGGCAGTTGCGTGGCTTGCGCGGCCAGTTGCGCGCGACATGACAGCTCCAGGCGGTGCATCCAGTTGAAGGCTTCGCCCACGGTCCGACCGACCGTCAACGCACCATGATTGCGCAGGATCAATGCTTCGCCCTGCCCCAGATCGGCCAGCAGGGATTCCTGCTCCTTCAGGTCCAGCACCACGCCCTGGTAGTCGTGATAGGCGATCTTCAGAAAGCGCATGGCCGTCTGCGTGAGCGGTTGCAGGCCGTCGCGCAGCGAAGACACGGCCATCGACGCCCAACTATGCGTGTGAATGACGCAATCGACCTCGTGCCGGGCGCGATGGATGGCGCTGTGAATCACGTAGCCGGCCTTGTTGATGCCATAGTCCATCGGACCGAAATCCGGCTTGGCCAGAATCTTGCCGTCCAGGTCGACCTTGATCAGACAGGACGCGGTGATCTCCTCGTACATCATGCCGTAGGGGTTGATCAGAAATGCGTTGTCCTCCCCTGGTACACGCGCCGAAATGTGGTTGGCCATCATGTCGGCCATGCCGTAATGCTCGACCAGCCGGTAGCAGGCCGCCAGGTCCACACGTGCCTGCCACTCTGCATCGCTGCAGTGGGGCCGCATGGAGGGGATCTGCCAGTCGTCCTGCGGTGTCGTCGTCATAATGCGCCTTCCTCTCTAACTGATTTGCCCGATGGCGGCGCTCAATATAGGAGGTGCGGAAGGTTCCGACTAGACGGTCAGACGGCACGAGGGCATCAGTATTCGTGAATACTTGCGCCCGGCCACTGTCCTTTTCTGACAAGTTTGCGCATCAGTTCCGCCAGGACCACCCGTACGGCGAGCGCTGGCGGAGACAGTTCGTCATCAGAAACACTGGTGAGCAGATTGTGGCGATACAGGTGGGGATCGTTGATCGGATACACGCAGATGCCACTGCCGTGCAATCGCCCCAAGGCCGCGCCGGGTTGAATCGTGGCGACGTTGTGCGCCTGGATGACATCCATCAAGGTGCTCAGTCCGTCGATCTCGATGCCAATCTTCAGTTCCACCTTGGCCCGCGCAAAGGCCGCATCGACCAGCGTACGCAGTCCATGTGCCTTGCTGGTCATCGCCATCGGCAGATGGGCAAACTGCGCGGGCCCCACTTCCTGCCCGTCGGGCACATCCAGCATGCCCCGGCGTGCGAACAGGAACAGCCGTTCGTTCAGGATCGGGATTGTGCTCCATTGCTGCGCGCCGTCGCTGTGAAACAGGATGCCCAGATCCAGCGTGCGGGCGTTGAGCATCTGGCTCAGATAGCCGGTCAGTCCTTCCACCAGTCGAAGTCGGATATCGGGGTAGCGCTCGGACACCGCGGCGACTAGGGGCAGCGCCAGCAACGATGCCGTGGTGGAAGGAAAGCCGACGCTTACTACGCCCGCCATGCGCGCCTCGCGCGCGGCGATGATGGCCGTGTCGGCATAGCGCAGCGACATCTGCGCCTGGCGGAAAAACGCCAGCCCGGCAGGCGTGGGCGTGACACCTGTGGTGGTGCGCTGCAAAAGCCGGATGGACAGCTCTTTTTCCAGCCCGCTGATCTGCTGGCTCAAGGCCGAAGGCACCAGCCCCATCTCGCGCGCGGCACGCCCGATACTCCCGAGCTCCACGATCCGCACAAAATAACGTAATTGGCGCAGTTCCATGACTCGCTCTCACTCCAGACAGGACAAGTGCCCGCACATGGCCATCGGCATACGTGCAGCCTCACGCATAGTCGGGCAGACGCCTGTCGATACCGAAGGCCTGCTCGAACAGGGCAGCACACTTCAGCAGCAGCGCGTCTTCTCCGAAGCGTGCGACCAGCTGAATGCCTGTGGGCAGTCCGTCCTGGCCGAATCCGCACGGCAACGAAATCGCGGGATGCCCGGTCATGTTGAAGAGCATGGTCCACGGGTAGAAATGGGACCTGACGCCTTCGTACGTCGCGCCGTCGATCTCGATCGGGTCGAACAGCGTCATGTCCACGGGCAGCGCCGTTCGCGTAAGCGTGGGCATGACCAGTACGTCGGCATGGGCAAGCAGCCCCTGCACACGATGAAAGAGGGCCGAACGCTCGAACATGGCTTGCTGGTACTGCACCGCCGAATACTCGCCGGCCGATTCGATCTGTTTTTTGAAATCGTCGCTGAAGCTCTCCGGCGACTGTTCGATCAGGGGCAGGAAACGCGTGCGCCACACGGTGTGATTGACGACACGCCAGGTGGACTCGACCAGGAAGTCCCGGCTGTCGAACGATTCGACATCGGCGCCCAACGCTCTGAAAACATCCAGCGCTCGATCCAGAGCAGCGGCCACATCCTTGGACACGTGCCGCCCTTCGGGTGCGGCACTGAAAAGCACGCGACGCCCTTTCATGTCGCCCTGGTGCGTGCTGGCCGCGACGTAGTCCGGCTTTGCCAGACCCAGCGACCACGGATCCACAGGATGCGGCCCGCCCATCACCTGCATCATCAACCCGGTGTCGGCCACCGTGCGGGTCGTCGGCGTCACATAGGTCTGATTGCCATAAAGGTCCTGCGCCTGACTGTGGGGAATCGCGCCGGTCGTCTGCTTGATGCCGACCACACCGTTGCATGCCGCAGGTATGCGCGTGGAACCGCCGCCATCGGTGGCAATCGCCAAAGGCGTGATGCCCGCCGCGGTGGCCACTGCAGCACCCCCGCTGGAGCCGCCGCTGGAGCGCTCGGCGCTCCAGGCATTGCGTGTCTGGCCAAACAGCGGCGAGCGCGTGAAAGGCTGCGAACCGAACTCCGGCGTGGTGGTCTTGCCCAGAAGAATGGCGCCTGCTGCCCGCATCCTGGCCACACCCACGGCATCCTGGGTGGGCACATTGTCCTTGTAGAACAGCGTGCCATAGGTGGTGCGGACCCCTTCGGTGTTCACCAGATCCTTCACCGTGAACGGTATGCCGTGCAAGAGCCCGAGTGGTTCGCCGCGCATGATCGCCTGTTCGGCCGCACGCGCTTCAGCCATCGCACGATCCCCGCACACCGTGATGAAACAGTTCAGCACCGGCTGCAACTGCTCGGCACGCGCCAGACAGGCCTGCATGAGTTCGACCGGCGACAGCGCGCGCGATCGCAACATGGGCACCAGTTCGCTGGCCGTCAATTCGTGGAGTGAGGAAGCCATTTGATCTACTCGAAAGAAATGCCCGATTGCGCCACGATGGGCTCCCAGAACTTCTGCTCGGAACGGATGCGTTGCGTCACCTGCTCGCCCTTGGCCGGTGCGACCACGGCACCCGCCTCGGTGAGCTTGCGAACCAGTTCCTGGTTCTGTGCAGCATCGATGAACGCCTTCTCCAGCGTTGCGACCGTTGCGGCGGGCGTACCGGCGGGAGCATAGACCGCATAGAAACTGGTGGCGTTTTCGAACTGGTTGAAGCCTTGCTCCAACGCGGTAGGCACTTCGGGCAACTGTTCCAGGCGCTTGCTCCCGCTCATGGCGAGCATCTTGATCTTTCCGCTCTTGTACAAGGGCACCATGCTGGCGGTTGCATCCCAGCCGATGGAGGTCCGGTTGGCCGCCACGTCCACCAGCATGGGCGAGCCGCCCTTGTACGCCACGGGTGTGAACGTCACGCCGATATCCTTGCCCAGCGCCAGCGCCCCCAGATGGCCCGAACTGCCTTGCGTGGCAAGCCCCAGCGTGGCCTGGTCCGGGTGCGTCCTGGCCCATTGCACATACTCCGTGAGTGTGTTGTAGGGCTGGTCCGGCCCGGTCACCAGCGAAGTCGGAATATCGACCAGTTGCGCCACCGGCTCGAACACCTTCATCGGGTCATAGCCAAGATTCTTGTAGGTATAGGGGAAAATCGTGAAGACCGGCGAGGCACCGAACAACAAGGTCGTGCCATCCGGTGCGGCACGACGGGCCGCTTCCAGCGAGATCCGCATCGATGCGCCCGGCCGGTTGTCCACGATCACGTTCACACCCTGATGGCTGAGCGCCTCTGCGTAAAGCCTGGCAACGGTATCTGCCGCGCCTCCCGGCGCAAAGCCCACGATCAGCCGCACCGGGGCAGTGGATGTGTCGGAGGCGGCCATTGCGCCATGCGCGCCCGCCAGGGACAGCATACACATGGCGGCAAATCGAATAACCGGCAGACAGCGAGCGCGCATTACGAATCCTCATTCAGAAAGATGAAAAAACAGGGTCGGAAGAATTATCCAGCAGTTTGGGCTTCGAACAACACTTCACGCCATTGCATGGCTGCGTTCTTGACACCACCGTCCATCTCCGGTCAACTTCACCACCTCGCATGTAAACGCAAGTCATTCCTGTTTTCATTCACTTATCTTAAACATTCGATCATGCCGCATGTCCGCAGACTCAAACGTGCCAGCCTCGCCACCGCTATCTCGCTGCTTCCGATCACCACGCCTGCCGTGGCGCAAAGTGATGTGACCACCCTGTCGACGGTGCAGGTGCAAGGTTCGACCCCTCAGGAAACGGCGACCGGGCCCGTTCTTGGATACAGCGCCCAACGGGCCGCGTCAGCATCCAAGACGGACACGCCGTTGATCGAAACCCCGCAATCGGTCACCGTGGTCACACGCGACCAGATGGTTGACCAGGGCGCATCCAGCCTGCAGGAAGCACTGGGCTACGCCGCAGGTGTGCGCTCGGACGCCTACGGTATCGATTCACGTGCCGACTCGGTACGCATCCGAGGGTCGTCCCCGAACACCTACCTCGATGGGCTGCGCCAGAATTTCGACTACTACACCAGCACCACACGCCCTGAACCGTATCTGCTCGAGCGCATCGAAGTCCTGCGCGGCCCATCTGCGATGCTGTATGGCCAGGGCAGCACGGCGGGCATCGTCAACATGGTGAGCAAACGGCCTCAGGCGGAATTCCAGGGAGAAGTGGGCCTGCAGCTTGGCAACCACGACCGCAAACAGGGCCAGCTCGACCTGACCGGCCCCATCACCGAGGATGGCCGCTGGCTGTATCGTGTGGTGGCACTCAAGCGCGACGCCGACACACAAGTCGATTATGTGAACGACGACCGCACCGTATTCGCGCCTTCGCTCACCTTCCGTCCCAGTGCCGCCACCTCCATCACCCTGCAGGGCTTGTGGCAGGAAGACAAGTCCGGCTCGACCGCGCAGTTCATGCCCTGGGCTGGCATGCGCACCCCCAACCCGAACGGACGCATCCCCACGCGCCGCTTCATCGGCGAACCCGATCACGACCGGTACGACTCACGGCGGCGCAGCATTGGCTGGCTGCTGGAACATCAGCTCAACGACCAGTGGGCGATCAGCCAGGGTTTTCGCCATGCGCGCAACGACAACACGTACTTCTCAACCTATGCCAACGGTTTTTCGGGAGCTGCCGGCTGGGTGCAGGATCCGGTCAATCAGCGTGTGATCGGCCGCTACAACAGCGACAGCATCACGCGCGTGAACATCGATACCCTGGACCAGCATCTGACAGGCAAATTCAAGACCGGTGCGGTGCAGCACGACATGCTGATCGGG
>JAEYZR010000084.1 GCA_023427945.1 Pseudomonadota bacterium | reverse complement strand
CCGGCTGCGACGATGGCAAAACGTTGGCCCACGGGCTTTGCATTGAACGACTCGGCAGCCTGCTCGGCAGAGGCATTGGGGGGCGGGTCATCCTGCATCTTCACGTAGCCGCCCAGCGGCAGCATGGACAACGCCCACTCTGTGCCGTGGCGATCGGTACGTTGATAAATCACCCGACCAAAACCGACGGAAAAGCGCAGCACCCGCACGCCGCACCAGCGTGCCACGCTGTAGTGGCCGAGCTCGTGAATCGTGATCAGGATGCCCAGGGCAACGAGAAAGGCGACGATTGTCAGCACTGGGAATGGCTCCGCTGGAAATCAGGCCGCATCGAGCAGGCCCATGGACGTTGCCCGCCGCCGGGCGCTCGCATCGAGCGCGAGCACGTCGTCCAGGCTGGAAAAAGAAGTGGTTGGCAGCCCGGCGTGCCAGTTCAATACAGACTCGATGAGTGACGCGATGGCCGTGTAGCCCAGGCGTCCGTTCAGGAAGGCTTCGACGGCGACCTCGTTGGCTGCATTCAGGGCGATGCAGGCACCCTGCCCGGCCCGCAATGCATCGAACGAAAGTTTCAGGCAGGGGAATCGTTGAAGATCAGGCGCCTCGAACGTCAGATTGCCGACCTGTGCAAGATCCAATGAGGCCACGCCACTGCCTATCCGATCCGGAAAACCCAGGCCGTAGGCAATGGGCGTGCGCATGTCGGGTGCGCCCAGCTGCGCCAATACCGACCCGTCGTCGTAGGTCACGAGAGAGTGCACCACGCTCTGGGGGTGGATGACCACGTCGATCTGGTCAGCGGGCATGGCGAACAGCCAGTGCGCCTCGATGACTTCCAGGCCCTTGTTGAGCATTGTTGCGGAATCGACGGATATTTTGCGTCCCATCGACCAGGTCGGATGAGCGCACGCCTGTTCCGGTGTCACGGCATGCAACAACTGAGGATCTGTCGATCGAAATGGCCCGCCGGATGCGGTCAGCGTCAGCTTTCTGACACCGCGGGCCGGTTCGCTTGGCGCACTGGCGCGAGACGAATGCGGCAGGCACTGGAAGATTGCGTTGTGTTCGCTGTCGATGGGCAACAATTCTGCCCCGTTCTCACGAATCGCCGCCATGAACAGCGACCCCGCCGCAACCAGCGCCTCTTTGTTGGCAAGCAGTACGCGTTTGCCCGCCTGGGCGGCCGCCAGGGCCGAAGGCAGCCCGGCTGCGCCGACTATGGCGGCCATTACGGTGTCGGTCTGGTCATCCGCGGCCGTATCGGCGAGCGCCTGTGCGCCTACGCGTATTTCCGGAAGCTTTGCTGCGCCGGGCGGCCAGGCGTCCATGAAGCGCTGTCGGGCCGCGTCGTCAGGTACGACCACGACCTCTGCCCCACTGGCGGCAGCCGATCGGGCGAGCTTGTCCATGCGGGAGTGGGCCGAAAGTGCGTAGACGCTGAAACGGTCGGGGTGTTGGCCGATGACATCCAGCGTGCTTTCGCCAACTGAACCGGTAGCGCCCAGGATGACGACGCGGTTCGAACCGGACTTCGGTGCACTATTCATGACAACCCCCAGGCAGCCCCGATTCCCAGGAAGGCCTGCGCGCAAACGACGACAGGAATGATCGCATCGATTCGGTCGAATACGCCGCCGTGCCCTGGAAGAAGGTTGCTCGAATCCTTGCGTCCCGCCCGGCGCTTGAGCAGCGACTCAAACAGGTCTCCGACGATCGACATGATGCCCAGCACCGTCGCCACAAGGATCGCGCCTGGCAGAGTCCAGTAGGCGATGAGCGTCGATCCGAAGCTATCTGGCCAGATCCATCCACTGACCACCAGCCAGACTACCGCACCCGCCACGCCGGCCAGGGCTCCTTCCACTGTTTTTCCAGGGCTGACACGGGGCGCGAGCTTACGTTTTCCGATGGCTCGGCCCACAAAATAGGCGCCCACGTCGGCCACCCACACAGTGATCAACAATGAAATGACAAACCAGGCCGAAAACATCAGGAACATAATCGCCAGGGATACCCATGCGGTCAAAAGCGCCAGTGGGGCAAAAATCGACCAGAGCCGGCTTTCGCCCGACCGGCTGGCATCCCCGCGCACGACCAGCGGGATGACGCCGACTACCCATATGGCGGCCACGGCATAGATCAGCCGGCTTAGCCAAGTGACGGATTCGCCGCGTCCGAAACTATCGTCAGGGCCGGTCCACTGGGTGATGAAGCCTACGCATACGGCAAAGACAAGCGCGCCACCCAAGACGGCCCCGGTGCGCATGACGCGGGCAGGCAGTGTCAAACGTAACCACTCCCAGGCGGCGCAGCCGCAAGCAAGAGCCAGCAGACCAAGAAAGGGCCACGATGCATCAACCCACAGGGTAGCGATCAGGACTGCAAGCATCAGTACGGCGGTGATAACACGCTGGCGCAACATGTGAAACTCCTACTGTGGCGCGATGCCGTCAGATGTTTGGCGATGAGCCTGCCACGTGGGCAGACAACTGTTCGCTGGTGCGTCCGAAGCGACGTTCGCGTCCACTGTACCAGCGGATGGCTTCGTGCAACTCGGGTTCGCCAAAGTCCGGCCAGAATTTGTCGGTGAAATAAAGTTCAGTGTAGGCGAGTTGCCAAATCAGGAAATTGGACACACGCTGTTCGCCGCCTGTCCGTATGAAAAGATCGGGCTCTGGTGCCCATGCCATGCTGAGATGGTTTGCCAGGTTCGTCTCGTCGATCAGATCCGGCTGGGCAGCCAGTTCGGGCTGTGCCTTGAGCAAGGATCGCATGGCCTGCAGCACGTCCCAGCGTCCACCATAGTTGGCCGCAATGGTCATGTGCAAGCGTTCGTTCTTTGACGTCTGGGCTTCGGCCTGCCGTATCAACGCCTGCAAACGGGGTTCGAACGGTGACAGATCGCCCACCACGTGCAAACGTACGCCTTGCTTGTCCAGGGTCGACACTTCGCGTTCCAGAGCCTTCACGAAAAGGCTCATCAGAAGCGACACCTCGTCGGCGGGCCGACGCCAGTTTTCGGAACTGAACGCGAAGAGCGTGAGATATTCGATGCCATGCTGCACGCATGCGCGGGCGACATCGCGCACATTCTGCACGCCCTTGGAGTGCCCCATCGTGCGCGGAAGCATGCGCCGCGTTGCCCAGCGCCCGTTGCCATCCATGATGATGGCCACATGGCGCGGGGACCCGGACGTTGCCGGGACTGCCTGAGTGGAGCTGGTCATAAACCCCCGCCCTACACCGTCATGATTTCAGCTTCTTTTTGAGCAACCATCTTGTCGATGTCGGCGACACAGCGATCAGTCAGTTTCTGCACGTCATCCTGGGCGCGGCGCTCGTCGTCTTCGGAGATTTCCTTGTCCTTCACCAGTTTCTTGAGACCTTCGTTGGCCTCGCGACGCAGATTGCGAATGGCAATCTTGGCGTCCTCGCCCTCGGTGCGTACGACTTTGGTCAGGTCGCGACGACGCTCTTCGGTCAAGGCAGGCATGGGAACGCGGATGGTTTCGCCCATGGAAATCGGGTTCAGGCCCAAGTCGGATTCGCGAATGGCGCGCTCGATGGCACCAGCCATCTGCTTTTCGTAAGGCTGCACGGTCACTGTCCGTGCGTCAGCCAGGTTCAGGTTGGCCACCTGGCTCAAGGGAACCGGCGAGCCGTAGTACTCGACGTGAACGTGATCGAGAATGCCGGCGTGGGCACGACCCGTCCGGATCTTGGACAGATTCACCTTGAGCGCCTCAATAGACTTGCTCATGCGCGAATCGGTCGATTTCTTTAGTTCTGCAACGCTCATGCTTGATTCCTCTCAGATCTATACGTGTACCAGAGTGCCCTCGTCCTCACCAAGCACCACGCGCTTGAGCGCACCATGCTTGTTGATCGAAAACACCTTGATCGGGAGTTTTTGGTCACGGCACAAGGCAAACGCTGTTGCATCCATGACTTCCAGCCGGCGGCTGATGACCTCGTCGAAGCTGATCCGCGTGTAGCGTGTCGCCTCGGGATCCTTGTTGGGATCCGCACTGTAGATGCCATCCACCTTGGTGGCCTTCAGGACGATCTCCGCACCGATTTCCGCGCCCCGCAGAGCGGCAGCCGTATCGGTCGTGAAAAATGGGTTGCCGGTACCGGCGGCTAAAATGACGACTCGGCCCTCTTCCAGATAACGCAGGGCCTTGGGGCGAATGTAGGGTTCGACCACTTGCTCGATATTGAGCGCCGACTGCACGCGGCTGTCGATGCCCCGGTGCTTCAACGCGTCCTGCAGTGCAAGCGCGTTCATGATGGTCGCCATCATGCCCATGTAATCTGCGGTGGCCCGGTCCATTCCCTGGGCGCCTGGCGCAACACCGCGAAAAATGTTGCCACCGCCGATAACGATGGCAAGCTCCACGCCCAAGGCGGCGACTTCCGCGACTTCTTCGGTCATGCGCACGATGGTGCTGCGATTGATGCCGAACGCATCATCGCCCATCAGTGCCTCGCCGGACAGTTTGAGAAGGACCCGTTTATACGCTTTGACCATAGGTTTTATCCTCAGTACATTTCCGACGAAAGTGTAAGACAAGAAACGGGCCGGCGCAGGACTGTGCCTGACGCCGGCCCAGGGTAATGCCAGAGTTATGCCAGACCGGCAGCGGCAGCGGCCACTTCGGCTGCGAAGTCGGTCGACTTCTTCTCAAAACCTTCACCCACGATGAACAGGGCGAACTGCTGTACCGTGGCGCCCTTCTCCTTGAGCATTTGCTCGATGGTCTGCTTGTCGTTCTTGACGAACGGCTGCGACACCAGAGCAACTTCTTTCAGATACTTGGACACGGCACCTTCGACCATCTTCGAGACGATTTCGGCCGGCTTGCCCGATTCGGCAGCCTTCTGCTCGGCAACCGAACGCTCGGTGGCGATCAGGTCTGCAGGCACGCCATCGGCGTTCAAGGCGCGGGGCTTGGCCGCTGCGATGTGCATGGCCAGATCCTTGCCGACTTCGTCGTCGCCCGTGAATTCCACCAGCACACCGATGCGTCCGCCGTGCACGTAGCTGGCCAGCTTGTTGGGCGTCTCAAAACGGGCAAAACGACGGATCGTCATGTTTTCGCCGATTTTTCCGATCAGGCCGGCACGCACGCTTTCGACGGTGCCGTCAGCCAGCGGCAGTGCGCTGAGCGCTGCCACGTCGGCGGGATTTTCGGTTGCAGCCAGTTTTGCGACATTGTTCACGAAGCTGACGAAGTCATCATTTTTCGCAACAAAGTCGGTTTCGCAGTTCACTTCGAGGACGGCGCCTTGTTTGCCATCTTCTGAAATGAACAGGCCGATCAGACCTTCGGTCGTCACGCGCGAAGCTGCCTTGCCTGCCTTGCTACCGAGCTTGACGCGAAGGATTTCTTCGGCGCGTGCCAGATCGCCATCGGCCTCGGTCAGTGCTTTTTTGCATTCCATCATGGGAGCATCGGTCTTTTCACGAAGCTCTTTAACCAACGCAGCGGTGATAGCAGCCATTGTTTTCTCCAAATCGTTAAAACCGTGCCCCGTCTGGCGGGGCACGCAAAGTCATAAGGTGCTCAGGGCGAGCGACCTGACGCTCAGATCGCTACGGACGACCCGGGTGACAGAATCACGAGCGGGTGTCCAGCGTTGCATTTCAGGCCTGGCCGTCCTGTACTTCGACGAACTCTTCCTGAGCCGACTTACCTTCGCCGGCTTCGTCGCCACCACCGTTGGCATTTTGCTCACGGCCGGCGATCACTGCATCGGCAACACCTTGGGCGTAAAGCGCAATGGCCTTGGCCGAATCGTCGTTGCCGGGGATGACGTAGTCGATACCGTCGGGCGAGTGGTTGGTGTCAACCACGCCGATGACCGGGATACCGAGCTTGCGTGCTTCCTGGATGGCGATCTTGTGGTAGCCGACGTCGATCACGAACAGTGCATCGGGCAGGCCGCCCATGTCCTTGATGCCACCGATGGAGGTGTTCAGCTTGGCCAACTCGCGCTCGAACAGCAGCGCTTCTTTCTTGGTCAGGGGTTCGGTGCCGCCTTCAGCGACCACGGTTTCCATTTCCTTCAGGCGCTTGATCGAGGCCTTGACCGTCTTGTAGTTGGTCAGCATGCCACCCAACCAGCGGGCATCGACGTAAGGCATGCCGCAACGGCTTGCTTCGGCAGCGATGATTTCACGAGCGGCGCGCTTGGTGCTGACGAACAGCACCTTGCCGTTGCGGGCGGAGATCTGCTTGACGGCGCGGGTAGCGTCCTGGAACTTGGTGACGGTCTGTTCGAGGTTGATGATGTGAATCTTGTTACGGTGACCGAAGATGTACTGAGCCATCTTGGGGTTCCAGTAACGGGTTTGGTGGCCGAAGTGGACGCCGGCTTCCAGCATGTCACGCATTAAAGACATCTTGTATTCTCCAAGGGTTTGGGTCTTGCGCATACGCCCGTATCAAAAAGCACTGATATCAGTAGCTTCCGACACCCTTTGTTGGCATAGCGCGCGAATTGAGTTTCAAAAGAAAGCCTATAATTCTACTATTCTTTTGACTGCAAGCTCAAGTTACTACATGGGAATTGTTACCGACCCCGCTGATCTCGCGAAAATGCGAGCAGCCTGCCAGGGCGCTGCCAGCGTTCTTGACTTCATCGCCCCCTACGTCGTTGCGGGCGTCACGACCGGCGAACTCGATCGCCTGTGTCTGAAATACATCACAGAAACGCTGGGTGCCACCTCGGCCACTGTGGGCTATGCGCCTCCGGGCTACACGCCCTTTCCAGGCGCCATCTGCACCTCCGTCAACCATCAGGTGTGCCACGGCATACCCGGTGACAAGGTGCTCAAGGCCGGCGATTGCCTGAACATAGACGTCACGATCATCAAGGACGGCTGGTTCGGCGACACCAGCCGCATGTATCACGTGGGGCCTCAGAGTATTTTATCGAAACGCCTGAGCGACATCACATTCGAGTGCATGTGGCTGGGCATCGAGCAGGTCAGGCACGGTGCCACACTGGGCGACGTCGGCCATGCCATTCAGAAACACGCTGAAGGCGCCGGTTTTTCAGTGGTGCGTGAGTTCTGCGGCCATGGCGTGGGACGCAAGTTCCATGAGGATCCACAGGTGCTTCATTACGGCAGGCCCGGTACTGGCGTGAAGCTGGTCTCCGGTATGATCTTCACGATCGAGCCCATGATCAATGCGGGGCGCCGTGAGATCCGCCAGCTTTCCGATGGCTGGAGTGTGGTGACGCGCGATCGAAGCCTTTCTGCCCAATGGGAGCATACGGTGCTGGTGACCGACACCGGTTACGAAGTGCTTACCGTCTCACCGGGCGTGCAAGCCCCACCCTCGTTCGTGCAGGCGCCCTTCCCCATCCCCCAGAGTGGAAACCTATAGCGAGTCAGCCGTGCATCCAACGTCAGTCAGCGGACTTCGCGAGCAGTTGCATGCGGCACGACTCGTGGCGATCAACGAGTTTCGCGAGCATTTGCGCCCGGATATCCTTCTGACCGACCTGCGACGCTCGTGCGATCACACGCTGCGTGAACTGGTCAAGCTTCACCCCCTCCCTTCCGGTGCCATGCTTGCTGCCGTCGGCGGGTACGGCCGCGGCGAACTCTATCCTTATTCCGACATCGATCTCCTCATCCTGCTGCCCCATGAACTGGACAGCGCGGACGAGCCATCCGTTGCAAGCCTGGTTGCTGCACTTTGGGATCTTGGCCTGGAGCCTGGGCATACCGTCAGAACGATTCCCCAGTGCGAAGTCGAAGCCGAAGCGGACATCACCGTAGAGACAGCCCTGCTGGAGTCGCGCTGGCTGGCCGGCAGCCGGGTACTGATGCGTCGTTTCGAGGCAGCCATGCGTGCCCGCCTGGACCCTGGCCTGTTTTTCGAAGCCAAGCGCATCGAGATGCAGCAGCGTCATAGTCGCTACCAGGACACGCCTTATTCGCTGGAGCCCAACTGCAAAGAGTCGCCCGGGGGCCTGCGCGACTTGCAGGTCATCATGTGGATGGCCAAGGCTGCTGGGCTGGGAAGCTCCTGGCGTACGATTGCCCAGGCGGGATTGCTGACCGACACCGAGGCGCGTGACTTGCGCCGCGCCGAACAGGCGTTCAAGCGGTTGAGAATCGAGCTGCATCTGCTTGCCCGGCGGCGCGAGGATCGCGTGCTATTCGACCTGCAGCCCGGCCTTGCCGAAATCTATCAGTTGCAGCCCTCAGGGACGCGTCGGGCCAGCGAAATCCTGATGCAGCGCTATTACTGGGCTGCGCGGCTGGTCACTCAGTTAAACACCATTCTCGTGCAGAACATCGAGGAACGCCTGTTTCCGCCAAGTGCGAACGCGACGCGTCCTATCGATGAAGATTTCTGCAATGCGGGTGGGAAGCTGGACATCGTTCTGGATGATGCATTCGAACGCAAACCCACGCTTATCCTGCGCGCCTTTCTGACCATGCAGCAGCATGCCGAGCTGACCGGCATGACCGCCCGCACACAGCGGGCGATCTGGCATGCACGCGACCGGATCGATGCGCAATTTCGCCGCAATCCTGTCAATCGCAAGCTGTTCCTGCAGATTCTCCAGCAACCTCGCGGCATCGTGCATGAGCTTCGGCGCATGACCATGCTGAATATCCTTCCGCGATACCTGCCGATTTTTCGCAAGATTGTGGGGCAGATGCAGCATGACCTTTTTCACGTCTACACGGTCGATCAGCATACGCTTGCAGTCATTCGCAATTTGCGTCGTTTTTCCATGCCTGAGCATGCTCAGGAGGACCCGCTCGCCAGCCAACTGACCGCAGAACTTGATCGCCACTGGCTGCTTTATGTGGCCGCCCTGTTCCATGACATTGCCAAGGGCCGTGGTGGAGATCATTCGGAGCTCGGTGCACGCGATGTAAAACGGTTCGCCTCTGAGCACGGCCTGGACCCGGCCGATGCCGAACTCGTGGAGTTCCTTGTGCGCCATCACCTCGCGATGTCGTCGGTTGCGCAGAAAAAGGATTTGTCCAATCCTGACGTCATCGCTGATTTTGCGCGCGTCGTCAAAGATGAACGCCACCTGACCGCCCTGTATCTGCTGACGATTGCGGACATACGTGGAACCAGCCCGAAAGTCTGGAACGCGTGGAAAGGAAAACTTCTCGAGGATCTCTATCGCCTGACCCTGTCGGTACTCGGGGGAGAACGCCCGGACGCCGGCACCGTGCTGAACGCGCGCAAGAACGACGCCATTCGATTGACCCGGCTTGCCGGGTTGCGTGATGAATCGCGCGAGGCCTTCTGGAAACAATTGGACGTGGCCTATTTTCTGCGCCATGACAGTTCCGATATCGCCTGGCACACCCGCCATCTCTATTATCAGTTGGCTCCCGAGCATGCGGTCGTGAAAGCCCGCCCCACGGAACAGGGTGAAGGGTTACAGATCATGGTATACACCCGGGACGTCAACGATCTGTTCATGACTATCTGTGGTTTTTTTCAGGCGAAGGGCTTGAGTGTCCAGGACGCCCGAATTCATACCACGCGTCATGGGTGGGCGCTGGACAGCTTCATTGTCCTGCTGCCCGAGGGTGCAACCGATCTGCGGTCACAGGCAACGCTGGTCGAACACGAACTAAGCGAAAAGCTCAAGAGCGGCGCAACGGCTCCGGCACGCAATCCAGGCGGATATGCGGGTCGAAATCGACAGTCTCGCCGTTCCAAGCTTTTTCCGGTGCGCCCGCAACTCACGCTGGAACCCGACCAAGGCAGCAAGTCGTGGCGACTGTCGCTGGTGGCTACCGACCGTCCCGGGCTCTTGCACGCCTTGGCCCATGTCATGGGCGATCACGGTCTGAACGTGCGTATGGCCAAAATCATGACTTTGGGCGATCGCGTTGAAGACGTTTTCATCATCGATGGCGAAGCCCTGTCCCGGCCTCGTACCCAAATGCAGTTCGAACGAGACATCATTGAAACGCTGGCGCACGACGATTCGCGCCCAACTCCTTAAGGCAAGACATGAGTTCCCTGACACGCAAACGCATCCTGATACTGATCGCCCTGCTTAGCTATGCCGGCGTCGGTGGTGCGCTGATATCCCAGCATGTATTTGACATGATGCCCTGCGCCTGGTGCGTATTCCAGCGTCTGATTTATCTGATTCTAGGCACCGTGTGCCTGCTCGGGGCCATGGGCTCACCGTCTGTGGCACGTGTCACGAGCGCCCTGTCCATCCCCATTTCTCTGGGCGGTATCCTTGCCGCCTGGTATCAAGTGTCGGTTGCCGCCGAAATGGAGTCATGCGACCGTACATTTGCCGATCAATTCATGGTGAGAAGCGGCCTTGACGGTACTTTTCCCTCATTGTTCGGCATCTTCGGGACGTGCATGGAAGCACGGGTCAAGCTTTTCGGTGTGGAGTATGCGATCTGGAGCCTGGCGCTCTTCGCACTGCTTACCGTGATGGGAATCATCGCGCTGCGACGCAAATCGTAAAAAAGCGCCCGATAGGCCTGGACGAATCTGCCAGGTCTGTCGGGCGCCTTCAAAAACTAACCAGCTTGACGCACGCCCTCAGGCTTCGTTTGCGGCATACCCCATGTTGAACTGGATGCCATTGGGAGCTTCTCCTTCGACGGCATCTTCACGCGATTTACCCAGGCGGGCCAGGTATTCCGCAGTGATATCACCCGTGACATAGTCGCCATCGAAACACGACGCCTCGAAGCGCGTGATAGCGGGATTGAGGTCGCGCACGGATTGCTGCATGTCGGCAAGATCCTGATAAACCAGCATGTCGGCGCCAATGGTCTGCGCAATCTGTTCATCGGTACGCCCCGTCGCAATCAATTCGCTTTGCGTGGGCATGTCTATACCGTAGACGTTGGGAAAGCGCACGGGTGGCGCAGCCGATGCAAAGAACACCTTGTTCGCGCCTGCAGCCCTTGCCATATCGACGATTTCACGGCTGGTGGTGCCGCGCACGATGGAGTCGTCGACCAGCAGCACGTTCTTGCCTTCAAATTCACGCGGAATGGCGTTGAGTTTCTGGCGCACGGATTTGCGGCGCACAGCCTGGCCCGGCATGATGAAGCTGCGGCCCACGTAGCGGTTCTTGATCAGCCCCTCACGATAGTCGAGGTTCAAGCGCGCTGCCAACTGCATGGCGGCCGGGCGTGACGAGTCAGGGATGGGCATGACGACATCGATTTCACCCAGGCGCAACTCGCGGGCCACCTTGTCGGCCAGGTATTCACCCATGCGCAAACGTGCGTCGTAGACCGACACCCCATCGATGAGCGAGTCGGGGCGTGCAAAATACACATACTCGAATATGCAAGGCGTGAGCTCAGGGTTCTCCGCGCATTGGCGACTGTCGAACTGTGCATCGAGATCGATGAAGACGGCCTCGCCAGGATGCACGTCGCGCACCAGGGTAAAGCCACTGCCCTCGAGCGCTACCGACTCCGACGCAACCATCCATTCAACGCCGTTATCCGTTTCCTGACGCCCAATACAGAGCGGACGAATGCCATTGGGGTCGCGAAACGCCAGCAGGCCATAACCTGCTATTTGAGCCACAACCGCGTAGCCGCCCTTGACCCGCTTGTGAACCGCTGCGACAGCGCGGAAGATGGCATCGTTATCGAGCGATATTCCGTTTGCGGCAGACTGCAGCTCGTGCGCCAGAACATTGAGCAGGACTTCCGAGTCGGAATTGGTGTTGATGTGGCGGCGATCCACACGGAAAAGCGACTCCCGAAGTTCGCGCCAGTTGGTCAGATTGCCGTTATGCGCGAACATGATGCCAAAAGGCGCATTGACATAAAAAGGCTGGGCTTCTTCTTCAGACGCGCTGGAGCCTGCCGTGGGGTAGCGAACCTGGCCCACGCCGCTCGTGCCTGGCAGCGAGCGCATGTTTCGCGTGCGAAACACGTCACGGACAAGGCCATGCGCCTTGAACATGTTGAACTGATTGTCCTCCACCGTGGCGATGCCGGCAGCATCCTGTCCACGGTGTTGCAACAGAAGCAAACTGTCATAGAGCAATTGGTTGACGGGTCCGCGACCAATCACTCCTACGATTCCGCACATGGTAATTCCCTGTTCAATGAACGGCTAAGAAACTGCCTCAATAAGGCAGCCAGGTCGCCGCTTGTGGCGGCAACCAGGTTTTAAGTTGTTTGACGGCATCAACGGCAGTCTGCGAGAACATGGCTTCCTGCCACCAAGGCTCTGCTGGCATGGGTGTGTAACCTGCCAGCACCACCAGGATGAGCACGAACAACAGCCCTCGCGCCAGTCCGAAAACAGCGCCCAGGCCATGATCTGCAGGTGAAAGCCCGGTTGTCTTGATCAAGGCTGCCAAGGTCATGTTGACCAGACCAACACTCAATAGAACCACGATAAAGACGCTGGCATAGGAAATTCCCATACGCAAAAGTGGTGTTTCAATCCATGCCGCCAGCCAGGTATGAACGACCGGCCCCCACCAGATTGCTGCAACAAATGCAAGCCCGTAGGCGATGAGCGACAGGACTTCTTTGAGCAGCCCTCTTACCAATCCCAACACACAGGACACGGCGAGGATCGCCAACGCGACGAAGTCAAAGCCGGTCACTGTGCAGCAATGAAGCCGTTGTCATAGCCCAATGTGCGCAGGCGGGCTTGTGCTGCCTGTGCCGCGTCGCGCGAAGGGAACGGTCCGACACGCAGTCGGAACTGCTCTTTCCCTGCCACGTTGGCTGCCTGGACAAAGGCATTGGTCACTCCCGCTGCATGGAGCTTTTCGCGTCGCCCGTCGGCGTCCGCTCGAGCAGAGTAAGAGGCGATCTGGAGCACGAAGTTCCCCTTCTCCACTGCACGGGGCGGTGGTTTGACCGGTTCGACATCCCGCCCTTCCAGCAGGGCCAGCGCGCGCTCGCCGTCGTCGGAACGCGCGACAGGCGCCGGGCGCGTGGCCGGCTTGGGTTCGGCACGAGGCGGCTGCGTGGCCGGCGTAGCCGGTGCCGCAGGCTGAGTGACAGCGGGAGGCGCACTGGGTACCGGCGCGGATTCGCGTGGAGCCTGCTCGGCTGGCATGGCAGAAGATAACGGCGGAGGCGCGGGAGGCACGCCGGTCGTGTCTACACCTGAATTAACCGTGCCGGAGGACATGTTGCCAGCCGTGCCGGGCTGCTGATTAGAAGGATCGACCTGTGCCAGAGGCGAATTGACGACCGGATCGTAAGGCGTTTGTGCATTCTGCACACGGATGGGGATGTCGGCGGCGACGCGATCCGGTTCGGGATTCAGCACCATAGGCAACACGACGACCGCGGCCAGAACCAGAGCCACTGCGCCGACCAGACGACGCCTTGCGCGGGCCCGCAGCTCGGCCGCTTGCGCCTCGCTGGAAATCATCGGGCGACCCTTGTTACCTTGGGGACCGCCTTCCTTACGACTGAACAAACCCATTGCGTATTCCCTAGAGGCTCGAGCGTTCAGG
>JAEYZR010000074.1 GCA_023427945.1 Pseudomonadota bacterium | reverse complement strand
CGAACGGGCTGCGGCAGGCCGCGTCGGTCGGCGTGATCAGCGTCAGGCGTGAACGTGCACGGGTCGTGGCGATGTAGAACAGGTTTTCTTCTTCGTGCAGGGGGGCGCCGGCCGAGGGGAATGCCTGCGCCTCCAGGAAGGGCAGGATGACGTGGTCGAATTCCTTGCCTTTGGCGTTGACCACGCAATCCAGCAAAACGGCGTGCCGCGAGCGCCGCGCCTCGGCGTACGCGTCGGCTGCGCCCAGCCAGGCCGAAAAGGCGCTCAGGTCGGTGCCCGAGCGGCGGGCAGCGTCGATGAAGCCCTGGATCGAAAGGGTGACGATGTGCGCGTCGCGGGGATTCAGATACAGGCGTCTGGCGATGGCGTCGATATCCAGGCGTTGGCACAGTTGTGTCAGTGCGCTGTGGGCTGGCGTGGCGGGATCCAGTGTTTCGAGGTAGTGCAGGGCGTCGCCGATGCGCGCACGCGCCTGGGCCGAACCCACGCGCTGGATCTGGCCGCTCACGAAGAACTTGAGCATGCCGGGCTCGGCCGCGATGTCGGCCTTGGCCTGTTCGAGGTCCAGTGGGCTCATGGGGACTTCGGCAAACAGAGCCAGCGATTCGACGATTCTGCGGCGCACTGCGTCTGAAGCAACGGTGGCCAGGTTTTTCAGGGCAATGGCCAGCATGCCGCGCAGGAACAGGATTTCCTCACGCTGCATGTAGCCAGGCATTCCTGCCGTGCGATAGGCGATGCCTGCCTCCATCAGCGCGTTTTCAATGATGATCGACTGATGCCGTTCGCGCAGCAGGATGGCACAGGCCTCGATGGGCAGGCGATCGGTTTTCCATTTGGCGATCGCCTGGACGACGCGCTGGGCGCAGCCCTGGGCATCGCCGTAGTCGATTTCCGTGATGACGGTGTGCAGCGCCAGCAGGGAGTCGACGGGTTTGCCCTTGAACGCCTCGGTCGCATAGGCCAGATGCGGGCCGTGGCGCCATGTCATGGTGAGCGGCAGATGGGCGCAGCCCGCGTAGCGTTCCTGCAGGCGGTGCATCAGGTAGCTTTCGTCGGCACCACGCTGTGCATGGATGACCTGGTCGCGATCACCGGCACCCACGAAATAGACGCCAGGGAGATCGAGCAGGCTGCGCAGGACACGAAAGGCCGCTTCGTTCATGTCGTGCATTTCGTCTGCCACGATCAGGCTGTAATGGGGCAGGGTGTCGGCGTGGTCTTCGTAGTGGCCCAGCAGCCTGGCCAGATCATAGGTGGCGTCCAGAGCGCCCCGGAAACGGGCCTGGTCAAAGCTGCCCAGCCTGATTTTTTCGTATTCGAGAATGGTCAGGTAATCGCTCAACGACACCCCGAGCGCCTGGGCCGCTTCGTCCAGCGGCAGATCCGGTTCGTCCTGATCCAGCGCCATCGTGGCCTTGAGCTGCATCTGGCTGGCCTGCAGTTCGCTCAACGCCAGATTATGGGTGCGCAGGTCCAGGTCGGCCACGCGCGCGCCGTGGAACTCGGCCACCTGTTCCATCGCGTACAGGGCATAGGTCTTGAACGCCGCGTCTGTCAGCGGCACGGGTGCGACACCGTCTTCCAGCGTGGCCAGCACCCGGGCGGCAAATTCGTCCATCGTGTGCACATGCACCCGTCGGGCGATGGACGGGGCGATGCCGATTTCGGCCAGACGGGTACGCATGACCTCGCGTGCTTCTGGCGTGAACACCAGCGCCAGGATTTTTTCGGGCGCCAGGCCTCGGGCCAGGGCTTCGCCTATGCGCAGGGCGAGTGTCGTGGTCTTGGCTGCGCCGGCGTTGGCGCGCACCAGGGTCGCCCGGTGCTGCGACAGCTGGATGGCTTGTTGTTCGAAGGTGGGCTCGAAACCGACGGGGGTGAACGAGACGGTCGTGCGGGTCATGAAGAGCGTTCCGGGTGCGCGTGGAGGCGGGTGGGCGCGGGTGGCCCAACGTGCAAGCATACCCCGCCGGGTCATCGTTCATGGCAGGCACACGCATGGCGCAGGCGGGGTCGGCCGATCTCCGGCAACGCCCGGCGACTCATTGCCGGCAAACAGTTAAAATCCCACTTTCGCTTTCCTACATTCGGTCCGAATCGTGTCTCACGTCCAGTATCTGCCAGGCTCCAGCGCTCTTTCCCCTTTCCGTCGCGACCGTTTGGTGGCGCAGCTCAAACAGGCCGGCGTGCCCGTTGCCAGTATTGTCGCCAGTCATGAGCACTTCGTCTGGACGGATGCGCCACTGGACGCCGGCGCCCAGCAACGCCTGGGCGAACTGCTCGATTACGGTCCTGCCGCCGAGGCGGTCGAGGGCGGCATCGTCCTGCGGGTCATTCCGCGCCTGGGCACGATCTCCCCCTGGGCCAGCAAGGCAACGGACATTGCCCATAACTGCGGCCTGGCGGCGGTGCGCCGGGTCGAGCGCGGCCTGCGTTATACCCTGGTGCCCGAACGTGGCCTGCTGGGTGCCAAGAAGATCGACGCTGATCTGCTCGCGCGTGCTGCCGACTGTCTGCATGACCGCATGACCGAAACAGTGGTCGGCGCTGCCTTCGACGGGCAGGCCCTGTTCACCCCGCTGGCCAGCAAACCCATGCGCAGCATCGCCGTGCAGCAAGAGGGACGGGGGGCGCTGGAACGCGCCAATATCGAACTCGGCCTGGCCCTGTCCGATGACGAGATCGAATACCTGACCAAGGCCTTTGGCGATCTTGGCCGTGACCCCACTGACGTCGAACTGATGATGTTCGCGCAGGCCAACAGCGAACATTGCCGCCACAAGATCTTCAATGCGCAGTGGCGCATCGACGGCCAGGAACAGTCCAAGACGCTGTTCGGCATGATTCGCGAGACCCACGCTGCCCAGCCGGAAGGCACGATCGTCGCCTATTCGGACAACGCCGCCATCATGGCGGGCGGCCAGGCATCGCGGTTCTTTGCCGCAGGCAGTGATGCCGACGGTGCGCCGACCTATGCCCGTCGCGATGCGCTGGTGCATACGCTGATGAAGGTGGAAACCCATAATCACCCCACGGCCATCGCGCCGTTTCCCGGCGCCTCCACCGGCAACGGCGGCGAGATTCGCGATGAGGGCGCGACCGGACGGGGCTCCAAGCCCAAGGCCGGCCTGACGGGGTTCACCGTGTCGCACTTGCGTATCGACGATGCGATGGCCCCCTGGGAGGCGGATCACCACGGTTCCCCCGACCGCATCGCCAGTGCGCTGGACATCATGATCGAAGGCCCCCTGGGTGGTGCGGCTTTCAACAACGAATTCGGTCGTCCCAATCTGTTGGGTTATTTCCGCACCTTCGAGCAGACCGCTGGCGGCACACGCTGGGGCTACCACAAGCCCATCATGATCGCGGGCGGCCTGGGCAGCATCGACGACGGCCTGACCAAGAAGGATGAAATCCAGGACGGCAACCTGCTGATCCAGCTGGGTGGCCCCGGCATGCGCATCGGCATGGGCGGCAGCGCCGCTTCCAGCATGGGGGTGGGCAGCAACAGCGCCGAACTCGATTTCGACTCGGTTCAGCGGGGCAACCCGGAGCTGGAGCGGCGCGTGCAGGAAGTGATCGACCGCTGCTGGCAACTGGGCAAGGACAATCCCATCGTGGCCATCCACGACGTGGGGGCGGGTGGTCTTTCCAACGCCTTCCCGGAACTGGTCAACGATGCTGGCCGCGGTGCGACCTTCGATCTGCAGCGCGTGAACCTGGAAGAGTCCGGGATGTCGCCGGCGGAAATCTGGAGCAATGAAGCCCAGGAGCGTTATGTCCTGGCGATCCATCCCGACGATCTGCCGCGTTTCGACGCGATGGCGCGGCGCGAGCGCTGCCCTTACGCAGTGGTCGGGCGGGCCACGCAAGAGCGCCAGCTGCGCGTGGTCGATGGTGAGGGCGTGCCGGGCCTGGACGAGGTGGGGCCGGTGCAGGCCGTGCGCCCGGTGGATGTACCCATCGACGTCATCCTGGGCAAACCACCCCGCATGACGCGCGATGTGCAGCGTCTGCCCGGCGTTTCCGAGCCGCTGGACCTGACGGTCGTCGGGCTGGATGATGCCGTAGAACGCGTGCTGCGCCATCCGACAGTGGCCAACAAGACGTTCTTGATCACCATTGGCGACCGCACGGTGGGTGGTCTTTCCAGCCGTGACCAGATGGTCGGCCCGTGGCAGGTGCCAGTGGCCGATTGCGCGGTCACGCTTGCCGACTACGAAGGGTTCCGTGGCGAAGCCATGTCCCTGGGCGAGCGCACGCCGGTCGCCATGCTCAATGCGCCCGCTTCGGGTCGCATGGCGGTGGCCGAGGCGCTGACCAACCTGGCGGCGGCCGACGTGCAGCGCATCGAAGACATCAAGCTGTCGGCCAACTGGATGGCGGCTTGCGGTGTGCCAGGGCAGGATGCCGCCTTGTTCGATACCGTGGCTGCCGTGAGCAGCCTCTGCCAGACCGTCGGTCTGTCCATTCCCGTGGGCAAGGATTCCCTGTCCATGAAAACGGCCTGGAAGCAGGGTGATGAAGACCGGCAGGTCGTCTCGCCGGTGTCCCTGGTGGTCACCGCCTTTGCGCCGGTCTCGGACGCACGTGCCACGCTCACGCCGCAATTGCGCACGGATCAGGGCGATTCCGTGCTGATCGCCATCGACCTGGGCGGCGGGCGCCATCGTATGGGGGGTTCCATTCTGGCGCAGGCATTCAACCAGGTGGGCACCGATGTGCCGGACATCGACGATGCGCAGCAGTTGCGCGCGTTCTTCGTCACGATCCGCATCCTGGCGGAAGCCGGTACTTTGCTGGCCTACCATGACCGGTCCGATGGCGGCCTGTGTGCGACGCTGTGCGAAATGGCGTTTGCCGGACGGGTCGGTGTGTCGGTGAATCTGGACATGCTGACCTTCGACCCCAACAGCGCGGACTGGGGCGACTTCAAGATCCGTCCCGAACAAGTAAAAGTCCAGCGCGACGAAGCCACCATCAAGGCCCTGTTCAACGAAGAGGCGGGCGCGGTGATCCAGGTGCGTGCCTCGGATCGCGATGCCGTGCTTCAGGTTTTGCGTGGTGCGGGACTGTCGGTGCAGTCGCATGTCATCGGGGGCCTGAACGACGGCGACACCGTGGAATTTTTCCGCGATGGCAAGAAAATCTGGGAAAAGCCCCGCGCCGAGCTGGGCCGCATCTGGAGCGAAGTCTCCTATCGCATCATGGCGCGGCGCGACAACCCGGCCTGCGCGCAAGCCGAATGGGACGTGTGGTCGGACGTGACCGACCCCGGCATGTCGCCCATCGTGACTTTCGACGCGCAGGACGACGTGGCTGCGCCGTTCATTTCGACGGGCGCTCGTCCACGCGTGGCCATCCTGCGGGAGCAAGGCTGCAACAGTCAGATCGAAATGGCCTGGGCATTCGACACGTCAGGCTTTGAGGCCGTGGACGTGCACATGACCGATCTGCTCAACGGGCGTGCCGATCTGTCCACCATGCAGGGCCTGGTGGCCGTGGGTGGTTTCAGTTATGGCGACGTGCTGGGGGCGGGCGAGGGCTGGGCGCGAACGATTCGTTTCAATGCGCAGTTGGCCGATCAGTTCGCCGCTTACTTTGCGCGCCCCGACACGTTCGGGCTGGGCGTGTGCAATGGCTGCCAGATGATGGCCGCCCTGGCGTCCATGATTCCCGGCGCCGAACACTGGCCGCGTTTCACACGCAACCAGTCGGAGAAGTACGAGGCGCGTTTGTCGATGGTCGAAGTGCTGGACTCGCCGTCGATCTTCTTCCAGGGCATGGCTGGCTCGCACATTCCCGTGGCCGTCGCTCACGGAGAAGGGTATGCAAACTTCTCTGCGCAGGGTGACGCGGCGCGCGTCCTGGCGGCCGCCCGCTTCGTGGACAACCGTGGCCAGGCCACCGAGGCGTATCCCTTCAATCCGAACGGCAGTCCGGCTGGCCTGACCTCGGTCACCACCGCCGATGGTCGCTATACCGCCATCATGCCGCACCCCGAGCGCGTGACGCGCAACGTCATGATGTCCTGGTCGCCCGAAAAGTGGGGCGAGAAAGACAGCGGCGGAGCGTACTCGCCCTGGATGCGCTTCTTCAGGAATGCCCGGGTGGCGATGAAGTAGGGTGCGGGATGTGACGGGGGCGCTTCGGTTCTGAACCGGTACGCCTATGCGTTCTGAAATAAAAAAAGCGGCCAGTGGCCGCTTTTTCTATGGCAGGTCGCGGTTCACTCCGCTCGTTTGATGTTGCGGTTCCAACTGTTCGTTTGATGTCGCGGTTCAAACTGTTCGTTTGAGGTCGCCGTTCGAACTGCCCGTGTGAAGTCGTGGTTCAAACTGCCTGTTTGAAGTCGTGGTCAGACTCTCCGTTTGCACTCGGGGAAAAACTTCCCGTTTGAGTTCGGAGCAGAACTTTGCGTCTGACGCCAGATCTCAGCGGCTGGGCCTGCGGCCCGATGCAGGGGCGGGGGCGGGTTGACCCGGACGCGCCGCCGCGTTGTTTGCGACGTTGTTGCCGCGCACCGGCGCTGGGGTTCGCTGGCGGTTCATCAGGGCTCGGTAGGCCTTGCTTGCCAGGCCCGAAGTAATGGCGAATACGATCAGTTTTTTGAGCATGGTGGGCGTCCTGTCATGCGCTGCAATGATGCAGCAATGCTTAGAAAATGAGTTTGAAGAAACCGGTCACTACAGCCAAACCGATCAAAAAGATGATGAAGACGGCCCAAAGCAGGATTTTCATTTTGTTGTCCAGATAATGGATTGCATTGTTGTCGCCTGGCTTTCAAGATCCAGGCGGGTCGAAAGCAGTACCGCAAGCTTCGTACCCGAGCTTTGCGAGCCTCGTACCCGAACGGTCGGCGTGCCGAGGTATCGCAGCCTGAGGCTATCGCTCGCCCATATAAATCGGGCCAGCACGCTAAGGGCGTGTTGGCCCGGATGACCTCTATCCAATGCGGGTTCTGGGTTCAGGGTTTTGCGGCGCCAGCCTTGCGGTTGTCTTTTACGTCGTCGATGGTCTTTTCCAGGGCTTTGCCTTTTTCCAGGTGCGCCTGCAGCGCGGGCAGCGTCTTGGCAGCGAACGCCTTGATATCCGCATCCTTGGCGTCTTCAGAAGCATCCTTGAACAGGTCGACAGCATCTTCGTGCGCGTCTACGGCGATCTCGTCGGCATATTCTTCGTCGAAGTCATGGCCGCTGCGTTTGGCCAGTCCGTCCAGCTTGCGCTTCATGCCGCCTTCCAGAGCGGTGGGCAAGGTGTAGCCCTTGCTCGATGCCAATGCCTTCAGCTCTTCGCCGACCTTGGTGTGATCGGTGATCATCATTTCAGCGAACGCCTTGACGTCCGGATGTTCGGCTTTTTGCGTGGCGAGTTTGCTGGCTTCGATTTCCAGCATGCCGCTTTCGGCGGCAGATTTCAGGAATTTCTGGTCACCGCGTGACAGATCGGCGGCCGATGCGGATGCGCCCATTGCCATCGCTACGGCGAAACCGATGAGGGTGGTTTTGAATTTCAACATGACTTCTCCTTGGTTGTCTCTGCCTCGCTTGAAGCAACTGCTGTGCCGCAGTGACGATCCAGACGCTGTCATGCTGTATTGATGCAACGACTTTTTGGCTTTGTCCTTATAACTGCTCGTTATACTGGGCGACGTTTTACTTACCCACGCGTCGTTGCGCTCGCGTCGAGATGTCGCCTTCCTATTATTTGCTGTTTCTGTTGATGGTCGCGTTGGCGACTTATGCCCAGACCATGACCGGATTCGCGTTCGGCCTGGTGCTGCTTGGGCTGGCGGGCCTTTTCGATCTCGCCCCGCTGCCCGTCATGTCCAACGTGGTGAGTATTCTGGCGCTGATCAACGCAGCGGTCACCATCGGGCGCACCCGGCCCGCCGTGGATTGGAAGATGTTGCGTCCGGCGCTGCTGAGCAGTTTCCTGGGCGTGGGGCTGGGTGTCGTGGCCTTGCAGTGGATGACGCACGATTTCGCCGTGGTACTTCATGTGTTGCTCGGGCTGACCATCGTGGTGTGCGCGTTCATGCTCATACGCAATGCCAGGCGGCGCACGCAACCGTCCGGTCGGGCGTCGTTCGTGATCGTCGGCGCACTGTCCGGGGTGCTTGGCGGCTTGTTTTCGAGTGGGGGGCCGCCGATGGTCTATCACTTGTATCGCCAACCCTTGCCACTGGCGACCGTGCGCAACACGCTGCTCGTGTTCTTTGCGTTCATGGCTGCCGCCCGGCTGGCGCTGGTGACCATCAGTGGCGCCATCGATATGGAAACGGTGCTCATGAGCCTGAGCGCCTTGCCACTGGTGATCATCCTGACCTGGCTGGTGCGCCGATACGCCAACATGGACGCCGTCGTCCTGGTCAGGCGGCTGGTGTTCCTCTTGTTGCTCACCGCCGGGCTGGGCCTGCTCGTTCCGGGCGCCTTCGAGTTGCTGAGGATGGTTGGTTAAGGCCCACATCTTCACGTAAACCCCTAGCTGGATGTGACGAAACGCGTATAATCTTGCTTTGCGCCCGGAGTAACCCATGCGTCTCGTCCAAAAAGCACTCACCTTCGACGATGTGTTGTTGGTGCCTGCGTTCTCCGAGGTGTTGCCGCGCGACACCTCCCTGACTACCCGTCTTTCCCGCAACATCACCCTGAATATCCCGCTCGTGTCCGCCGCCATGGACACCGTGACAGAGTCGCGTGTGGCCATTTAGCTGGGCCAAAAGGGGGGTT
>JAEYZR010000054.1 GCA_023427945.1 Pseudomonadota bacterium | reverse complement strand
ACATCCAGCGGCTGATGGTCACCGGCGTGTTCGCCATGATGTACGGGGTCCGCCCACAAGCCGTGCACGAGTGGTACCTGGCCGTCTATGTGGATGCGGTGGAGTGGGTGGTGCTGCCCAACACGCTGGGCATGAGCCAGTACGGTGACGGCGGCCTCACCACCAGCAAGCCCTATGTCGCCACCGGAAAATACATCCAGCGCATGGGCGGGCCATGTGCGAACTGCCGCTACGATCCCGGGCTGTCCACCGGCGAGACAGCCTGTCCCTTCACCACGCTGTATTGGGATTTCCTGATGCGCCATGCAGCACGATTCAGCGGCCAGCCACGCCTGAAGCATGCGGTGGCACGACTGGACACCCTCACGCCCGAGACACGCCATGCCATCGGCGAGCGCGCCCGGGCCATACGCCTGGACAAGGTGGGACGCGGGCGCGCGGCCCCCTCTAGATCGAGCTGATGAGCCACTGCACGAAGGTCTTGAAAGGAGGCGACGCGGCGCGTATCGGGTCGCTCACCAGGTAATAGCCCTCGCCGCTGCGCGCGACGTGCGCAAGCGGCTGAACCAATGCACCTGTGTCGAACTCTTGCTTGAGATAGGCGCGTTGGGTCAGCGCGACCCCCACCCCCTCGGCTGCGGCCTGCAGGCACAGCACAGCATTGGCCAGGGGCACATAACGCGGCGCAGTCGGGGGGGTATAGCCCAGCGACGCGAACCACACGTCCCAGCTGTGGGGCAGGATCATGGAGGTCAGCAGTTTCTCGCCCGCCAGATCCTCGGGCGAGCGCAGGCGCTGGGCCATCGCGGGTGTACACGCCAGCACCAGTTCATCGGGAAACAGCAGATCGGCACGCAGGTCAGGCCAATTGCCCAGACCACGACGCACCACGAAATCCGCATTGTTCAGGTCGGTGTCGTCCGCGCGGGCCACCGTGGCGATCTCGACGTCGATGTCGCTGTGCAGGGCGTACAGCCCACCCAGACGCGGCATCAGCCATTTGATGGCAAAGCTGGGAATGACCTTCACGCGTATGCGCCGGTTCGCGCCACTGCCCGTGGCCTGAGCCACTGCCCCTTCGAGCCGGTCGAACAAGTCGGCCACGCGCAGCGCGAGTTCCTCACCCGTGGGCGTGAACCCGATGTCGCGCCCTGATTTCTGCACCAGTTTCACGCCCAGGTCCTGTTCGAGCTTGCGCAACTGGTGGCTGACCGCACCCGGGGTGATGTGCAGCAGTTCGGCAGCGCGGCCCACGCCCGCGCACCGATGCACGGCGTCCAGCACCCTCAAGGGCCCCAGGTAGTTCCTCAGCTTGTGCATGACCACCTTGCAAATATTGAGCCAAATTCAATTATTCAAAATATCTTTCGACAGACAGATCCCGTAGAGACCTCGTACAGTCTGGAGACCCTGTGAAACAAAATCAAGTGTTGGATCGGCTCCCAAAGAGGGCCGGCCTGAATAAAACCGGAGACTTCCCCATGTTGCTGCGTTCCCTCAAGCACTGTGCGCTCGCCCTGTTCCCTTGCACCGTGCTGCTCACCCACGCCGTTCAGGCGCAGTCCTATCCCGACCGCCCGGTCCGTCTGATTGTTCCTTTCGCGCCGGGCAGCGCAGCCGACACGCTATCGCGCCAGGTGGCCTCCGAACTGGCCAAACCGCTTGGCCAGCCCATCGTCGTGGAGAACAAGGGCGGCGCAGGCGGCTCCATCGGCACCGCTGAAATCGCACGCGCCAAACCCGACGGCTACACCCTGGGCATCGCGGCACAGGGCACGCTGGTCAACAACCAGGTGCTCTACGACAACCTGGGCTACGACTCGATCAAGGATTTCACTTTCATCGGCGAGTTCGCCGACGTGCAGAACCTGGTGGTCGTCTCCAAGCAATCGCCCTACAAGGACGTGGCCGCCCTGCTGGCCGCCATCCGCGAGAAACCCGACGAAGCCGTGCGCTACTCCTCCAGCGGCGTGGGTACCAGCCATCATGTGGCCGGCGCGACGCTGGCGCAGAAGCTGAACAAACCCATGCTGCACGTTCCCTATACCGGGGCGCCGCAGGGGCTGGGCGCCATTGTCAGCGGCGACGTCGACGTGGGCTTCTACAACCTGCCCGCGGCCATGCCGCTGGTCACGGGCGGGCGCCTGGCACCGCTGGCCGTGACGGGCCCCAAGCGTTCGACGCTGCTGCCCGACACCCCCACGCTGGCCGAAAGCGGTCTGCCCGATTATTCGGTCACCCTGTGGTGGGGGCTGGTTGCGCCGGCCGGCCTGCCCGCAGACATGACCAAACGCCTGCACGACGCGCTCAATGACGTCATGAGCCAGCCGGCACTGCGCGAAAAACTGATCGCCCAGGGCTTCACCCTGCCCGCCACCCCGCTGGGTTCGCCCGAAGACTTCAAGGAACTGGTGGGCAAGGACCTGAAAACCTGGGTCCCCCTTCTCAAACAACTCGGCGCAAAGGCAAACTGAAGTGAATGCACCCACCCATGCAGACGAATTGACGGCACAGGACACCTCCCTGGCCCGAGTACTCGCCCGCTACATCGTCCAGACACCTGAAGCATCGATTCCCGAACTGGCCTTTGAACGGGCCAAGATGAGTCTGGCCAGCACCATCGCCAGCACGGCGATGGGCTATCGCATCGAATCGGCCAGCATCATCCGGGAACTGGAAATTGCTGATGGCGGCACGCCGCAGGCCGCTGTCTGGTTCGACACCGCCCGTCTGCCGCTGGCGCGTGCCGTGCGTGTGAATGCACTGACCAGCGATGCGGCAGCATCCGACGACAGTGATCTGCGCAGCATCGCTCACATCGGCACCATCATCTCCACCGTGGCCGTGGCACTGGCCGAACGCGAAGGCTCCAGCGGCCGAGAGGTACTGGCGGCCATGGTGCTGGGCTACGAACTGGCAGGACGCATCGACGAGGCGTTGACGCCCGGGCGCATGCAGCGAGGCTTTCACGGCTCGGTCTCCACGGTGTTTGGCGCCTGTGCCGTGGCCGGCAGACTGCTTGGGCTGGATGTCGAACGCATGACCCATGCGATCGCCCTTTCTGCCACCGCCATCGGCGGG
Organism: Pseudomonadota bacterium; assembly: GCA_023427945.1. GTDB lineage: Bacteria > Pseudomonadota > Gammaproteobacteria > Burkholderiales > Burkholderiaceae_B > Schauerella. Next base: position 436 of record JAEYZR010000054.1, on the reverse strand, counting down.
ATGGCGATTGCCGCAGACACCAGTTGTGCCCGCGAATACCATGCCGGCCTGTCGGCCAGCACCGGCGTGCAGGCCGCTTTGGCCGCACAACGCGGCTTTCAGGGCGAGCCGGGCGTGCTCGAACAGCCGCGGGGCTTTCTCCAGGCGCTCGGCGGGCAGTCGCTTGCGGACATCACCGCCGGCTGGGGCGAGAGCTGGGACATCGTCACCGACATGGCCATCAAGCTCATGCCTGGCGCCCACCCCTTCCATGCCACGGCCGAAGCCGCGGCCGATGCCGCACGCGCCGGGCAGGTCAAGCCTGCGGATATCGACCGTGTCGTCATTTCCGCCGCGGTGCAGTGGACCAACTTCAAGGGCGACCCCCACCCCCGCAATCTGGTCGATGCGGCGCACAGCGTGGTCTATTTCGTGGCCGCGGCCATCGTCGACGACG
>JAEYZR010000031.1 GCA_023427945.1 Pseudomonadota bacterium | reverse complement strand
CGCTCACAGTGAGCATGCGCGGGGGAACCGGGTAGTTGGTGCCCAGGACGCCTTCGACCATCTCGTGCAGGAACGCCGATGCCGACAGGCCGAGCTGGTCGCGAATATAGGCCAGACTGCGAGCGAGGAAGGCCACGCCGGGTTTGTCGCGATTTTCGGCAGTGAAGCGCTCGAAGCGGGTTTCGATGCCGTCGATATGGGGCAGACCGCCTACGCCATGAGGCATGTAGGAATACGAGAGTTCGGCTTCCGTGGTGGCGAACAGGCCCAGCTGGAAAAACGCGCGGCGCGGCAATGTCGCCAGGAAGTTCGGGTTGCCTCGCCCGGCGTTGAGCATCAAACGGTTTTCTTTTCCGGAGGCCAGTTTGATGAGTTCGTCTTTGAGTTCGAACGGACTGAGCTTTGCGTATTTCGAGTAGTCAACGGCCATTGAGAGGTCTCCGACAGGATTAGACGAATGCCACTACGAGCGGACCCAGTAGTGTGAGGAATACGTTTGCCAGCGCGTAGGTGATTGCAAAGGGCGTGGTGGGAATCGAGTTGCCTGCTTTGTCCAGAATCTCGCCAAAAGCGGGATTGGCACTGCGCGAACCGGACAGCGCACCGGCGAAGATCGCCGTGTTGTCGTAGTGCAGCAGGTAGCGGCCGACCAGCATGGTGATGACCAGAGGAACGATGGTGACCAGCACGCCCACCATGAAGATCGACATGCCGCGCTGGGCGATGGTCTGTACGGCTTGCGCACCGGACTGCAGGCCGACGACGGCCACGAAGCCGGCCAGTCCCAGGTCGCGCAGCAGTGCAGACGCAGGTGTCGGCATGTTGCCCAGCGCCATGTTGCGGCTGCGATACCAGCCGAAAGCCAGGCCCGACAACAGAGCGCCGCCGCCGCTGCCCAGGGTGAGCGGAATCGAGCCCAGCCGCACGACGATCAGGCCCAGCAGCAGGCCGGCCACCAGACCCAGGCCGTGAAAGACGAAGTCCGTTTTTTCGCTGGCGAGCAGCACGATGCCCGCGGCTTTCGCGGCGCGTGCCACATCGTCGGCAGTGCCGTACAGGGTGACGATGTCGCCGGATTCGACGACGGTATCGGCGGCGAGCGCGACAGGCTTGCCGGCGCGCTTGAGTTCGGTCACGAAAATGCCGTGTTTGAGTGCCGCGTTGGTGCGGGCGCGAATGTCGCCCACTGTGCGGCCGACGAATTCGCGGTTGGAGACGGCGACGTCGCGCGTGACGACGATGAGGTCCATGCCGGTCGATGACTGAAGCTCGGGACCAATGGCGCTGGCGATGTTCACGATGCCCGAGCGTCGGCCGACGATCAGGACGATGTCGCCCGCAAGCAGCGCCAGCGACTCGTCCGCCGCAAGTATGGCGCCATCGCGTTTGATGCGTTCGATCGTGACCGGAGCACCGTTGTCGGCCAGTGCCAGGGCTTCGATATCGGCCACGGTTCTGCCCGCCAGGTGTTCGACACGAAACAGCCGTCCGACCAGATCAGGCATGGCGGGTTGTTCGCCAGGGCCGTATACCTGCATGCCTGCCAGGCGTTCGGCTTCGGCCTTGATGGCGTCATCGCGGATGCCGCGTTTCATGAACCAGGGCAGGACGTTGACGCACATGATGATGGCGCCGAAGGAGCCGAAGATATAGGTGACGGCATAACCGACCGCCACGTTGCCTTGCAGCAGCTGCGTCTGTGCGGGATCCAGCCCGAGTTTGCCGATGGCAGCGCCGGCTGTGCCGATGATGGCCGATTGGGTCAGCGCCCCGGCTGCCACGCCCGCTGCCAGGCCCTTGTCCAGACCGAACATGCGCGCCAGCACGATGACGGTCAACAGCCCGCTGATGGCAAGAACGGCCGCCATTGCGATTTCACGCAAGGATTGGCGGCCCAGCGAACGGAAGAATTGCGGGCCGCTTTCGAAACCCACGGCATAGATGAAAAGTGCGAACAGAACGGACTTGATGCCGTTGTCGATGTGAACGCCGACCTGACTGACCAGCACGGCCACCAGCAGGGAACCCGCCACGCTACCTAGCTGAAACTTGCCGAACTGGAACTTGCCTATCCAGTAGCCCCCGGCAAGTGAAAGAAACAAGGCGATCTCAGGCGCCTGGTTCAATATGCTTTGCAGATACGCCATCCTTGCACCCTTCAATACGTTGGTAAGCGTTCAGATTGCAGGCATTGCGAGTGCAGTGCTTCATTGACAGTCGACCGCTTGCAAGGCGCGCGTGTCCCAAGCAGATGCTGGCCGATTGCAGCATGCGCACCTGGTGGTGTCAATGGTGTGATTGCAGCATGAACGGGTGCAAGGAAGCGATCCCTTGATAAGGAGCTTACGTTCGCAGGCGAATGGTCAGGCTTCGGCCAGCACCTGTCGCAACGCCTGCTCGAACGCTTCCACCGGTTGCCCGCCGCTGATCAGATGGCGACGATTGACGATGGTGGCGGGTACGGAGCGGATGCCCAGCGACATGTACTCATGTTCCTCGGCGCGTACGTCGTCGGCGTAGTCCGTGCCGGCGAGCACGGTACGGGCGTCGTCTGCGTCCAGTCCGACCGACTGCGCCACCGCGACCAGGACGTCGTGATTGCTGGGGTCTTTTCCGTCGGTGTGATAGGCGCGCAGCAGGGCCAATTTGAGTGGCAGTTGTTTGCCTTTGATGCCTGCCCAGTGAAGCAGGCGGTGGGCGTCGAAGGTGTTGTAGACGTGCGTGCGC
>JAEYZR010000005.1 GCA_023427945.1 Pseudomonadota bacterium | reverse complement strand
GGCACCACCACGCTGGCGATGAAGACAATGATGGCAATATCCCAGCCACCGGTCTGCCAGAGCTCGATCACCCCACCCAATATGGTGTGCTCGGACGCTCCGAACAGGGACTCGATGCGCATGACGGGCAACAGGTTCGCAGGGATATAGCACACCACTGCAGCGATCAGCAGTGCCCAGGTCCTGGCCACATGATTCGGTTTGCGCGCATGCACGACGGCGTTGCAACGTACACAATGATGCAAGGTTTCCGGCGATTCACCGTGCGGCAACGCCTGGACTTGCCCACAAACGTGGCAACCTGCCAACACTTCGTCTTTGTCTGGCACAGGTACATGCAGAGGCACGATATTGTGTCTTTCAGCGTAGCGCCAGATGGCGTGGGGTGGCAATCGGCTGAACATAGTCAGAAAAACCGTCAGCACACCGAATGCGATCAGCCCGATGCCAGGCTCGACACGCGCCATGCCAGCCAGCTTGACGACGGAAACCACGACGCCCAACAAGAACACGGGCACCATGCACCAGGGGCGGATCAGGCCCAGAATACGCATGGCAACGCGAAAGCCAGGCGCCGGGCGGGATGCCGCCATAGGTATCAGCACCCACAACAAAAGCACAAGCTGAGTCAAGGGGAAGACAAAACCTGACAGGCCAGTCATGACTGCCACGATCTCGTGGCCCTGCTGCCAGGTCAGGATGACAGCGTCCAGCAGCGTGGCCTCTCGAACCATTTCACGCACGCCCATCTGGGCAACCGGAAAGGCGTTGGCGGTGATAAAAACAAAAAAGGCCGCGATCACCAGCGCTAGCCAGTGATGCAGGCCCAATGAACTGTAGCGCCACAACACGGAGCCGCAACGGTCACAACTCGCCGTCTCGCCGCGCTCCAGGTCTACGGAGGTGAAGGTGCTGCCGCAATGGTGGCAAGCCACCAAGGGGCTCGAGGGCGGATTCATCAATCAACCAGTTCGGCTTCCTGATTTTTCGAGACATCGGTGGACTTCTTGCCCTTGTCCTCGAAGGTCAGGACAACCTTGTCGTTCTCATCCAGATCAACCATCACCGAACCGCCATCTGCCAGTTTGCCGAACAACAGCTCATCGGCCAACGCACGGCGAATCGTGTCCTGGATGAGCCGCTGCATGGGGCGTGCACCCATCAAGGGGTCGAAGCCATTCTTGGCGAGATAGTCGCGCAGTTTTTCGGAGAAGACCGAATCCACGCGACGCTCGTGCAACTGATCCTCCAGTTGCATCAGGAACTTGTCGACCACCCGCAAGATGATCTCGCGAGTGAGCGGGCCGAAAGAAATGATGGAATCCAGACGGTTACGGAATTCCGGCGAGAACATGCGCTTGATCTCGCCCATCTCGTCGCCCACCGAGCGCGAATTGGAGAAACCAATACTGGGACGACTCATGGTCTCGGCCCCGGCGTTGGTTGTCATGATCAGGATCACATTGCGGAAATCGGCCTTGCGCCCATTGTTATCCGTGAGCGAGCCGTGATCCATCACCTGCAGCAGGATGTTGAACACATCGGGATGCGCTTTCTCGATTTCGTCAAGCAACAAGACGCAATGCGGTTGCTTGGTGACCGCCTCTGTCAGCAAACCACCTTGATCGAAGCCGACATATCCCGGAGGCGCGCCGATCAGGCGCGACACGGCATGACGCTCCATGTACTCCGACATGTCGAAGCGCACGAGTTCGACACCCAGGGTGAATGCCAGTTGCCGAGCCACTTCGGTCTTGCCTACGCCGGTCGGGCCCGAGAACAGGAACGAACCTATGGGGCGTTCAGGCTTGCCCAGCCCGGAACGCGCCATCTTGATGGCTGCGGCCAGGGCTTCGATGGCGGCATCCTGCCCGAAGACTACAGTGGCCAGATCGCGCTCCAGGGTGGCCAGGCGACTGCGATCATCGCTGGAGACCGATTGCGGCGGAATGCGCGCCATCTTCGAGACGATGTTTTCGATATCGCCCTTGCCGATGACCTTCTTCTGGCGCGACCGCGGCAACAGGCGCTGCGCGGCTCCGGCCTCGTCGATCACATCGATGGCCTTGTCCGGCAAATGACGGTCATTGATATGACGGGCGGAAAGCTCGGCCGCTGCCGTCAGCGCGGCAGCCGAATAGCGCACATTGTGGTGCGACTCGAAACGGCTCTTCAGGCCCCGCAGGATCTGAACAGTCTGCTCGACACTAGGCTCTGGCACGTCGATCTTCTGGAAGCGACGCGACAAAGCGTGATCTTTCTCGAATACCCCGCGATACTCCGTATAGGTGGTCGCACCAATGCACTTGAGCTGCCCCGAAGAGAGGGCAGGCTTGAGCAGATTGGAGGCGTCCAGCGTGCCGCCAGAGGCCGAGCCGGCACCGATCAAGGTGTGGATCTCGTCGATGAACAGCTCGGCATCGGGTTGGGCGCGCAACTGCTTGAGCACGCCCTTCAGGCGTTGCTCGAAGTCGCCACGATATTTGGTGCCCGCGAGCAAGGCGCCCATGTCGAGAGAGTAGACCTGTGCGGCCTGCAGGACTTCGGGCACTTCGCCGCGCGTGATGCGCCATGCCAGACCCTCGGCGATGGCGGTCTTGCCGACCCCGGCTTCGCCAACGAGAAGAGGATTGTTCTTGCGCCGGCGGCAGAGCACCTGAATGACGCGCTCGACCTCCTGGTCGCGTCCGATCAATGGATCGATGCGGCCGCTGAGGGCAGCGGCATTCAGGTCGGTGGCGAACTGGTCCAGCGGCGACTGGCGCGTTTCAGCCGCGCCCTCTTCGCCTGCAGCGGGTGGATCCTTGGGTTGGCTGGCCGCGCTCGCAGTGGCGTCGGGCGATGCGCCCTGCTTGGAAATACCATGCGACAGATAGTTGACGACGTCCAGCCGCGTGACACCCTGCTGCAGCAGGTAGTAGACCGCGTGCGAATCCTTTTCGCCGAACACGGCCACCAGCACATTGGCGCCTGTCACAGGCTTCTTGCCTGAACCGCCGGCCGATACATGCATGATGGCGCGCTGAACCACCCGCTGGAAACCCAAGGTGGGCTGGGTGTCCACCTCGGTCCCTGCCGGAATGACAGGCGTATTCTCGGTCACGAACTGGCGCAGATTGCGACGCAGATCGTCCAGGTTGGCCGCGCAGGCACGCAGCACCTCAACCGCAGAGGCGTTATCCAGCAAGGACAGCAGCAAATGCTCTACGGTAATAAATTCATGCCGAGCCGACCGTGCTTCGACAAATGCCATGTGAAGGCTAACTTCAAGCTCTTGAGAAATCACGCTTCCTCCGTAAAACATCGAAGCGGACAAACAGGGTAATCCGACAAAACCCGACGCATGCCATATGCAGCGTCCTTAAAACACATTCTATGCTGATCACCGCGTAACACCAGTAATTTCCAAATCGACACTATCGTGTCGGCCCTGTTTATCCATTACTGTGAGCTTATAACGGCCATTGCGATCCAGCACTACTGTAAACGACTGCCCTGCTTCCGATTGGCCGACGACACGCCCATCTATGAGCCACCATCGCGCGCCCACGGTCTCCAACGCGTCAACCTGGACCGTCACACTGCGCTCACCTGGCACCGGACGCAGAATCTCCCCTGGGCGCACCCCTATCAACCTGGGCGGATGCTGACGATTGTTCGCGTAGTCCGAAAAAGTCGGCGGCACCGTACCATCCAGCACCCAGGCACTGCGACGCGACTCGCAGCGTGAGGCAGTGGCGGCTTCCCAGCGTACTCCCAATGGCCAGCACGCCAGCGCGCTTTGCACGGTCGCGGGCTTCGCACGCCCCGTGCCCGCTGCATCAGGCAACGCCAGAGCCAGATCACGGGCCAGCGGCGCAGCGATGCCGGCGCCGAAGAAGCCCGGATTCGGCGTGCCATCCGGACGCCCGACCCAGACACCAATGGTCCAGCTATCCGTCACGCCGACCGTCCAGGCATCGCGAAAGCCGAAACTGGTGCCCGTTTTCCAGGCCAGACGGCGCCCGGTACGGCCCGTATCGACAAAAGGCTGATCCGGATGCCCGCCGCCTTCAAGGATATCGCGCACGATCCACGCTGCGCCTGCACTCATCATACGGGATTCGACAACCGGCGCATCCGGGTCGAGCCGGGGACGACCGGCAAGGCCATCGCGAGCGAGACTGCGGTAAGCGCCAACCAGTGCTTCCAATGTGGTGCCACCTCCCCCCAAAATCAAGGCCAGATTCGGCGAAGCCCCCGCTGGCAACACGATGGGAACCCCCGCCGCCATCAATCGGGAGGCAAAAGCTTGCGGCCCCACACGGTTGAGCAGATCAACGGCAGGCACGTTCAATGAACGCCACAGCGCCTGCGATGCACTCACTGGCCCGGAGAAACCGGCCTGGAAATTACCAGGGGCATAGCCATCGAACGACAGCGGTGCATCCATCAGCAGGCTCTCGGAATGAATCAATCCCTCGTCCAGCGCCTGGCCATACAGAAAAGGCTTCAGCGTGGAGCCGGGTGAGCGGATGGCCTGGATCATGTCCACATGCGAGGCACGCTGATCGTCGGTGAAATCGGCCGAACCGACATAGGCTCGGATGGCCATCGTATCGTTATCCATCACCATCACAGCCATCGACACCCGTGGCGGCAACAAGGCGATGCGATCGTAGACCATTGCCTCTGCAATGTCCTGCAGATCGGCGTCCAAAGTGGTGCGGATGATGCCCGAGGCGCTCGCCCGTGCACCATTACGGGCGCGTTGAGCCGCCAGAGGGGCGAGCCAGCGACCCGCCAGGGGGGGTGCAATGATGGGCTCGATCTTGGCATCGCTCACTTGCCCGGGCGACCAGACACCCGTGTTGGCGAGCCGGTCCAGAACCTTGTCGCGGGCACGCTGGGCGGCCTCGGGGTGTCGATCGGGGCGCAAGCGCGAGGGTTGCTGCGGCAAGGCGGTCAGCAACGCCGCCTCTGCGGGACTCATGCTGCGCGCCGACTTGCCCAACCACAGGCGTGCGCCCATCTCCACCCCTTCCACAATGCCGCCCATAGGGGCATAGGTCATGTAGAGAGACAGGATTTCACGTTTACTGTAGCGGGCCTCGAGCTGCAAGGCACGCCAGGCCTGCCGCAACTTCACGCCCAGTGTTCTGGAGCCTAGCCCCGACAGTTCGGGATCGATCAGCCGGGCGACCTGCATCGTGATGGTGGAGCCACCCGACACAATGCGTCCGGCCCGTCCCCATTGCCATGCCGCCCGCAGCCAGGCCACGGGGTTGACCCCAGGGTGCCAGTCGAACCATCTGTCCTCATACCCGAGAAGAGCCTGACGATAGTAGGGTGATACCTCTGCCGAATCCACCGGATAACGCCAGGCGCCATCGCGGCTGGGATAGTTGCGCAAAGGCGTGCCATCGGCGGCCACCACGACCTGCGCACCGTCGGGGACCCTTGCGGGCAAGGGGTCCAGACGGTCGAGCCCCCATCCCAACAGCAGCAGGCCCAGGACGGACCCGATACCAACTGCCCATGCGCGCCGCCAGGGCCTCGGTGATCGATCACTCAAGGTCTTGCGGCGTCCCGGTCACGGATATCGATATCGCGCCAGGTGTCGCCCGTGGCCCGGAGCTCTGGCCGATACATGGCTTCAACCGTCGTGGCGGGCACCGCGAAGCGACCGGGGGTCACGACACGCACCATATAGAACACGTCCACATCCCCCTCACCCAGGCGAACCGCAGCGACAAAGCGGTCGTCACGGAACTCGGTATGGGAGACACGCGAGTCCTGCATGGCCTGAGCAACGTCCTTGCCCGCAATTTTCCAGTCGCGCATGCCAGGGCCCTGCGACAGATTCAGGTTTTCGACCTCCAGACCTGCTGGAACCTGATCGACGATCAGGGCATCGGGCATCAGGACGCGCGACTTCGCTCGCAGATGCACGACCATCATGTCACCGGTACGCAATGCCCCGCCGTTCCAGGCCCGGCCGTCCGGGTGATACCAGGTGCGCTGGATATCAACCGTGCGACGATCCACTGCGGGCGGGCGCACTGCGGTGCCGGAGACGTTGAACGATGCAAAGATGGCGTTCTGCCCGGTGTTCGCGATCTGGGTCGAAGAGAGCGTCTCCGAGGGTAACGAGACGGCCTCGGTATCCTTGCCCGCCAATGTCCTGACGCCTTGTGACGATTGCCACTGCACTTGCCACGGCTTGTCACCCGAACCCGTGGCCTGAGCAGCCAGAATGAGCGAGAGTTGTTCCTGCGTGGAGAAGTAGCTGCGGCCGTTCAGGCGGCTGGAAAGCAGGGGCAGCAATGCCTCGCGACGCTGCGGCACCAGGCCGTGCTCGGTCAGCAAGGCATACGACATGGCAAGGTCGCGTACCGAACTGCCGTAGTCTCCGAGCCACTCATCCACACGGCCGGAGTCGGATCGACCCATTCCGTAATCACGGGTCATGGCCATTTCCGCGGCCTTCTCGGCGCGTGGCGCATCCCCCAGGAGCTTGAATGCAACGGCTAGATGGACCAGTGGCAAGGGTGAGCGCGAGCGTTCGGCATAGCCATCGAACAGCGTGCGCACCGTCGACAGCGGAGCACGGCCATCGCGGGCCAGGACCATCGCGGCAGCGGCCAGCCCGGCAAAACGCTGGTGGTCCCGACGCAGCACGCTGGCGCCACTGGAGGACACAGCGCCCTGTCGTACCTGGCGCCGAAGTTCGGTGGACCAGGTGCCAAAGGACTCGTGCGAGCGCTGCAAGGTGGTCAGCAACCACTGCGTGGAGACATCCAGGTCCCGATCTGCAACGCTGTAGCCCGCGGCCCGGGCCGATTGCAGGAAGGACGATGCATAGGTCGTGATCCAGACATCGCGCTCACCCGAGCCCCACAGTGAGTAGGCACCGGCACTGTTGCGCATGCCGGCCAGACGACTGATGGCACTGTTGACACGGGTCTTGCGCTGCGTGGCGATATCGCCGTTGAGTTTCAGTTGATACTGCTCGGCCGTCTTGTCATCGATCAACAGCCAGGGCATGGCCGCGCTGATGGTCTGCTCCGTGCAACCGTAGGGATAGGTCAGCAGATCGCGCACCAGACGCGGCACATCGAATGGCAGACTCGATGAGAGCGCCATGCTCACGCTGGCCGTACTGGGCAACAGCCCCGCCGTCCACTCGGGCGGAATCGAGAACGTTTCACCCGGCGCAATCCGCACTTGCTCGACCTTGCGCGTCTGGGCGTAAGGCGCCTGAAGCTGCAGAATCGACTCGCGCGTTACCTTGTAGGCGGGCGTCTGTTTGCCCGTTGCGCTGGCGACAGCGGGCGCATCGACCCCGAGCTTGATCAAGCCGGCACCGTAGCCGCCCGTGCCCGTGGCCACGAATCGCAGGATGGTGCGCTGTTTGTCCGCCAGCTTCACCGAACGCTTGCCATCGACGATTCTCAATGGAGCCTCGGCCTGCAGGTCGATGGTGATTTCCCTGTCCACGCCGCTCATGTTGGTGACATCCAGCGCAATGGCGGCCTGATCGCCCGGCGTCAGGAAACGCGGCGTGCTCAGTTCGGCAATCACCGGCGCAGCCACCTGCATCTCGCGTTCGGCGTTGCCATAGCGTTGATCGTCAAATGCCACCGCCATCAGACGCAGCGTGCCATTGAAGTCGGGAATGGCAAGTGGGACGTTGGCACGCCCTTGATCGTCGAGTTTCACCAGACCGGAGAAAATATCGACCAGCTTGACCTTCTTGGGCAGGCTGCGCGAATCGCCGCGCTGATCGGCGTCACCCCCCCAGCGCAGACGCCCCGCCACGCCCGGCATTTTCTCGATGAGCTTGCCATACATGTCGAGCAGTTCAGGCGTGTAGCGGTGCTTGCCGAAGAAATACCCGAAGGGATCCGGCGTGGCGTAACGGTTGATGTTGAGAATCCCGACGTCGACTGCGGAGACGGTCAGATAGACCTGCTGCCCGGGTTGTACCCCCTTGACAGCAACCTGCGCCTGAGTGCGGGTATCGGGAAGCACTTTGGCCGGTGCATCCAGGGTGACGTCCAGGCGGCGCGCGTCGTTGTTCATGGGAATGTAGGTCATGCCCACCGCACGCGCAGGCGTCACGCGATCACCCTGGTTACCCGGACGGAAGACCACGGCTGTCACGTAGAGGTCCTGGCGGCGCCAGGACGCGTCCAGCGGAATCTCCACCTCGGTACCACTGGCTTTTGCCGAAACCCATTTCGACCAGAGCTGCTTGTTGCCCTCTACCGTGACCAGCGCCTGGCCATCGTGCGGCGGCGTCAGCGTCACGCGCAGGGTGTCGCCAGGCTTGGCAGGCGTACCGCTCAACTGCATCTGGACACGATCCGGGCGATTGCCCAGGGTCTCGGCGTCCTGCGCATCCCAACCAGCGTAGAAGCGATAGCGCAAGGTGGCGCCGGTGTCGGGATCCTCGACCTCCACGCGATAGCGCCCCCAATCGACGGGCAGCGACAGCGCCGTGCGTTCCTTCAGATCGAGCGTGCGTGTTTCCAGCAGATCTTCCGACTCGGTATAGCCACTGTTCCAGCCACGCTGATCGTCAAAGCGCCAGTAATACTGACGTTTTTCCTTGAACAGCTTCAGCTTGGCGCCGGCAACGGGCGCCAGTTCACCTTGGCGATTCACGCGGATGAACTCGAAGGAAGCAGGTGCGCCCTCGCGTGTCACGTCTTTTTCGAACAAAGGACGCACAGCGATCATGGTATCGACGGGCCAGATCGAGCGTTCCAGAGAGCGCACGATCGGGCGCCCGCCGGACTCCAGCAAGCTGGCAGACAAGCGCAGCATCATGGGCGAGCGGGCACCGTCCAGTTCAGTGGCCACCTCCAGTTCCACAGCACCCGACTCATCGAGAGTTTGCTCGGGAAGCTCACGAAACGCCTTGCGATCATCATCGGCCACGTCGCCAAACACAAAACCAGGCCACTGACCGGGCAGCGCAACGCGATCGCGCCGTGTCTGCACACTGGTCAGCAAGCGGTTACCCGCGGCCGGTGCACCATACAAATAGTCCCCCTGCACCTTGACCGTGAATTCATCGACTGCCGCCGGCAGAGGGTCAGGCGAATCCAGGGCCAATTTCATGCGCTCGGGCAAAAACTCCTCGACCTGGAAAGTCCATGCAGAATCGGGGCGACGTTGCGCCGGATCGACCCGCAACTCCAGGCGCCACGTGCCGGTCTGCGCATCGTCGGGCAGAACGATCTGCTGCTCGAGATATCCGGCAACGCCATCGACCGGTTGCCACAATGCCGTACGCACAGTGCGGCCATCTGCCCGCTTGATCGTGGCAGTCAACGGCGCACCCGCGGCGACTTTTCCATCGGGATCGCGCGCCAACACCGACACCGAAAAGGTCTCGCCAGGCCTGTACAGGTTACGACCGGCATAAACAAAAAGTTTGTTTTCCGTGGACGGCAGCCCCCCCACATCGAACTCGGAGAGATCCAGCGCGGGCTCGCCCAGGGCGAGAACGGTCATTTCCTGACCGCGAACGGCGCGCAGCAGTCGTGCCGATTCAAAACGCCCGTCGAAATGGACATGCCCTGTAGCGTCGCTACGCGCACGGGCGAGGATCCGGCCTGTGCCGTCAACCAGCTCGGCGTCCACATCCGTCTGCGGCTGTCCCGAGGTCAGAGAAACCATGAACGCATCGACCGCGTTCTCGTAACGCCGGGCGTGCAGGCCGATGTCGCTGACATAAAAATAAGTCACCTGCGATTCGTACTGGAATCGGCCGGGCTGAGTCATGACCGCAACATAGATGCCGGGAGCCTTCAGGGCGTCGATGCGCTCGACCGGCAAGAAGGTCACGTTGCGACGATCAGGGGTGGGATCGGTCATGAACCGGCCCTGGAACACCGACGTACTCAGGCGGCGCAGACGATCCAGATCGTAGATACCCACCAGACCCTTGAGCGACCTGTTGCCGTAATAGCCGTCGTCGTCGTACTGATCGCTGTCATCGTCGGAAGCGGCATTCTCGGTCGACACCTCACGCGTGGCGGGCACACCAAGAATATTGGTGAAGAAATCCGGCATCTGGGCGGGATCGACACGCAAGAACTGCACGTCCACTTCGGACACGTTCACCGTCGCCACTGGCAAGCCGCCATTCTGGCCCGCCGGCAACACGACGCCCTTGCTGGCGAAATAAAACGAAGCAGGCATGACATCGGTCGCGATGTCGCAATGACTGGCTGCACCCAGCGTGGCTTTGTTCTGACCGCCCACAAGCCCTTCGTCGAATTGCACGAGATAGCGCCGGTCTGGCTGCACGTAAGGAAAATATACGACGCGCGCATCTTCACCAACGACCCAGCCGCCAGCGAAGGGCTTGCTGCTATCACGCACCTTGTCGTCCATCGCGCCTGCGCTCACATCGACCGGCGGGGCACTGCCCTCTTGCGGCGGTTCGTCGCCATCGCGCCTGACGCTACCGGCGTCGCGCACCTGCACCCACTGGCGCAGATCGGACTTGCGATCCACGGGCTGGGAGAACGTGACGGCCAGCGCCAGCGTGCCATTGAACTGGCGAGGTTGGCATTGAAGCGCCGCAAAAGTCTTGGCCTGCTCGGCCGAGACCGGCTCGGGTGCGGGTTGCTGCGCCTTGGGCAGTGCCGACACGCCTGGTGGCAAGGCGCCGTTGTCCTTGGCCCCGGCGGGCGAACTCTGTGCAGCGGGCGTGGAGCCCGGTTCGACGGATGGCGCACTACGCCCTGCTGAAGAACCCGCAAACCATCCCACCCCACCTGCCACCACCGCGATTGCGACGGCCGCAGCAAGCGCGGGCCCCTTACGACTACCTGTGGCCATGCCCACTCCTCAATTACCCGCGCGCGGTCTGCTCTCGCAACGTGAACAGATTCCTGCCGCAGGCCCCACCCGAACGCGGCGCCCAGCGCCTGTTCGCTTCATTGTTCTTTAAACGGGTTCCATCACGCACTGCAAGGGGTGCTGGCGGACCTGGGCGAACTGCGCCACCTGCTCGATCCGCGTGGCAGCCAGATCGCGCGGATACACGCCGCACACCCCCCGCCCCTCATGGTGCACACGCAGCATGATGTGAGTGGCTTCTTCGTCACTCTTGCCGAAAAAGCGCGTCAGCACCAACACCACGAATTCCATAGGGGTGTAGTCGTCGTTGAGAAGGACAACTTGATACATAGGAGGCGGCGCAAGGCGTGCGGCCTCCTTCTCGGCAACGACATCGGGGTTTCGATCGACTTTGGTACTCATAGGGGCACTATTCTACGACTTGAATATCACAGCAGATGTTAATAATTCTTGAAAAGCCTTTCCAAGTGGGCGGGGTGAGCGCTTTCCACACTTGACGCGCCAAATATTTCCGGAGCATGATCATCTCAAATCCCCAAGACCGAGCGAGGCAGCCGCCATGTCCGATGTTTCCGACATATCAGCCAATCCCGTCAAGACCGATGCTCCGAAATCCACGGGCGTGGTGAAATGGTTCAACAACGACAAGGGGTTCGGGTTCATCACGCCCGATGCAGGCGGGGAAGATCTCTTCGCCCACTTCTCGTCCATCCAGATGACTGGCTTCAAAACCCTTAAAGAGGGCCAGAAAGTGGCTTTCGAGATCATTCAGGGGCCAAAAGGGCAGCAGGCGCTGAACATCACCGACGCCACGGCTGGCCAGTAATTGCCGCGCACACATGCCTGGTTCCAGGCGTGTGCGCAGACGACGTGGGTATCGTTGCAGCCAACGCCTCTTCAGCCTCGAAACAGGCTGGTGTATTCTTGCGCTCCCATTACGAGCCCGAGGTCTACGCCGTGTTTCGCCGCCTCCAAGCCATTTTCAGCCAGTGTGCCGTCGTCACGGCACTGGCCCTTGTCTCCTCTGTATCCCACGCCCAGGCACAAAATCGACTTCCCACCACCGAGTTGTCAGCAGGCATTCACACGATCCGCGCAGAAATCGCAGCGACCGATGAAAGCCGCCGTACCGGCCTGATGTTTCGGGAGTCCATGAAGCCTACAGACGGCATGCTGTTCGTTTTCGATGCGCCCGACCAACAATGCTTCTGGATGCGAAATACCCTGATCCCCCTGTCCATCGCCTTCATCAGGGATGACGGCACGATCAGCAACATTGCTGACATGGTGCCTATGTCGACCGACACGCACTGCTCGCGTGGCGCCGTGCGCTATGGCCTGGAAATGAACCAGGGCTGGTTCAGCGAGCGCGGCATCGTGGCGGGCGACAAGATCAACGGCCTGCCTTGACCGAAGGGGGCAACACCCTTGCCCCTTTACCCCTCTGGAGAAGTCCGCTTGTGCGGATGGATCGGTTCAATAGCCCGGCCAAGCCAGCTATTGAGGCAACTCGCCCTGCACCGGCGCCTCTGGGGTTGAGTCACGCGGCGCCAGCACGCTCACCGCGGCCTCGCCCTGCCCCAGCCTGAGCACCAGCTTCTGCCTGGGCTTCAATAGTGCGGCCTCGCGCACGATCGCGCCGGCCTCATCGATCACTAGCGCATACCCTCTGGACAGCGGCTGTTCAGGGTCCTGTGCGGCCAACCGCGCCGCCACCAACGCCCAGTGCTGCTGGCGACGCGTCAAGACGTAACGTGCCGTATTGGCCAACTGCTGTATGCCAGACCCCCACCGCTGGCCGGCACGCCGGACATCGGGCCGCGCGCGTACCAAGGCCGCCTGCGCCAATGCATGGCGCTGGCGATGACGCTCCAGGGAAACAGGCATGGCAAGCGCCAGGCGTCGTCCGGTGGCGGCCAGGTGCTGCTGCTGGCGTACCAGCCGCTGGGCCGGGGATATCAGGCGCGCGCCGGCATAGTCCACACGCTGGGCCCACCGCTCCAGTGCGTAAGTCTGGGCGTCGTGCAGGGCGTGCGCCAGCCTGCGCACCTGTTCTCTAAGATCGGCGACGGGGGGACATGCCAGTTCGGCTGCTGCCGTGGGCGTGGGCGCCCGCACGTCGGCCACGAAATCAGCAATCGTGAAATCAGTTTCGTGGCCCACGCCACTGATGACCGGAATCTCGCTTGCGGCAATCGCGTAGGCCAGAGCAGCTTCGTTGAAGCTCCAGAGATCCTCGATGCTGCCGCCCCCTCGCACGACGAGCAGCACGTCGACTTCTTTCCGGGCGTTGGCCTGCGCTATGGCGCGCGACAGCAACTCGGCCGCCTGAGCGCCTTGGACAGGTGCCGGGTACACGATCACCGGGACCTGCGGAGCGCGTCGCGCCAGGGCCGACAGCACGTCACGCAGTGCTGCCGCCTGCCGGGATGTGACCACGCCGATTGCACGAGGCATGGGGGGCAGCGCCCGCTTGCGCTCGACATCGAACAAGCCTTCATTCTGAAGCTGCTGCTTCAGGCGCAGGAATGCCTCATAAAGGTCTCCCAGACCGGCGCGCCGCAAGGCATCGACCTGCAACTGATAGTCGCCCCTGGGCTCGTACAGCGACACACGCGCACGTATCTCCACCTTGTCCCCGGCTCGCGGAACAAAGCCGACCGACTGTGCACGGGACCGGAACATGACCGCCCGCACCGCTGCGCCCGCATCCTTCAGGGTGAAATACCAGTGCCCGGACGCCGCCTGCGTGAAGTTGGACACTTCGCCCTTCACCCAGATCGAGCCGAATTCGTTGGCGAGACATTGCGCAACCGTGGCGTTGAGCTGGGAAACCGACATGATTGCCCGCGTGGAGCCGTCGTCTTGGACCTGACTTTCAATTGTCATAAGGGTTGCGAGGGCAGATCTGTCCACAGCGGTTGATAAGCAATGGCGAATGATAACGTAGGCGTATATTTTTCAAAATCTGCCCAGAAGCCGCATAGTTACAACCCAACTCACTGAATTAAATAATCTTTTTTTTAACGACCGCGAACGAAGGATTCGTCATATTTACATGCCGACCACCGGGCCCCAGTCCAGGACGTGGCTTTTGCACAGAATTATCCACAGGCTGTCATTGCGGCATGCGCACGCCTGATCGAACCGAGCCCGCCGATCGGCGGCCTCGCAAGCTTGAGGATATCGGCATCCCCTGAGTTTCCTTTTGTGTCAAATGGGTGAAAACGCGGACCGCTCGATCAAAAAAAGGCCGGTCAGTATCGCCAATTGACCAACCCTGCCGACTGCTCATTCTTCGTCAAAAAGTTATCCACACGATCGGTGGAGAACTGGCCCTTTTCGGCGCGCACGATGCCCGTTTTCCGGAGTTTCCAGTGGCTTGAGCAGAAAGTGACCGGCTTGCCACGCACCTGCCCCGGCCAGTAAAGTCCCGGCTGGTGCACAGGTCGACCCAAGGCCCAGGCGCCATCTACCTCTTTTTCGGAGACCCCGTTGTTAACCCTATTGCGCGACGCTGGTTGGCCAATATGGCCCTTGCTTGTGACATCGATCATCGCGCTGGCGCTCATCGTCGAGCGCGCGCTTTCGCTGCGGCGCGCCCGTGTCATCCCTCGTTCGGTCGAGGCCGAGGTGGCGGACATGGTGGCCCGCCAGCAGTACTCCAGTGAAGCGCTGGTTCGCCTGGCACGACACTCGCCGCTGGGCAGTGTGCTGGCCGAGGTGATCCGGTACCGTGGCGCACCGGCACAGGATTTACGCACCGCCGTGGAAGATCAGGGCCGCATCGTCGCGTTCCAGCTGGGTCGTCGGATCGACGCCCTGGGTACCATCGCCGTCCTGGCGCCCCTGATGGGCCTGTTCGGTACGGTGGTCGGAATGATCGAGATCTTCGGCAGCTATGCCCCGGCCAGCGGCGACCCGCGCGCACTGGCAGCCGGCATATCGATCGCCCTCTACAACACGGGATTCGGTATCCTGATCGCCATCCCCGCAACGCTGTTCCATCGTTATTTCCGTAGTCGGGTCGACGCACTGGTGTTCGATCTCGAAGGCGCGGCCGCCCGCCTGGTCAGGCACATGGGCAAGACACCATGAACTTCCGGCGCGGGCGCGGCCACCCGGATCCAGGCGCCGAGATCAATGTCATTCCCTTGATCGACATTCTTCTGGTCATGCTGATCTTTCTGGCCAGCACGACCGCTTTCACACGATTCACTCAACTGGATGTCGTGCTGCCCCAAGCCAGCTCGCAGGCGAAGGTCCTGGAGGCGGCAACGCTTGCCATCAGTGAAGATGGGCGCTACGCCCTGAATGGGCGGCTGGTGGATGCGTCTACCCCTGTGGCTCTGGCCGAAGTACTCAGAGCAGCCGTCGGCGGCCCCCAACCCACCTTGTTGATCAACGCCGACGGACGAGCCAGCCACCAGTCGGTCATCAACGCAATGGAAGCCGCTCGGATGGCCGGTATCGGGCGCGTGAACTTCGCTGCGCGCACCGGACCATGACAGCGCCATCACGCCTCGCCCGATGGGTCATGCAGCAATGGCAGACCCGCGGCTGGTTCTCGACCCTGATGACACCGCTGTCCTGGCTGACGGCCAACGTGGTGGCACGCAAGCAGGCGGCCTATCGCCACCACCCGGGCCAGGCCTACCACCCTGGCGTGCCTGTCATCATCGTGGGCAACATCCTCGTGGGGGGCACGGGCAAAACACCGGTGGTCATCGCGATCACCCGTTATCTGCAGTCCCATGGCTGGCGCCCGGGCATCCTGAGTCGCGGTTATGGCGCTCGGACAGGCAGCACACCGCGCGTAGGCGACCGCGACCTGGACCCTGAGACGTTCGGCGACGAACCCGTCCTCATCAATCGACAAACCGGCGCTCCGATTGCGGTCCACCCCCTGCGCGCGCAGGCTGCCACGGCGCTGCTGCAAACGTTTCCCGATGTCGACGTACTGGTGTGCGACGACGGGTTGCAACACCTGGCACTTGCACGGGATGTCGAAGTCGTCGTGCAGGACCAGCGGGGCATCGGCAATGGACGCCTGTTACCCGCCGGCCCCTTGCGGGAACCCGCCACACGGCTGCAACACGTTGCCGCCGTCATCACAAACCGTCGCAACGGCACCCCGCAAGCGAAATCCGGGCGACCCGGCGATGGCTCCCCCGCCGCGCGCCCCTCCGGCTCCCCCATTCAAGTCGACATGCACATCGTGCCCGAGGAGACGCGTGAACTGCTCGGTCAGGCAAGGCGTTCGCTTGCCGAGTGGGCCGAACAGTCCAGCCGCGCCCGCATCTGCGCGGCGGCCGGAATCGGCCAGCCAGAGGCATTCTTCAACATGTTGCAGCGTGCAGGCATCGTTCTGACGCAGCAGATAGGACTGCCCGATCACTTCGACTACCGGGTGTCGCCCTTTGTCGATGTCGATGCCGACATCATCCTGGTCACTGCCAAGGACGCCGTCAAATGCCAGCGCCTGGGCGACCGGCGAATCTGGGAAGTGCCCATCACGGCGACATTCGACCCGCCAGACTTTCCCGGGTGCATCCTGGACGCACTGCCCTCACCTCGTACCAAGGCGACAACGCCCGACTGCCCCAATCTGCTTTAGAATTCCGCCATGGAAACCCGACTCTTCGACATTCTCGTCTGCCCGATCTCCAAAGGTCCGCTCGAATTCGATCGTACGAAAAACGTGCTGATCTCCCGGGCTGAACGGCTCTGCTTCCCCATTCGCGACGGTATTCCAGTCCTGCTGGCCTCGGAAGCTACGCCGCTGGACAGCACCACGCCTTCCGACGCCTCCACTGCGCCATGATCGACTCATGAGCTACGTCGTCGTGATTCCCGCCCGCATGGCGTCTACCCGCCTGCCAAACAAACCCCTGGCCGACATTCATGGTCTGCCCATGGTGGTGCGCACGGCGCAGGCGGCCAGCGGCTCGAATGCCCACGAAATCGTAG
>JAEYZR010000389.1 GCA_023427945.1 Pseudomonadota bacterium | reverse complement strand
AACTATGAGATCACGGCCGCAAAAGGCAAACTCGATGCCGGGCAGGTGCAACAGCGATTGGCGCGAATCACCGCCAGCCTGGACATGTCCGACCTGGCGCAAGCCGATCTGGTGATCGAGGCGATATTCGAGGACATGGCGGTCAAACAGGGGGTGTTTGCGCAACTGGACAAGGTCTGCAAGCCCGGTGCCATTCTCGCCACCAATACGTCACGCCTGGATATCAATCAGATTGCTGCTGCCACGCAACGCCCGGGCGAGGTCATCGGCCTGCATTTCTTCAGTCCGGCCAACGTCATGAAGCTGCTGGAGGTGGTTCGTGGCGATCTCACCAGCCAGGACACAATAGCCACCTGCATGGCGGTTGCCCAGAAGATAGGCAAGATTCCGGTGCTGGTGGGCGTGTGTGAGGGCTTTGTCGGCAACCGCATGTTGACGGGCTATTGGCGCGAGGCAGGTTTTCTGCTGGAAGAGGGGGCTTCGCCGCGCCAGATCGATGACGCCATGAAGGCCTTCGGGATGGCGATGGGGCCGTTGACCATGGCAGACCTGGCAGGCCTGGACATCAACTGGGCAACTCGCAAGCGACTCGCCCCGACGCGCCCCGCACACCTTCGGTATTCGAAGCTGGCCGACCGTATCTGCGAGCAGGGACGGTATGGCCAGAAGACGGGGGCAGGGTATTACCGCTACGAGCCAGGCAAGCGCGAGCCGCTGCACGACCCGGCCGTGGACGAGATCATCGAGGCATGCGCGCGCGAGGCAGGCATCACGCGCCGTGCCATCAGCGACGAAGAGATCGTCACGCGTTGCGTGTTGGCTTTGGTGAACGAGGGCGCACGCATCATCGACGAGGGCATCGTGCAGCGTGCGTCTGATGTGGACGTGGTCTACGTGCATGGCTATGGTTTTCCTGGCGCACGCGGCGGGCCCATGTTTTATGCGCAGTCCCTGGGACTGGACACCACCCTGGCCAAGGTGCAGGCATTGCAAAAGGAGCACGGCGAGCATTGGGCGCCAGCCCCCTTGCTGGTGCGGCGAGTTGCCGAGTCGGTCAGGGGATTCTGAACAAAAGGGCGGGGATCTCCCCGCCTTTCTTGGTCTTGCCCAGTGTTGAAGGGGCTTACTGCACCTTCACGCCCGTGCTCTGGACGACCTGCTTCCACTTCTCCGTCTCATCCACCACGAACTGCCTGGCCTGCTGCGGTGTCATCCGGCCTGGCGCTTCGCTGTTCTGCAATGCCAGCCGTTCCACCATTTCGGGCGAATTCATGATGTCGCTGGTGGCCTCGTTGAGCGTGGCGATGATTTTGGGATCAGTGCCGGCAGGCGCGTAGAGGCCCAGCCAGGTGTACACGTTGACGCCGGGAATGCCAGATTCTGCAAGCGTCGGCAGATCGGGGAAGAGCCTGGTGCGTTCGGCGGTGGCCACGCCGATGGGTCGCAGTTTGCCGGACTTGATGAAGGCGGCGACGCTCATGGAGTCCTGAACCGCGACCTGGACTTCGCCCGCCACGACGGCGTTCGTACCGGGCGACGCGCCCTTGTACGGAATGTGTTCCAGCGGCACGCCGCTGACGTGCTTGATCCACTCCCCGCCCAGGTGGGTCGAGCCGCCTACGCCTGCGGAGGCGTAGGGCACGCCCTTCTGTTGTTTGCCCCAGGCCAGGAAGTCCTGGACGTTCGTCACTTTCAGGTCATTGTTGACGACCAGCAGGTTCGGCGCCTTGGCCAGCACCGAGATCGCCTCGAAATCCTTGACCGGGTCGTACTTCACGTCGGCATTGACGGCGGGGCCGATGACATGGCCGGTGGCGCTGACCAGCAAGGTGTAGCCGTCGTTCTTCTGCCGCGCCACCATCTCGGTGCCCACCTGTCCGGCGGCGCCCGGGCGGTTCTCGACCACGAAGGTCTGACCTAGACGTTTGCCCAGCTCGATGCTGAGCAGGCGCGTGACGATGTCGGTCATGCCGCCGGGTGCAAAAGCGACCACGACGGTGACTGGCCGTTCCGGATAGGCGGCCAGAGCAGGGCTGGATACGAAGGCGCCAAGCAAAAGGGCGCCCAGGGTTATGCGGCGTAGCGGCGTGTGGGTCATGCGTGTCTCCTGTTCTTGTCATAGCGGCGCAATGATGCGGCGCCGTTCACCGTCATCTTGCGTCTGCGCTGACGAGTATGCGCATTTCACTCTCATGACTCCATCCGAAAGATTCGAAACCTGCGTTCGAAACATTCGACTCCTCGCGCCGGCCGACCGCTGACATAATTTTCCGCAAGTCCAATCAACCCTGGAGACAGCATGCTTCACAACGCCTTGTGCGGCGTGAAGGTCATCGACCTTTCACGCATACTTGCCGGCCCCTGGTGCACTCAGAATCTGGCTGACATGGGGGCGCAGGTGATCAAGGTCGAGCACCCCGAGCGCGGTGACGATACGCGTGGCTGGGGGCCGCCTGACGTGATGGCGGCAGACGGCCAGGACCGCATGTCGGCCTACTTCATGGCGTGCAATCGCGGCAAGCAGTCGGTGGCGATCGACTTTGCGACCGAGCACGGCGCGCAGAAGATCCGGGACATGGTTGCCGATGCGGATGTCTTCGTTGAGAACTACAAGAGCGGAGGCCTGCGCAAGTACGGTCTGGACTATGAGGCTTTGCGCGAGATCAACCCGCGCCTGGTCTATCTGTCGATCACCGGTTATGGGCAGACCGGCCCCATGGCGGGGCGGCCAGGCTACGACTATGTGTTTCAGGGCATGGGCGGCTTGATGAGCTATACGGGGCAGCCCGATGGCACGCCGGGTGCAGGCCCCTTGCGTACCGGTGTCGCCGTCGTGGACCTGATGACGGGCATGTATGCCACCTCAGCGGTACTGGCGGCTTTGCGCCAGCGCGACCAGACCGGTCAGGGCATGCCGCTGGACCTGTGTCTGCTGGACGTGGCGGTGGCCTTGAACGCCAACCAGGCGGCGAACTACCTGGTGTCCGGACAGCCACCGCAGCGAACGGGCAACGCCCATCCCAACTGTGCGCCCTACGAAGTGTTTGCCTGTGCCGACGGCCACTTGATTCTTGCCATCGGCAATGACACCCAGTTCGAACGTTTCTGTGGCGTGGTCTGTCGCCCGCAGTGGGCGACCGATGTGCGATATGCCAGCAACAGTGCCAGGCTGGTGAACATGGATTCGTTGCGTCCGCTTATCGCGCAGGCGCTTGCGCGTGCGCCGCGCAAGTTCTGGACCGACGCCTTCGACGCATCGGGCGTGCCGTGGGGGCCCATTCATACCCTGGACGAAGTTTTTGCTCATCCCCAGGTAAAGCATCGGCAGATGCTGCAGGTCTCGCAGCACCCCACGCTGGGCGAACTCAAGCTCGTCAGGAATCCCCTGCTGGCAGGCACCCCCGCGCAATGCCTGGGCGCGGCACCGCCACTGCTGGGACAACACAACTCGCAGGTCCTGGCGGAGATTCCCGCCACGCCGTGATCTCATGGCGACGCTCCATACATAATCAGGAGACACTTATGTTCAACTCAAGACTTGGCCTGGCTGCACTGCTTGCGTGCGCCGCATTGCCCGCAATGGCCGACTACCCCGACAAACCCATTCGCCTGATCGTGCCCTATGCCGTGGGCGGCACGACAGACATCGTCGCGCGTGTGGTGGGCAACAAACTGGGCACGGTACTCAAGCAATCGATCATCATCGAAAATCGCCCGGGCGCGGGCGGGAGCATCGGTTCGGCCTATGCCGCCAAACAGGCGTCCGACGGCTATACGCTGGTCATGGCCGTGGAAAGCTCGCATGCTGTCAATCCCAATGTCTACGCCAAGCAGGCCTATGACCCGGTCAAGGATTTTGCGCCGATCAGCAACCTGGCCGACGTGCCTAATGTGCTGGTCGTCAATCCGCAGCTCGATGCGAAAGACATTGCGTCGTTCCTGTCCTTGCTCAAGGCCGAGCCCGACAAGCTGGCTTTCGGTTCGTCGGGCAACGGCGGACTGAGTCACATGAACGGCGAACTCTTCATGCAGACCACACGCACACGCATGCTGCACGTGCCCTACAAGGGCCTGGGGCCGGCCCTGAACGACCTGGTCGCAGGGCAGGTGCAGGTGGTGTTCGACAACATTCCTTCGTCCTATCCTTTGATCCAGGCACAGCGCATCCGTCCCTTGGCGGTTGCTGCCCGGGAACGCCTGAAGGTGTTGCCCGACGTGCCCACCTATGCAGAGGCAGGTCTGCCCGCCATGAACCATCCATCATGGTTCGGCCTGGCTGCGCCAGCCGGCACGCCTGACGCCATTCTGGAGACGCTGAACGGCGCATTGCGTGAGGTATTGGCCGACCCCGCCACTGTCGAGGCCATCGAGCGCCAGGGTGCGATGCCCGCATACATGTCGCGCCAGGCATTCGGTGCGCTGATTGCACAATCCTATGCACACTGGGGCAAGGTAGTGCAGGACATCAAGTTCGTGAAGATGGATTAGGAAACCGTGATGGGCAAAGATATCGTGATCGACCTACCTCATGCCAAAGCAGGCATCGATGCCCAGGGCATCGGCACACTGACGATTGCCGATGCCGGCGTGCTGAACATTCTGGGCACACCGGTCATCAATGACTTGCGGGCCGCGCTCGAGACGTTGGGGCAAACGCCCGAACTACGCGTGCTGGTTCTGCGCGGCGGCAGCGACCGGGCCTTCGTCGCGGGAGCCGACATCGCAGAGATGGCCGCGCTCAAGGAGGATAGCGCCAGGCTCTTCATTTCCAACTTGCGAGACCTGTGCCATGCCGTTCGCCACTTGCCTGTGCCGGTGATTGCAAGAATCCCGGGCTGGTGCCTGGGCGGTGGCCTTGAACTTGCGCTGGCTTGCGACTTGCGCATCTGCTCTGACGACACGCAGTTCGGCATGCCCGAGGTCAAAGTGGGAATCCCGTCGGTGATACATGCCGCACTGATGCCTTCTCTCATCGGGTCGGCGCGAAGTGCGTGGATGCTGTTGACCGGCGATCTGATCGATGCGCCCACTGCCCTGTCATGGGGGCTGGTCAATGCCGCAGTGCCTGCTGCCACGTTGGACGAGGCCGTCCATGAGCAGGCGGCGGCGCTGGCAGGACTCGGGCCGGTGGTGTTGCGTCAGCAGAAGACCTTGTTGCGCCGTTGGGATGCGATGTCCATCGACGAGGCCATTTCCGACAGCGTGGCCGAGTTTGGCAAGGCTTTCAACACCGGCGAGCCGCAGCGCTACATGAATGAGTTTCTGGCACGCAAGCGCGATACGCGAGGCGGCAAGGCACGATAGTGGCCTCGACGTCGATGCTGCGTGCTTGGTGCCTGCCGCCGCGCCAGGGGGCGGCTAGCGGATGGGTCACATCACCCGTTGGTATCAGGTGAGCGGCGGGGCGGTGGTCCATGTCGTGACCGAGGCAGTATCACCCGGCCATGC
>JAEYZR010000343.1 GCA_023427945.1 Pseudomonadota bacterium | reverse complement strand
CTCTTAGGTCGAGGTCCTCGGACACGCTCTGACAAACGATCCGGCGGTAAACGCCGCCGGATCGCCGCCATTTGGGATGGCTCGCGCCAAACGCGGGGGCCATTTCAAATGGCTGTGCCGTATTCATTAGCGCACACCACCTATAGCGCCATCACGGGCTACCGGTATGCGTCGATGAATGGCCCGGGTCAGCGCTGGCAAAAGCCAGGGCTGTACGCGGGTTTATGTTCTGGGACCCCTGAACCTAAGGAGCAAAACCATGGCAACAGCCAAAAAAGCCGTTAAGAAGGCGGTCAAGAAAGCCGCTACAGCAACGAAGGCAGCCACCAAGAAACCGGCTGTCAAAGCACCCGCGAAGAAAACTGCTGTGAAAGCACCGGCCAAAAAGGCCGTTGTGAAAAAAGCAGCAGTGAAAAAGGCACCGGCCAAGAAAGCCGCTGTCAAGAGCGCGCCCGCCAAGAAAGCTGCTGTGAAAAAAGTAGCTGCCAAGAAAGCGCCCGCCAAAAAAGCCGCAGTGAAGAAAGTCGCCGCCAAGAAAGCGCCGGCCAAAAAAGCTGCGGTGAAGCAAGTCGCTGTCAAGAAAGCAGTGGCCAAGAAGGCGCCCGCCAAAAAAGCCGTTGCCACAAAGGCTGTAGCGAAAAAAGCCGTTGCGAAGAAAGCGCCTGCCGTGAAGAAGACGGCAGCAGCCAAACCCGCAGCCAAGCCGGCAACCGCGAAGAAGGCTGTAGCGAAAAAAGCGCCAGCCAAGAAAGCGCCCGCCAAAAAGGCAGCCACGCCCTCGTCGGCCGCCGCGCCCGGTGCAAAGACGGCGTTGAATCCCGCCGCCTCGTGGCCCTTCCCCACAGGCAGCCGTCCGTAAGACGCACTTGCAGTAGCGCTGCCTGACAGCGCCTGCCCGAGCCGCCAGACCAGCGTCTGGCGGCTTTTTAATGCCTGCGATGTCTGTGCTATCTGCACGTCTGAGGGCAGCGGAAGACCGCCCCAGGCGACTCCACAAATTTCGCCGTCGAGCCCTACACCGTACCGCCAGGCCAGATGTAACGCTCTCATGCGACAATGTCCGCCTTAACCCTGACGCACAGGCTCCCATGTTCGGTTCCATCTTCCGATTTCTGATCGAAATCATCTTCACGCTTTTCGGCGCAGCCTTGCTCATCCGCGCCTGGATGCAGGCGATCACCATGCCGCGCTTCAACCCGCTGGGGCCTGGCATTCATCGTGTCACGCAGTGGTTGGTGGGGCCATTGGAAAAGGTCTTGCCGCACCGTGGACGCGTCAACTGGGCCTGTCTGGTGGCCGTGATCATTGCCGCCTTCGTGTTCATCATCCTGAACTGGCTGGTCACCTATGGCAGAATCCTCCCGACCTCGGCCTGGGTCATCGCCCTCGCCTCGTCGGTGTTCATGGCCATACGCTGGGCGCTGAACCTGATCGTCTGGCTCACGCTCATTCAGGCCATTCTGTCGTGGGTCAACCCGGCAGCACCCATGATGCCGCTCTTGCAAACGCTGACGGCCCCGCTGTTGAATCCCGTCCGCCGTCTGTTGCCCAACTCGACCATCGATTTTTCACCGCTGGTCGTCCTGATCCTGGCGCAAGTCGCCATCATCTTCGTGGCTCAATTAAGCGTACAGATCTTCGGATTCTAGGTTCAAAGCACGCTATACCAGGCCAGGAGCGCCGTTCGATCCACCTTGTGATTGCTCGACACAGGTAACGCCGGACAATCGACCAGTTCAGTGGGCACCATGTAGGTGGGCAGGCGCTGCGCCAGGTTCACGCGCCAGTGCTCAAGCGACTCGGGCAGTGCCATCGTAGGCTGGGCTGCCGCCCCTGTCGATTCGACGAACCCAATCAATCGCACAGGAGTGCCGTCCGGACGGCGCAACACCGCGCAGGCCGCCGCGCTCACGCCAGGCAGTGTGCCCAGGGCGGCATCGACCTCCGACAGCTCGATCCGATAGCCATTGAGCTTGATCTGGTCATCCATGCGGCCACGGCAGTACAGCAGGCCATCGTCGCCCTGCTCGCCCAGATCCCCGGTTCGAAAGCCACGGCGACCATCAGCGTGCCTGAACATGCGTGTGAGGTTCAGATCGGGCCGATTGAGGTAGCCGCGCATCACATGGTCTCCCACGATGCAGATCTCACCCTGGTCGACATACACCAGACTGTCCGGCTTGGCCTGACCGATCGGCAAGGGCTGTCCGCTTGCCAGCACAGCATCGTCGATCACCACCCACGTCGTGGCGACAGTCGCTTCCGTAGGACCGTAGGTATTGATCACCACCACATCGGGGAAGCGTTCGCGTAGTTTCAGTGCCAGAGGGCGTGGCAGCGGTTCCCCACAGAACAGGAACACGTCGAGCGCAGGCAGCCCGGCGGCGTTGAACTGGCGATTCACCAGTTGCTGATGGGCAAACGAAGGTGTCGATACCCATACCGAAATCTGGCGTTGCGCCATGTCCGGCAACCACTGGGCACTGCCGATGGCCTGGCGATCATTCAGCACACAGGTGCCGCCGCTGGCCAGGGTGCCGAACACCTCGTACATGGAAAGGTCGAAACTGAACGGCGCCTGGTTCATGAAAACCGGCGAATCACCCAGTCCGAACGACGTCTTCATCCACTGCCCCAGCAGCGCCACGCTTTCACGGCCGATCTGCACACCCTTGGGGTCGCCCGTACTGCCGGACGTGAAAAGAACGTAGGCCAGCCCCTTCTCGACCTCGCTGGCACCGGCCACGGCAGGTGCACTGAAGGTGTCGTGCACGGCGTCATAGATGACGGCGGGCTTGACGATCTCCACGATGCGGTCCATGCGGGCCTGAGGGTAGATCGTATCGACGGGTACGAAGGGTGCCCCCAGCATCAGGGCACCCACCATGCCCACAAAAAACGCCGCTTCCTTGTGCCCCCGGATGACCACGGGCAGATCCTGTGCAAGGCCGGCAGCGCGCGCCCGTTCGGACCATCGCTGCGCCTCATCGGCCAGTTCCGCCCAGCTCAGGTCGCGGTCCGCACCGGCGACGGCAAGTGACTCAGGCGCGCGTGCCGAGGGCACGAACGAAAAGGTCGTCAGATCAAAATACATCGATGGGGCTCCCGGATCAGATCAGATGGGGCTGCGGCCGCTGAATACGTAAAGGGCCAGCGCTGCCAGCACCAGCGTGGTGACGCGCCCGGCCCACTGCATGGGGCGCAACCCCAGCACCCTTGCCAGCTCTGGCCGCGTCTTTGCCGCATTGACCAGGAGGTTGTGTCCGACCGAGTAGGCACCGAACATCATGCCGCTCACGATGTAGTGCAAGGACAGGCCATTCCACACGCCCATCGCCAACAGCGTGGCGAATATGCCCACGTTCTGGGCAGCCAGACGGTGACGCCCGAAAAATGCCGTCTTGCTCAAGGCCTTGTAGATAGGCATGAACACCACGTCACGCAGCCATTCGGACAGACTGATGTGCCAACGACGCCAGAAGTCCTGCGGATTGACCGTCGCCAGAGGATTGCGGAAATTGCCTGGCAATGAGAAACCGAAGAACATGCCGATGCCGATGGCCATCGCGGTGTAGCCGGCGAAATCGAAGAACAGGTAGGCGCTGTACAGGCTGGCGTTCAAGGCCACGCCCGTGAACGAATAATCATGCGCGCTGACTCGCGACAGGCCGAAGCGCCATATGGCCTCGGCCAATCCGAACTTCTGGATGACGCCGATCAGCACGAATTCCAGTCCGATCAACCAGTTGGTGAGCGACACACCCTCGAAACCGCGCGCCAGATCGCTCTGGAACGTGCGCCAGCGGTACATCGGCCCGGCCAGCAGCGTCAGCGGGAAAAACAGATAGGAGAAATAATCGATCGGATCGATGCGATCCTTGCGGGGCGCGAACAGGAGGACGTCAATCGCACGAAAAGTGGCAAACGAGAGCCCCAGCATACCGGGCAGGGTCGACGTCCCCGTCTTGACCAATACCAGGGGTGCCAGCGTCGCCACGACCGCCACCCAGACGGGAATCCGGTCGGTGCGAACCAGCCACAGCGCCCCCCCGGCGACGGCCAGCAAGCCCAACGGTTGCCAGGGTCGCATGCCGAAGATCGCGATCCATATGAGGATGCTCGCCACACCCACGACATGCCGGTAGGTCAGGCGCCAGGGTGTACCCAGCGCGCGATAACCCAGCAGGCCAAGACTGCCTGCAATGGCTGCACCAAAAAATCCCAGACTTCCGAACAGTTCCATGACGCTAGAATTTCTCGTACTGGAATTCGACCTTGATGGGTCCGCCGCTGCCTGTTGTCGGCTGCGCCTGCAACACGAACACCAGAATCAGGCCCAGGTACAAAAGCACGTGGTAGCAAAATCGTTTCATCGCGAAAAATACTCCGCTATAGCCTGATCGGCATACGCCCAGCCGAGCTCGGCCAGGTGCTGGTCATCACGCAGCAGGCCAGGCTCATAAGGCATGCTGTACATATCCAGACAACCCATGCGATAACGCTTGCACATGCCTGCGAAGGCCGTCAGAACTGGCGCAAAACGCTCCAGGTCCATCACGATCTTGGGGTGCAGCGGCTGCATGACAAAGTACGCACGGACTTTCTTTTTCTGCAATAACGCCATCAGCCGTGACAGATCGCCGACTTCCGGTTGCAGCATCGGATCACCATCGGCAAATTCGTCGCGTGTGGCCGATGGCAACTTCGACAGATAGGTCTCGTAGTTCTCATCGCGCACTTCGTAGGGATTGTTGGAGCTGAGCGCCTGCTCGGTTTCACGCGCATCGTCGAACATCTGCTCCCAGACCCCGGCACTGACCCGCGCCGAAGC
>JAEYZR010000332.1 GCA_023427945.1 Pseudomonadota bacterium | reverse complement strand
GGCTGCCACGCAGGCTTGGCGCGCGCGTTTCAAAGTGGTTTGAGCGCCTGGTCGCGCATTTCTATGAGCAGGGCGCGTCCCTTGGGATCGACCCGCAGCACGCCAAACCGGCTTGCGGCGAAATGGTCTGCCTGCCCTTCCTCGAAAAACCAGGCATTGGTCACGATTCGAATCTCGCCATCATTGCGGTAATGCAGGGCGATTTCGCCTGGTGCGAGCGCGTCCGGCGTGTCCTGTAGGCGCAGCAGTCGCGCTTCGTTGCCGGGCAGCAAGGACAGGATGGCGTAGCCGTCGCCTTGCGGCGCATTTCCCGGCGCAGTATGGATGCGTTCTGCGATCTCGCGTGCCAGCATGAATTCCAGCCGCATGTAGTCGCCCTGCATCAGCGAGCGGGGATCCACCGGCGCCAGCGCCAGTACGACTTCCTGGCCATGCGCGATCAGTCGTTCGCGCTGCAATATGGTCGTGTTCGCCAGGCCCAGCGCGAAAACAAGCCCGCCCAGCGCCAATGCCGCACGCCAGCCAGGATAAGGTGCCCGCACGGGCTCATGCATGTCAGTGCGGCTGTTCAGCGTGTCATGGGCGGGCGATGCCGCCGCCTGTGCCAGGGTCGCCCGCCGGTGGGTGTGCGCCAGCACCAGCGTGAGTGCGGCGGCAAGCAGGCTGGCCAGTCCCAGCCAGATCGCCTTGTCCATCAAAGCGACGCTCAACTGGTAGTAGTAGGCGCAGAGGTAGGCGAGCAGCGACATGCTTCCCAGGGCAAGCAGCCCGCGTCGCCGCAACCCGAAGCCCAGCAGTGTCCAGCACAGCGCGAACAGAATGCCGGGGCTGGGCAGCCACAGCAGGCCCAGCGCCACCAGGGCCAGGGGCACTCCCCAACGCATGCGGGCCGTCAGCGCGTTGCGCACCGGCCACATGGCGCCGATGCTGGCCAACGCCGGCAGCAGCGCGCCTGCGGCCAGTATGAGCGCTGTGGGGGCATGCAATGCCCAGAGGTTGCCGATCTGGGTGATCGTCACGCCCGCGCTCACCCAGGCCGTTGCCAGGGAGGCCAGAGCCAGGCCCCATGCCATAGGCAGGGGATTGAAGCGGCGTGTGTCGCCCTGCGCCCGGGTCTCGCTCAGAAAAAGTACGACCGCCAGTGCTGCCAGCGCGAAAGAGGCGGGCGTCCATGCGCCCAGGGCGTGTACGCCCGGGCCGTTGAACAGGGTGCTCAGGGCCAGGCCGACGTCGATGGCATTGGCCGGGACGAGCCAGGTGGCAAGGACCAGCCCGAATGCCAGGATCAGCGAGGCCAGAAATTGCATCGTGGCGTAGCCGCTGGCCAGGTACACGGCCAGGCTGATCAGTGTCACGCGCAGTACGCCCAGCCAGCTCAGTGGCCCGAAGACTAGTGGATCGATGGCGACCAGCAACAGGCCGGCAAAGGCGAACGCCGATGCCACCTGTTTGAGAAACAGCGATTTCGAGCCTGTGCGTACCAGCACCACGCCCAGCAAGGCGAGCACGGGGCCTGCTGTGGTGACGACCAGCTCCGCGTGAGCGAAAGCGATGATCAACAACAGGCCCAGCAGCAGGGCTGCCCCAAACCAGGCGGTGACGGCCAGCAGGGCGGCCTGAGCCAGGCTCGCTGCCTGCGTGGGAGCGGCAGGCGGCTGGCTGGCGTCCTGTGCGTCTGGCGCGCGTCCGGTGCGCAGTCCTGCGATGACGGTCCGACGGGTCATGATCACCCAGACGGCAAGTGCCAGCACGGCCACGACGCTTACGACGATGAGCGCGGCCGGCGCTGCGTCACGATCAGGCAACAGCACTTCGGCCAGCGCGATCAGTGCGCAGGCCAGCGACGCCAGCAGCAGCGCAAATGAAATGGGGCGCGACAGGGCAGGCCCGGCCCAGCCCTGTGCGCTGGACTGGCGCAAGGCGTGGCCGATCCAGCGGTGCCCCAGTACGCCCGCAGAAAGGCTGACGACGATAGTCAGAACGACGCGCAGTTCCCATTCATGATCGTCGAACGGCGCCCACACCAGCCGCACGGCCACGGCAAGCGCGGACAACACGATCATGGCAAGCACCGCAGGGTCGGGTCGCGCGTGGCGATAGATCAGCGTGAGGGGGAGCGCCGTCCACAGCCACAGTAGAACCCCGGTGCGGGCAAACGCCACGTCGTTGAGCACGGCGACACTTGCGCCGGTGAGCGCCAGCGCCGCCAGCAGCCTCGGCCCCGTTCGCCGGTCTGCCTGAGTGCCGGCGGTGCATGCCGTCCAGCAGGCCAGGACGGCAAGATTGAATGGGATCATCCAGACCGATGCACCGTGCAGCAGCATCCATTGCGGGGCCACACCCGTGGGTCCGCGCCACAGCACGAGGGCGGTGTTGACCACGACCACCCACAACAGCCAGACCGAGGCGCTGCGCCCGGCGATGGCCCAGGGCAGCATCAGCGCCCCCCACGCGGCAAACAGTTCCCAGGTATCGGCGCCGGTCTGGTAGGTCTGCCCCACCAGGGCCAGCAGTGCACCCAGCGCCACACTGGCCAATCCGATCAGCCCGGAGCTGACCGATCTGGCACGCCCGGGCTGGTGTCGGGCACGCCAGAGCAGCCATACCGCAGGCAATGTAACAACCAACAGTGCCGCCTGTGCACCCCCCAGCCGCTGGAATCTGGACCAACCCGACCAGTTGGCAGCCACCCAGCAGATCAACGCGCCTGAAGCCAGTAAAACGGCCAGTGTCAGGCAGGTTTGCAGCAGGAATACGCGCCAGTCGTGACGTTCCGATCCTGCCTTCCAGAAGGTCTGCACTTGCATAGGGGGAAACTCCGCTCGTATCATCCGCGCTATTGTGGCTGACACGCCGCGACTGGATACACATGACTAAAACGTTGATTATTGCCGAGAAGCCTTCCGTTGCCCTGGATATTTCGCGGGCATTGGGTGGCTTCACGCGCGAGGGTGATTACTTCGAGAGCGAAAGCTACGTGCTGGCTTCGAGCATCGGGCATCTTCTGAGCCTGGTGGCTCCCAACGACCCCGTGAAGGGCAAATGGAGTTTCACGCACCTGCCGGTCATTCCTCCCGCCTTCGAGTTGGGGCCGACCGACAAGAAGTCGGCCGAACGGCTGAAGCTGCTGGTGCGGCTGGCCAAACGCAAGGACGTGAGCGCGATCATCAACGCCTGCGACGCGGGGCGCGAGGGTGAACTCATCTTCCGTTACATCATCCAGTTCGCCGGTGTGAACAAACCCATCACGCGCCTGTGGCTGCAGTCCATGACGCAGCCTGCGATTCGCGAGGCGTTTGCCAATCTGCGTGACGATGCGCTGCTCAAGCCGCTGGAGGCCGCTGCGCGCTCGCGTGCCGAAGCCGATTGGCTGGTCGGCATCAACGGCACACGCGCCATGACGGCGTTCAACAGCAAGGATGGCGGTTTTTTCAAGACACCGGTGGGGCGGGTGCAGACGCCCACCCTGGCCATCGTGGCCGAGCGCGAGGAACGTATCCGCCGTTTCGTCTCGCGCGACTACTGGGAGGTCCGGGCGACCTTCGTGGCGGCCGCAGGCTTGTACGAAGGTCGCTGGATAGACCCCGGTTTCAAGAAGGACGAACGCGATCCTGAGCGGCGCGAGTCGCGGCTGTGGTCGCAGGCTGCCGCGCAGAGCGTGGTGGCGGCATGCCGCGATCAGCCGGGCTCGGTCACCGAGGAATCCAAGCCATCGACCCAGGCCTCGCCGGGGCTCTATGACTTGACGTCGCTGCAACGTGATGCCAACGGCCGCTTCGGATTCTCCGCCAAGACGACCTTGTCGCTGGCGCAGGCACTGTACGAACGGCACAAGGCCTTGACCTATCCGCGTACCGATTCGCGCTATCTGCCCGAGGACTACCTGGGCACGGTCGCACAGACCATGTCGGCGCTGGCCGATGGCGAGGGGCTGGCTGCGGCGTCGCTGGCACGCCATGCGCGCAAGGTGGTCGACGAAAAATGGGTCAAGCCCAATCGGCGCGTGTTCGACAACAAAAAGGTGTCGGATCACTTCGCCATCATTCCCACCCTGCAGATTCCTCGCGATCTGAGCGAGGCTGAAGGGAAAATATACGATCTGGTCGTCAAACGTTTTCTGGCGGTGTTCTTCCCCTCGGCCGAGTTCCGTGTCACCACGCGCCTGACCGAAGTCAACGGCAACCGCTTCCGTACCGATGGCAAAGTGCTCGTGAACCCGGGCTGGCTTGCCATTTATGGCAAGGATGCCCAGGGCGAAGACGCCAATCTGGTGGCGGTCGCCCAGGGCGAGACCGTGCGTACCGAGGATGTCGAGGCCGTCGGGCTGGCTACCAAGCCTCCGGCGCGATACAACGAAGCCACACTGCTCTCGGCGATGGAAGGCGCGGGCAAACTGGTGGAGGACGAGGAACTGCGCGAGGCCATGTCCGAGCGTGGCCTGGGCACGCCGGCCACGCGTGCGTCCATCATCGAAGGGCTGATCAACGAAACCTATCTGCGCCGTGAAGGGCGCGACCTGGTGCCCACCGCCAAGGCGCGGCAGTTGATGACGCTGCTTGCCGGGCTGGATGTCAAGGAATTGACGTCTCCGGAGCTGACGGGTGGATGGGAGCACAAGCTCAAGCAGATCGAGCAGGGCGGCCTGGGCCGCGAGGCATTCATGCGCGAAATCGCGCAAATGACCCAGGTCATCGTCAAGCGTGCCAAGGAGTACGAGCGCGATACGGTGCCGGGCGACTATGCCACGCTTGCCACACCTTGCCCACGCTGCGGTGGTGTAGTCAAAGAGAACTATCGCCGTTATGCCTGCACGAACTGCGATTTTTCCATCAGCAAGCACCCGGGTGGACGTACCTTCGAAACGCCGGAAGTCGAAGAACTTCTGGCGCGTCGCGAACTCGGTCCCATGCAGGGCTTCATCAGCAAAATGGGTCGTCCGTTTGCGGCCATCCTGCGCATCACCGACGAGTTCAAACTGGAGTTCGACTTCGGGCAAAGCAGTGAAGACGATAACGAGCCGGTGGATTTTTCTGCCCAGACGCCGCTGGGACCTTGTCCGAAGTGCCAGTCCAACGTGTTTGAACATGGCATGAGCTTCGTCTGCGAAAAGTCGGTCGGTCCGGCGAAGTCTTGCGACTTCCGTTCCGGAAAAGTCATTTTGCAGCAGGAGATTTCCCGTGAGCAGATGGCCAAGTTGCTCAACGATGGCCGCACCGATCTGCTCGATGGGTTCGTGTCCAGTCGCACCAACCGCAAATTCAAGGCGTTCCTGAAGCGTCAGCCCGACGGCAAGGTCGGTTTCGAATTCGAACCCCGTCCGGAAAAGCCCGGCGCCAAGAAGGCTGGCGGGGCAGCGGCGAAAACCGCTACCGGCGCTGCGGCCAAGAAAGCGCCAGCCAAGAAGGC
>JAEYZR010000308.1 GCA_023427945.1 Pseudomonadota bacterium | reverse complement strand
CGTTTGGAATCACCGAACTCCTTGATGGCATTCTGCGAGCACAGGGACGGTTTCGCGCCCTGGCTTCTTCCGTGATCGTCAGCCGGCTCGTCGGCATCGTACTGTTCCTGACAGCACTGCCCCTTTTCCCAACCTTGGAAACGCTGTTCGCCTCGTTGGCGTTTGCCGAGCTGGTCTGCGTCGCAATGCTGGCCAAGCACTTCGCTCCAGCGTTCCGCAGTAATGCCGCACCTTCGCTCTTCTCGGCTGAGAGCGTTGGCCTGCTCAAGAACTGCCTCCCTGTCATCATCAATGCGCTTTCGGTTTATCTTTATGCCCGTGCCATGGTCATGGTGGCAGGTCTTTTTGATTCCGGGCCAGCACTCGGCGGCTTCGAGATGGCAGTCCAACTCACGAATCTACCAATGGCTCTTACGATCGTGTGCGCGACCGTAATGTCGCCTGCCATTGCGCGGCTCCACGCGCGTGGGACCAAAGACGACCTCGTGATCGCCAGCATGGCAGCGTCGCAAGCAGCCGCGTTCTCGGTGTGGGCAAATATGCTTGCCGCAGGCTTCCTGATGGTTGTTGGACCTTTCGCACTCCTCTGGCTGTTCCCGGAGGTGCCGGCCGCCACGCTCGTCTTGGCCATCATTGCACCCTTGGTGGCACTGAAGGCATATGCGCAAGTTCTTTCCGGTGAACTTGCCATTGCAACCGGAACCGCCGGAACCGCAGCTCGCATCACGCTCGTCTTCGGCGCCCTCACAGTCGCACTTGGATTGGCGCTTTCTGCTCTCGACGGCATTCGTGGCGCGGCGATCGCGATGCTGATCGCGCACTCGCTCGCCGTGCTTTTCACAGTGCGGATTCTTGGACGCAAAACCGGTTTGGATATCCGCTATCGCGGACGCGAAAGTCTCATCTTCGCGTTGATTGCGACCCTTCCCACCGCGGGCGTCGTCCTGATGCTCAGGGAGTCCCCAGCGACTGCGACCATCTGCGGAACCATCGTGTTCTTTGCCTTGACCTTCTTGATCCTTTACGCATCGATCAAGCGCAATGGCACGCTGCGCGAGCCGTTGTTGGATGGCTGGCGCATGCTTCGAAACAAGAACATTGGCGCCCAACATGAGTTTCAACAGCTCTACATCGATGGCTCCGAGTCCATCCCCGCTGCGGACGCCAACCGCAATGCATTGATCAGGTTGATCGAGCTGAGATCGCCTGCAGGCCTTGAGTTCTGGACTGGAGGCGGGGGGATCGCGGAACTGATCCCGCCACAGGACCACGCTGATATTGTCTATACGCTCTATTTGCTGGGCGAAGGCAGTCGCATCAACGAGCAATCTGCCCGCCGGTTCGCAGCGCATCTTGCTGAGCTCCCTTTGTACGGAAAGGGGACTAAGGGCCTGAACGCCCACCTGAGCGCGTACCTGCTTTCCACCACGCGCGTCCTGCAGGATCTGGGGAAACTCAACCGCGACAGCGATGTGGAGGCGATCTACCAGGGCTGGCGCCAGGACATTCTGATCGACAGGAAGTTTCGTCCGCGGTGGCCGCGCATCTGGTCACACCACATTTGGCGAGTCAGCCACTGGATCGGCGGCGCGCCGTCCATCGTTTTGCACCTCGCCGACTCGGGAAAGGTGACTTGGGCAACTCGAGAACTGCTCGGGAAAATCCTGGATTCCAGCGAGCGGCACATCATTGATGCTGAGACAGGGCTCCTGCGTCCGTATCGCTCGACCGTGATTCAAAAGGGCTTCCGGAAGCTCTATGCCGCCCTGCACGATCCGGATATCGCCGACCTCGGCGGCGTGGTTCACCTGCTCTGGGTGTACCACGCGATCGGGCGCCCCTATGTGGCAAGGGACAGCCTGAACCAGAAGGCGGACGTCCACCTCCAACTGGAGCCTTTCATGGAGGCGGCTCCCTACTGCTTGGATTTCGACATCGTCCAGCTGAAGCGCACCGCGGCGGGTACGTTGGACGATGCGCTCAAGAGCCGTGCCGATCGATTTATTGACGACACGCTCGAATTCTTCAAAGCACCTCTTAGCTCGTCCTATTCACTGCACAGGCTACCAGGCGCGTTGGCTACGCTCCACGAATGCGCCTTTATAACCGGGGATCAGAGGGTGCGCGGAATAGATACCCCTCGCATCGATATTATTCGGACTGCTTACTTTCTCTAGCGCGTTTTTGCATGTTCAACCGGCGACCTATGGTTCCGGCCAACAACTAATGGAGTTATTCATTATGAGCCAACGAGTTCTGGTCACCGGCGGCGCCGGCTTCCTCGGATCCCATCTTTGCGATCGCCTTATTGAGGCGGGCCACGATGTGCTATGCGTTGATAATTACTACACTGGCAGCAAGGATAACGTTTCGGGGCTTCTCGCCAACCCGAAGTTCGAGTTGATGCGGCACGATGTCACCTTCCCGCTCTACGTTGAAGTGGACCGCATCTACAACCTGGCCTGCCCGGCATCGCCCGTGCATTACCAAGCGGATCCGGTCCAGACCACGAAGACAAGTGTGCATGGCGCTATCAACATGTTGGGCCTGGCCAAGCGCACCGGTGCCCGCATCTTGCAGGCGAGTACCAGCGAGGTCTACGGCGATCCTGAAATCCACCCGCAGGTTGAGGAGTACTGGGGCCGCGTGAACCCGGTCGGCATCCGTAGTTGCTATGACGAAGGCAAGCGCTGCGCAGAAACCCTGTTCTTCGATTACTGGCGCCAGCACCAGCTGGAAATCAAGGTGATGCGCATCTTCAACACCTATGGTCCGCGCATGCATCCGAATGACGGGCGTGTGGTGAGTAACTTCATCGTCCAGGCGCTGCAGGGCGAATCCATCACGATCTACGGGGATGGCACGCAGACACGCAGCTTTTGCTATGTCGACGACTTGATCGACGGCATGATGCGCCTCATGGACAGCCCAGCCGAACTCACCGGCCCGGTTAACATCGGAAATCCCGGCGAATACACGATGCTCGAGTTGGCGGAAACCGTCCTGAAGCTGGTGGGCGGGCCGTCCAAGCTTGTTTTCGAACCGCTTCCCTCTGACGACCCCAAGCAGCGCCAGCCGGATATCACCCTCGCGAAGGGCAAGCTGGGGTGGGAACCGAAGGTCGCCCTGGAAGATGGCCTGCGTGAAACCATCGCTTACTTCAGAAAGAAGCTGCAGGCCTAGGAACTGCGCTCGGAGTCGCCCTTATGGCGACTCCGTATCGAGGAAGGCGAACCAGGCGTCCATATGCTGGAGGCCGCGAGTAAAGCCGACACATAGACATGACAGTATCGGCGGTGCTGGGCTCGGAAGTATCCGAACCCAGCACTACTACTCAGTGCGCCCGCTTCAACGTGCTGCCTGAAAAACAGATGCCGATTGCGACGGTACCCAGGCAAGCTCCGCACAGCGCGCCAGCGACAAACATAAGCATGGTGCTCTCCCCAGAGCATCGCGGACCCCTTCCGCGCGCCTATCCTTGCAGAGTTGAGGCTGGTGAATTGTTGATACCGGTCACATCCCGCCACTTTTTCCGGTTGACAGGTTTCGCGGTTCCGGCCAGCGCGGTGCCGATGGCGGCGAACCAGCGCTCGCTCGGCAGCAGGGGCATGCGCCCGCCAGGCAGGACGAGGGCCAGGATCAGCACGGCGATGGCCAGTGGTGCCAGGCGCAGGGACAGGCGTTGCCGGCGCAGGGTCCAGGCGCTGGCTGCGCCGGCCAGGCCGCCGAGCAGGGCGCCGGCGACCACTTCCGACGGCGGGTGCGCTCCCAGCGGGATGCGGGAATACCCGATGAGCGCGGCGAACACGGTGCCGGCGAGTAGGCCGGCCACGCGCAGCTGCGGGCGCGAGGCCGGCAGCGCCAGCATCAGCACCACCGGCCACACGGCGAAGGCCAGCACGGTGTGGCCGCTGAAGCAGGTCAGGTCCCATGCGGGCACCCCGGTACCCCAGCCGTAGAAGGCGATCTTGCTGGCCGCGGTGAGCAGGCAGGCGCCGGCCACGGCAAGCCACCAGTACATGACCGGTCGGCGTGCGCCGGGGCAACGCAGCATGGCGGCGCTGCCGGTGAGCAGCACCAGGGGGAGGAGGTACAGCGCGCTGCCGGGGGCGACGAACCATTGCCAGTTCATCGGCCACCGCCGCGGGGGGAGCGAGGTGGGGTGTGCATGTGCCGGTCCTTGTGCGGGTGCAGCATCGCATGGACGGGGGTGTGG
>JAEYZR010000199.1 GCA_023427945.1 Pseudomonadota bacterium | reverse complement strand
GCGGTAATAGGACAGGGCGTTTTCGATTTCGTCGGCAACGGTCAGGCGGGTGTAGCGCAGCATGCGCGTTTGCCACAGCGTGGCGATGTGCCCCAGCAGACTCTGGTCCAGTTGCTCTTTTTCGTAGGGCGTGAGCGGCTGGTCGCGGCGCGCCAGGCCGGTGGCGATATGGCGATGCACGTCCAGGGTGCTTTTGCGCTGCACCTCGGTGGGGTGGGCCGTGAGCACAGGCACCACATGGGCCTGCGTCAGCCACTTGCGTATCCTGGATGGTGCGACGCCTTGTTCTTTCAGCAGGCCGATGGCGTGGCGCATGCTGCCGCGTTCGGGCCGATTGTCGGTCAGGGCGCGGGCACGCTGGCGACGGTTCTGGTCGCGGTCTTCGGCGATGTTGGCCAGATGCAGGAAATAACTGAAGGCCCGGGCGACAGAGTTGGGGTCGTTGCCGCGCAGGCCGCGCACCAGTTTGGACAGGGCTGCGGTGCTGTCGGTGTCGCCCGAGCGGCGCGCCTGCACGGCGTTGCGACGCAGATGTTCGACGGTCTCATACACTCGGGTGCCTTCACAGGCCGCAATCACTTCGCCCAGCACTCGCCCCAATAGGCGGATGTCTTCGCGCAGCAGGTTGGTGGCAGGGGGCATGCGGACAGGTTTGCTCATGCGGGCTTCCTAGGCGATTTCGGGTGAAAATACACGTCGATGCACTTTAACGCAGCGTGGGCATCTGGACTGTTCGGGATTGACTAAACCGGCTTTCTGCGCACGCAGCGATTTTCCGGCCCACGGCCAAATGCTTTTTTCTGGAACGTCTGCCATGTCACATTCTCACCGCCACGCGCTGGTTCTCTTCTCGGGTGGCCAGGACTCCACCACGTGCCTGGCCTGGGCGCTTTCGCGCTATGAGCACGTCGAGACAGTGGCCTTTGATTATGGGCAGCGCCACAAGATCGAGCTTCAGGCGCGCCTGAACGTACTGCAGGCGCTGCGTGCCCCGGCGATGGCGCAGGCCCGCCCCCACTGGATGCATCGGCTGGGCGAGGATCATCTGCTGGAACTGGGCGTGATCGGCCAGGTGGGCGCCACCGCCATGACGCAGGACATCGAGATTTCCATGCAGGCCAACGGTTTGCCCAACACCTTTGTGCCGGGGCGCAATCTCATGTTTCTGACGGTGGCTGCCGCGCTGGGATATCGGCGCGGCGCCGATGTGCTGGTGACCGGTGTGTGCGAGACGGATTTTTCCGGCTATCCGGATTGCCGCGACGACACCATCAAGGCCCAGCAGGTGGCGCTCTCGCTGGGACTGGGCGAGCGGGTGACGATCGATACGCCCCTGATGTGGCTGGACAAGGCGCAGACCTGGGAACTGGCCCGCGAATTGGGGACGGATGCCCTGGTGGATCTGATCGTCGAGCACAGCCACACCTGCTATCTGGGAGAGCGCGGCATGCGGCATGCTTGGGGCTACGGCTGCGGCACCTGCCCGGCCTGCGAACTGCGCAAGTCCGGATGGTTGCGTTGGCAGGCCGCACCAACTTGAGCGTGACCGGCAGGGAGTTTTTTCAGCCTGGTAATACCTGGTTGCTTGACTTCGCGGACGGCACGTAAGACGATTATTGCACCGCACAATAAGGGCACCGACCGTGGCAGATTCTGCAAGCTCGAAAAATCCGGATTCCATTGAGTGTGAGGACATCCGGGCGTCGTTATCACGCGAAGCCATCAAGCACGCGTTTGTGGACCATCTCCTGTACACACAGGGCAAAGAACTCCTGATTGCCTCCAAGAACGATCTCTACCAGGCGCTCGCGCACGTCGTGCGTGACCGGGTTTTGAAGCGTTGGGCGGCGACGGCCCATACCTACCGGCGCGAGAGCGCCCGTACCGTGGCTTACCTGTCCGCCGAGTTCCTCATGGGGCCTTACCTGGGCAACAACATGCTCAACTTGGATATCACCGAAGAGGTTCGCCAGGCCATGAAGGAGCTGGGGCTGGACCTGGACGAGATCGTCCACCAGGAAGAAGAGCCTGGGCTGGGCAATGGCGGGCTGGGACGCCTGGCCGCGTGTTTCATCGATTCGATGGCGACGATGGAGATACCGGCGCTGGGCTACGGCATCCGGTATGAGTACGGTATTTTCTTTCAGACCTTGCGCGACGGCTGGCAGGTCGAGAACACCGACAAGTGGCTGCGTTACGGCAACCCCTGGGAAATCCACCACGCCGAGTGGGGGGTGGAGGTCAAGCTGGGGGGCTATACCGAACAGTTTTCCGATGAGCGTGGCCGGCTGCGGGTGCGCTGGGTGCCCGACAAGACCGTGACGGGCGTGCCCTTTGACTCGCCCATCATGGGCTATCAGGTCGGCAACGTGAACACGCTGCGTCTGTGGCGCGCCGAGGCGACGGAGTCCTTCGACATCTCGGTGTTCAACCGGGGCGACTATCTGGGCGCGGTAAGCAAGAAAGTCACCTCCGAGAACCTGACCAAGGTGCTCTATCCCAACGACGAGAGCGTGCAGGGCAAGGAGCTGCGACTGGAACAGCAGTATTTCTTCGTGTCGTGTTCCTTGCAGGACATGTTGCGCATCCTGGGGCATCGCAATGTGCCGGTCACCCGCTTTCACGAGATATTCACCGTCCAGCTCAACGACACGCATCCCTCGATCGGAGTGGCCGAGCTGATGCGTCTGCTGGTGGACGAGTACCAGTTGCCGTGGGACGAAGCCTGGTCGGTCACCACCA
The DNA here is from genome assembly GCA_023427945.1 of Pseudomonadota bacterium. Taxonomy (GTDB): domain Bacteria; phylum Pseudomonadota; class Gammaproteobacteria; order Burkholderiales; family Burkholderiaceae_B; genus Schauerella. The sequence goes on along the minus strand of JAEYZR010000199.1, from coordinate 13,058 downwards.
AGACGTTTGCCTATACCAATCACACCTTGTTGCCCGAGGCGCTGGAGCGCTGGCCGCTGGATCTGTTCAAGCGCATCCTGCCGCGCCATCTCGAAATCATCTACGAGATCAATGCGCGTTTCCTGCACGAGGTGCGCATTCATTTCTTCGGCGACGATTCGCGTGTCGCACGCATGTCCCTGATCGACGAGACCGGCGAGCGCTATGTGCGCATGGCCAATCTGGCGTGTGTGGGCAGCTACGCGATCAACGGGGTGGCGGCCCTGCATTCCGAATTGCTCAAGCGCGATCTGCTGGAAGACTTCAACGCGATCTCGCCGGAAAAGTTCACCAGCGTGACCAATGGCGTGACGCCGCGCCGCTGGGTCGCATTGAGCAACCCGCGCATGGCCGAACTGGTGACCGAGAGTATCGGCCCGGGCTGGGTGCGCGACTGGTCCAGGATCAGCGAACTTGAACCGTATGCCGACGATGCGGCGTTTCGCGAATCATGGCGTGCGATCAAGCTCGCCAACAAGGAGGATCTGGCCCGACTGATCAAGCGCCGCACCGACGTCGTGGTCGATCCCGATTCGATGTTCGACGTGCTGGTCAAGCGCATTCACGAGTACAAGCGCCAGCATCTGTCGGTGCTGCACATCATCACGCTCTACCACCGCATCAAGTCACAGCGCGACCTGGACATCACACCGCGCACCTTCATCTTCGGGGGCAAGGCTGCGCCCGGTTATGTGCGGGCCAAGCTGATCATCAAGCTGATCAATTCAGTGGCCGAGGTCATCAACAAGGATCGCGATGTGCGGGATCTGTTGAAGGTCGTGTTCCTGCCCAACTTCAGCGTGACGCAAGGCCAGTGCGTCTATCCGGCCGCCGAGCTGTCGGAGCAGATTTCGCTGGCGGGCAAGGAAGCGTCGGGCACGGGCAACATGAAGTTCGCGATGAATGGAGCGTTGACGATAGGCACCCTGGATGGGGCCAACGTCGAGATTCGCGAGCAGGTGGGTGCCGAGAATTTCTTCATGTTCGGCATGACCACCGATGACGTACGCGCGCTGCAGCAAAGCGGTTATGTGCCCAGCGATTATTACCGCGCCGATGGCGAACTCCGCGCCGCCATCGACCTGATCAGTGGCGGGTATTTCTCCAAGGGCGACCGCGAGCTGTTCGCACCGCTGGTGAACGATCTGCTCAATGAAGACCGCTACATGCTGCTGGCCGACTATGCGTCGTACGTGGATTGCCAGACCGAGGTGAACAACCAGTACGGCAATGTGCCGGGCTGGACGCGCATGTCCATCCTGAACGCGGCACGATCGGGGCATTTCTCGTCCGATCGTGCCATACGCGAGTATCAGGAAAACATCTGGAAGGTGAAGTCGGTCAAAGTGTGATGCCTGGGCCGGGCCGCGCTCAGTGCGCGGTCACCAGTTCAGCAAAGCGTGCGAGGTCGATGTTCCCGCCGCTGACGATCACGCCTATGCGCTTACCGGCGAATTTCTCGCGCAGCTGGCGGGCAGCGGCCAGGCTCAGGCAGCCTGTGGGCTCCACGATCATTTTCATGCGCTCGGCATAAAAGCGCATGTTCTCCACCAGTTCGGCATCACTGACGGTCAGGATGTCTTCCACTTCGCGCTGGATGATGGGGAAGGTGATCTCGCCCAGATGAGTGGTCTGCGCGCCATCGGCAATGGTCTTGGGTGTGGGGATGGTCACGATGCTGCCGCGGCGCAGCGACTGCTGGCCGTCGTTGCCGGCTTCGGGCTCGGCACCGTAGATCTTGCAGTTCGGGGCCAGTTCGCGGGCGGCCAGCGCCGAGCCCGACAGCAGGCCGCCGCCGCCCAGGCAGACGAACAGCGCGTCGAGCTCTCCAGTCTCCTGCAGCAGTTCGAGCGCCGCAGTGCCCTGGCCGGCGATCACATCGGGATGGTCGTAGGGCGGGATCAAGGCCAGGCCTTGGTCGTCGGCCAGCTTCTTGCCCAGTGCATCGCGGTCTTCGGTGTAGCGGTCATAGGTGACCACGTTGCCGCCGTAGCCACGGGTGGCGGCGATCTTGGCCGCCGGTGCGTCGGCGGGCATCAGGATGGTGGCGGGTATGTCCAGCAGTTGCGCCGAGAGCGCGACAGCCTGCGCATGATTGCCCGATGAGAAGGTCGCCACGCCGATGCGGCGCTGTTCGGGCGTCAGCCTGGACAGGGCGTTGAACGCACCGCGGAACTTGAACGCACCGATGCGCTGGAAGTTTTCACACTTCAGAAAGACCTGTGCGCCCACGGCGGCGTCCAGTGTGCGCGAGCGCAGCACGGGGGTGAGGTGCGCATGGCCGCGCAGTCGCTGGGCGGCATCCAGAACGTCTTGATAAGTGGGCAATGTGGGCATGGTCGTCGTCGGCAATGAAGAGAGTGGAGGGAGGGTTCAGGTCAATCGGTGAGCGCCCGGATCGGCCAGCGGCGGGCTGTGTGCACGGGCGCCGAGGGGCATCCGGGTCATGCCCGACTGGCCAGCACTTCGGCCAGGGCATCGATGACGGCTTCGGGCTGATCCTTGTGGGGACTGTGGCCGCAGGCATCGAGATGGCGGACGATGGCGTGCTCGACGTGTTCGCCGATGCCGTCTATCTGCGCAGCGGTGCCGTACTCGTCGTCCACGCCCTGCACGGCTATCACCGGGCACTGTATGGATGCCAGCTCGGCCTCGATGTTGAAGTCCTGGAACCCGGGGCTGAGCCACACGTCGTTCCAGGCGTAGAAGGCCGAGTCGACGTCGGTATGGTAGAGCGCCAGGCGTTTGCGCAAGTCCGTATTCAGATAGGCCTGGCGTGCCTGGCGGATACCGTGCAGCGTGATGTCTTCGACGAAGATGTGCGGGGCGGCCACCACGATGCCGGCCACCTGGTCGGGGTGGGCGCTGGCATACAGCAGCGCGATCGTGCCGCCGTCGCTGTGGCCAAACAGCACGGGCGCATCGGCACGTGTGTCGATGTTCAGTGCTTCGAAAAGCGCCGGCAGGACGTGCCGGGCGTGATGGTGCAGATAGTCGGCAGGCCAGTGTTCGCTCTGGGGGCGCGTGGTGGACAGGCCGTAGCCGTAGCGCGAATACACGAGGCCGCGACACCCGAGCTGGGCACAGACCTGATCGGGGAAATCGCGCCACAGGCTCAGCGAGCCCAGCCCTTCGTGCAGGAAGACCAGCAGCGGTGCGTCGTGATCGGTGGCGGCGATGAAGCGGTACTCGATCCGGTGCGTGTCTGCTGCGCCAGGGGCACCAGGCCGCCGAATGTCGACGAATTGCGGGGGCGTTCGCATGCTCAAAGTTCGTAGTCGCAGAGGAACCCAGACTGTAGCACCGCTATCTGGCGGTGTGCAGCCTGCGCCCCTGTGCGCCTGGCGCTTACTCGGCGTCGGAGGCGGCAGGTGTTTTGCGCGGGCGACGTGCCCGCGAAACCGTCTTGCGGGCCGCCTTCCTGGGAGGCTCTGCGCTGTCCGATGACGTGACTTCGGGCGTGTCTGCCGTTGCAGCAGAGCCGGCGGGCGCCGATGCATCGGACTCTGCGACGGGCGTGTCTGCTGCGGCGTCGGCGCCTGCTTCGGTGGCCTTGGATGATGCAGGCACACGCGGTTTGCGGGTGGTCCTGCCGGCGCGCGTCGCCCGTTTGGTGCGTGATACGGTCTGGGCGTCGTCGCTCCCGGATGCCTGGGCATCGGTCGCGCCTGGCGCGTTCCCGTCATCGGCAGCCGGTGCGGCATCCCCGGTGTGTTCGGGGGCGTATGGATCGACGGCGGAGTGTCCGGTGTTCTCGGGCGCGTAGGGATCGACGGCAGAGTGTCCGGTGTTTTCGGGCGCATCTGGATCGAAAGCAGGGCGGCTCTGCGTGGGAACGACGAAGGCGGCACTGGGCAGGGGCTCGGAGAGCGGTTCCTGCGGGACGTCGACCTGGGCGCGCTGAGCGGCACTGCGGGACTGGCGGCCACGCCGACGCCCTTCCGGGGCATCGCGGCGCGAGGTCGATTCGCGCCGGGGGGCAGGGCCATTCTGGCCGGCCGGGGCAGCGGCGTCATGCGCGGAGTCGTCGTCCAGGCTGTCGGCGCTTTGCGCCAGATGTTCATGGTCCGAAGGCAGGCTGCTGGTGGAGCGATAGACGTAGGCGCCGGACTTTTCGTCGCGCCCGAAGGACATCAGGCCGCGTGCCTGTGCTTCCTCCAGCAGGTTGCCGAAGGCCCGAAAGCCGTAGTAGGACTCGCTGAAATCCGGGCGGCGGCGCTTGATCGCTTCCTTCAGTACGGAGGCCCAGATCTTGCCGCTGTCGCCGCGTTCGGCCATCAACGCGTCGAAGGTCTCGGCAGCCAGTTCGACGGCCTGGGTGCGGCGCACCTCGATGTCGTCCTTCTTGCGGGGTTTGTCTTCGCCAGGCTTGCGGCGTTGTGCGCTGTGCGCGGCGCGCTGATCGGCGGCACGCTGGATTTCGCGCACGAGATCGTCGTAGAAGATGAACTCGTCGCAGTTGGCGATCAGCAGGTCGGAGGTGGACTGTTTGACGCCCACACCGATGACGGTCTTGGCGTTTTCGCGCAGCTTGGAGACCAGGGGCGAGAAGTCGGAGTCACCGCTGATGATGACGAAGGTGTTGACGTGAGACTTGGTGTAGCAAAGATCCAGGGCATCCACGACCAGCCGGATGTCGGCTGAGTTCTTGCCTGACTGGCGCACGTGTGGAATTTCGATGAGCTCGAAGTTGGCCTCGTGCATCTTCGACTTGAAGCCTTTGTAGCGATCCCAGTCGCAATAGGCCTTTTTGACGACGATGCTGCCTTTGAGCAGCAGGCGCTCGAGTACGGGCTTGATGTCGAACTTGTCGTATTGGGCGTCGCGCACGCCCAGCGCCACGTTCTCGAAGTCGCAAAACAGCGCCATGCTGAGATTGTCGGGCGAAGAAGCCATAGTGATGATTCCGGTCTAGAGCAGCGTGAACGTCTTCGATTTCGTATCGCGCGAGTCCAGGCCGATGAAGACCTGAAACTCGCCGGGCTCGGAAACAAGTTCGGTGGCTGCGTTGTAGAACTGCAGATCTGACGGCGTGATATCGAAGGTAACGATTCTGGACTCGCCGGGCTGCAGCATGATTTTCTGGAAATGCTTGAGTTCCTTGACGGGGCGGCTGATGGAGGCCACCAGATCGCGCAGATAAAGCTGCACGGCGGTCTCTCCTGGCACGCGGCCCGTGTTGGTGACAGTGATGCTGGCTTTCAGTACACCGTCGCCTGCCACGGTGGGCGAGGACAGCGATACTTCGGACAGGGAAAACTCGGTGTAGCTCAAACCATAACCGAAAGGATAGAGCGGGCCGTTGACTGAATCGAAGTAGCGCGACGTGTATTTGTTGGGATGTTCGGGATCGAATGGACGACCCGTGTTCAGGTGATTGTAGAAGATCGGCACCTGGCCGACCGAGCGCGGGAAGGTCATGGGCAGTTTGCCCGATGGATTGTAGTCGCCGAACAGCACGTCGGCGCTGGCGTTGCCGCCCTCGGTGCCGGCAAACCAGGTCTCCAGCATGGCGTCGGCCTGCTCGTGCTCCCAGCCCAGGGCCAGGGGACGCCCGTTCATCAGCACGATCACCAGCGGCTTGCCGGTGGCCTTGAGCGCGCGCAGCAGGTTGCGCTGGCTCTCGGGGATGACGATATCGGTGCGGCTGGACGCTTCGTGGGCCATGCCCTGCGCTTCGCCCACCACGGCCAGCACGACATCGGCCTTGCGGGCCACGGCGACCGCTTCGTCGATCATGGCCCGGGCACTGCGCTTGTCGACCTCCAGGTCGGGCAGATATTCATTCAGATAGCCCTGAATCGCGGGGTCGTCGGTGACGTTGGCGCCGCGTGCATAGGTGAGCACGGCCTGTTTGCCCACCGCCTCAGCCAGGCCCTGGTAGACCGACACGGCCTGGCGCGGCAAGGCTGCGGCTGACCAGCTGCCGATGATGTCGCGCTGGCTCTTGGCCAGAGGGCCCACTACGGCAATCGTGCCCTGCCGGCGCAGCGGCAAGGTCTGGCGGTCGTTTTTCAGCAAGACCAGGCTTTTGCGGGCGACCTCGCGTGCCTGCTGGCGATGCAGGCGGCTCTCGGCATTGGTGGCCGCATCGTCCATGACCGGATCGGTGGCCAGGCCGAGTCGGCGATAGCGGTCATGGAACAGGCCCAGGTCGTATTTCAGGCGCAGCACATGACGTACCGACCGGTCGATCATCGACATCTCGATGTCGCCGTCCTTGAGCAGGGCGGGCAACTGTTCGCCATAGACCACGTCGTTCATGCTCAGGTCCACGCCCGCGCGTATGGCCAGACGGCCAGCCTCGCGCCGGTTGCCGGCGACGCCGTGCTTGATCAGTTCGAGAATGGCGCCGTGGTCGCTGAACGTGGCCCCCTTGAAGCCCCAGCGATCCCGCAGCAGATCCTTCAGCAGCCAGGGGTCGGCCGAAGCGGGCACGCCGTTGATCGCGTTCAGCGACACCATCACGCCGCCCGCACCCGCGTCGATGGCGGCCTTGTAGGGCGGCAGGTAATCCTGGAACATGCGTTGCGGGCTCATGTCCACGGTGTTGTAGTCGCGGCCCCCTTCGATGGCGCCATACAGGGCATAGTGCTTGACGGCCGCCATGATGGTGTCGGGGGCCGTCAGGTCGTCTTTCTGATAGGCGCGCACCATCGCCGCGCCCATCTGGGAGACCAGCGTGGTGTCTTCACCGAAGCCCTCGGAGGTGCGGCCCCAGCGCGGGTCGCGTGTGACGTCCACCATGGGCGAGAAGCTGATGTCCAGCCCGTCGGCCGATGCCTCGACGGCGGCGATGCGCGCACTCAGGGCAACGGCGTCCAGATCGAAACTCGATGCCAGCCCCAGGCTGATGGGAAATGCCGTGCGGTGGCCGTGAACCACGTCGTAGGCGAAGGCGACCGGAATCTGCAGGCGGCTTTTCAGCGACTGATCCTGCAACAGGCGGATGCCGGGGCGCACGACTGTATTGAAGACGATGCCGATCTGACCGGCGCGGATCTCCTGCATCACCTTTTCGCGCGGGTTGTCGCCGCCGACGCTGATCAGTCGCAACTGCCCGATCTTCTCGGCCACGGTCATGCGGGCCAGCAGATCGTCCAGGAATGCTTCGCGACTGAGTGTGGTGAGTCGTGCCAGGGCGGTTTGCGCGTCGTAGGGCGCATCGGGTGAGGGGGGCGTCTGCGCCTGCGTGGGGCCAGCCACCAGGGCAACGACAATGCCGAGCACACACCACAACCTGTTCATTTTTGTAACGCCCCAGAGGTCAATCGCGACACTGTACGGCATGGCGATCCCGGCGGGCGGTTTTCAGCGCGCTTTCATGCGTGGCGGCCCGTATGTATGGCGTTGTACCAACACTTTGGCACTGCCCGAACGGCGACGCAGGCTTGCGCGCCCAGCGCACTGGCACCGCTGTCGCAGGGGGCGGCGGTGCCAGCAGCGCGGACGGGACTATTGTGCCGGCAGCAACCAGCAGGCCGGCTGGGTGGCCGCAGGCCCTTGGCATTGGCGGTACTTCACGGCATACCAGGCCTTGCCGGCGGTGCGATAGCGCCCTGAGTTGTTGGTATCGGCGCGCCAGACGTCGTCTTCCATGACGTCGTTCCAGGCCGCGGCACGGGTGGGCACGGCAAGCTGGCCCAGGTCGGCGGCGGTGCGCCGGGGACCGATTTCGGTTTGCGGTGCGACCGTCACCATGCGGATGGCGGCATCGCGTACCGCTGCCACGACGCTGGTCGTCGAATCGTTCTCGCGGGGGGCGACGACCCCGTCGGTGACGCTCACGCGTGCGCGCTCCAGTGACGTCAATACGTACGCGTTCAGGTCCAGGCCCTGGCTGCGCAGCCAGCGTCCCCAGTAGAACTCGGCGAATTCGGGCACTTCGTCGTTGTCGTAGCCCAGGTCGCGGGTCAGGTAGACCAGCGAGCGATACGGGTCATCCTGAAAATTGGCCAGGCCGATGCGCTCAGGCAGGGCCGAGGGGGCGATGTCGCGGTCCTGCGCATCGCGCAACCAGACATAGTCTGCCTGGGCCATGCGGGCCCAGAAATCGGCCATGTCGGTGGCATCGCTGTAGTTGGCCGTCACGCGCACCCATACCGGCAGGGACGGACCGCCATCGGCCAGTTCGTTCAGCACGGTCATGGTGTGATGGCCATCGGTCAGGTAGAGCACCCCCTTGGGGCCGACCACGACGGTCTTCAGCGCAGCAGCCCCTGCGCTGCCTTTTTCGGGTGCCGGTTCGGCGCACTCGAAGGTGTTGGGGTCGATCAGGCGAAGCGTATGCGGCTGGTAGGTCGCATCGTTCAGACCGCCCTGGCCGTTGTCGGCGCAATAGTCGTCGCCGCGTTTGCGTTCGCTGCGATAGAGGTAGCGCGAATAGTTGTCTTCGGCATCGTCGCCCAGGTAGCCAGCGCTGCCGGGGCTGTAGCGGCCCAGGTCGGGTTGCTTGCGTGCCAGATGGTAATAGATCTGGTCATAGCCCACGGCGGCCTGCGTGGGATGCAGCTCGCTGATTGCCACCTTGATCACGTCGTCCGTCTGCGCACCCAGATGAGGCGAAACGGGCTCCGGTTCAGGCGTGGGCTCGGGCGTGGGTGGCGTTGGGTCGGTGGGCGAGACGACAGGCGGTGCCGTGTTCGCGTCATCGTCATCGTCGTCGCTGCCGCCGCACGCGGCCAGTGAAACGCAGATCAGTGCAATCAGGGGGAGTCGGTAAAGGGTGGAGAAAAGAGTGGGCATGAAGGCGATCCATTGATGTTTGCCTGGCTGAATCCTTTGCTGCACAGACGAACGGAGGCGCAGATTATGCTTTTGCAGTATGTCGTGCGTGTTGCATATTTCTTCCACTGTCGACAGCATCTTTTCATTCTGCTTGCGTGTCGTAAGATGCAGCGAGCCGCCTCCCCCGTTTCACAGGACGCCACTGGACCATGTACACCCCAGAAGATCTGGAAGAAGCCGTCGATCGCGGCATTTTTACGCGGGACGCCGTGACGCAGTTCCAGGCGCACGTCGTTGCCCGTGGCCTGCCCGGGCACAAGGTGGACGAGGAACAGTTTCGGCTGATCAGTGGGTTCAACGACATCTTCGTGGTGATCGCGTGCGTACTCATGCTGGTGTCCACGCTGTGGATCGGCATCAGCCTGGCGCCAAAGTCTGCCTTGCTGGCGACTGGGCTGGTCGCATGGGGGCAGGCTGAATGCTTTGTGCGCCGCCGCCGCATGGCCTTGCCCGCAATCGTGCTGTTGCTGGCGTTCACCGCCAGCATGGCGGGGCTGGCCTTTGTGCTGGCCGCACTGGACGAGGGGTTTTCAGGCGTGTTTGTCGTGCTGGGCGCGGCGGCGCTTGCAGCCTGGGTTCACTGGCTGCGTTTCCGGGTGCCTATGGCCGTGGCGCTGTGCGCGGGAGCCGTGCTGTGCGCGACTGGACTGTTCGTCATGAGTCTGCTGGCCGGCGCCGATGCCATACGGATCCAGGACATGGGCACCTTCGGCAACATGGTGTTCTTCGCGTGCGGCGTCGCCGCTTTCATGATGGCCATGCGCTGGGACATGCAGGACCCTGCCCGCATCAGCGACAAATCCGATATCGCTTTCTGGCTGCACATGCTGGCCGCACCGCTGCTGGTGCATCCGGTGTTCTCCAACATGGCGCTTACCGCTGCCGATGGCGTGGGACCGTTGCAGGCGCTGTCGGTGGTGCTGCTCTATGGCGTGATCGGCATCGTCTCGCTGGCCATCGACCGCCGTGCACTCATGGTCGCCGCACTGTCCTATGTGCTGGCCGTCTTTGCCAATCTGCTGCTGCGCTATGGTGTGGTGAACATGAATTTCGCGGTCACGGCGCTGGTCGTGGGCACAGCCTTGCTGCTGTTGTCGGTGTTCTGGCACCGCATGCGCGCGCGCGTGATGGCCGTGCTGCCCGGCGGCATCGTCCGCCGCCTGCCGCGGCTGCGCTGATCACGTCGTGCTGCGCCCGCGCTCGGCCAGATAGATGCCCCCAAGCACGCACACCAGGGCAACGGCGTGAAAGGTTTCGAACTGTTCCCCCAGGATCAGGACCGATAGCAGTGCGCCGAAGACCGGCACCAGGTTGATGAACAGACCGGCGCGTCCGGGACCAATCAGCGCCACGCCACGCATGAAGAAAAGCTGCGCGACGAAGGATGGAAAAATGCCGACGAAGGCCAGGATGGCCAGTCCGAAAAGGGTAGGCATGTAGGTCTCGCCGCGCCAGGCCTCGATGGCGAAGAGCGTCCCCGAGCTCAACGCGCCCACCGCACACAGGGCGGCAAAGAACACGATTGCGGGCACCTTCGGGCGGCGCGGCAGCGCCAGCGCGTAGCTTGCGTAGCACAGGGCCGCGCCCAGCACGTACAGATCGCCTATGTTCAGTGTGATGCCGGCCAGCGCCAGCAACTCGCCGCGCGTCGCCATCCAGACGATGCCCACGATGGTCAGGGCCACACCGGCCAGGGCGCCGGGGCTGGTGCGTACCCGCAGGAAGATGAACCCGCCGGCGATGACGAAGACCGGTATGGAACCCTGGATGATGCTCAGGTTCACCCCGGAGGTATGGCCCGCGGCGACGTACAGCAGGCCACCGTAGGCGGTCAGGCCGATCGATCCCATCAGCGCGACGTAGCGCCAGCGCGGCACCAGGGTGTGCCAGTGGGCCTTGATCTCCTTGCGTGAAAAGATCCACAACGCACCGAAACACAGCACCCAGCGGAACAGCGTCAGTGTCATGGGCGAGACTTCACCCACGGCCAGGCGGGCCGCCACCATGTTCCCTCCCCAGCACAGCGACGTGAAAGACAGCAGCCCGTAGGCGCGTGTATTGGCTGACAGAGAAAGAGACACAGGGTGACTTCAGAAGGGAGGAAACACAACGTTGTAGCAAAAAAGTGTGTCCACGACTCACTGCGGGGCAGCCGCGCCAACAAAAAAGCCGTTGCTGAACGAATCAGCAACGGCCTCGGACAACGTGGCGGCCCTGGCCGGTTAGGGCGTGGGCCGCGTGTCGACCTGCTCAGCAGCTTAGCTGCGGCTGGTGACTTCCAGCAGGTGGTAGCCGAACTGGGTCTTCACCGGGCCTTGCACTTCATTCAGGGGTGCGCTGAACACGACGGTGTCGAATTCCTTGACCATCTGGCCGGGGCCGAAGGTGCCCAGGTTGCCGCCGTCGCGGCTGGAGGGGCAGCTCGAGTTTTCTTTGGCGACTTGCGCGAAGTCGGCACCGCCTTCGATTGCGGCTTTGAGTTCATTGCACTTGGCTTCGGACGAAACCAGAATATGACGGGCAGAGGCTTGGGCCATGTTGGACTCCTTTCAGGTTAGCCATACAGATTAACCCGATCGAGGGGCGGCTGTCGTTTACCGGCTGCAACATGGTTACCATAGGGCATGCGCCTATATCTCCTGATTCTCCTTATTGCCCTGCCCTGCGTCGTCCTTTATCTGATCTATGGCCGTGCCTACTTGTGGGCCTACCGGGCGACTCGCTGGGGTGACCTGGATGCCGCAGGCCCGCCGACCGGCGATCAACGGCCCGCTGGTCCGGCTCCGCTGGCCGCCCGTCGCAAGGCCACCCGCAGTGAGCGCCGCGCGCTGGGCATGCCCATGCGCAGCGCCATACTGACGGTAGCGGTCATCCTGTCGGCTTTTGCCTCCATTGCGCTGCTGGCTCCCCAGCAGCCCGACCTCGGTGTGTACGGCGTTCTGGCGTGCGTGCTGCTGGTCGCATTCGTTGCCGTGTTCGTGGGGCTCGACCGCATCCCGGCCGCCGGCGAGGTGCGTGGCATGCGCGGGGTGTTGTCCGTGCCGGACGAGACGCAGAACTACGTACCGGAAGGCGGCATGCTGGTGGGCGGTGTGCCGGTGCTCTATCCCGTGCACTGGCTGCCCTTGATTCAGGGCGACATCGACCAGTCGGTGGACATCGAGCTGACGGAACAAGGTGCAGTGCTTCGCCATGGCGACGATCTGAAGCTGGACGATGAAACGCGCCGCTTCGATTACCGGCCGTGGCAGCCTGCCTGCGTGATCGCCGCGTCGCTGGTGGTGCTGACGGTGGCGGGACTGTTCGTCTATGCGCCATTGGGACAGCGTCTGGAGACCGCCCGCGATGCGCTGGACGGTCATCGGCTGCTGTCGATCGGCGACCAGGCGCAATGGGACGCGTGGCGTGCCGAAGTGGGCGACGAGATAACCGTGAGCGGAATCGTGGGCGATTGTGCCTGGAACCCGGCGGGTGGCCGCGTGGCCAACGGTGCGGCGGCACTGCACGATTGCCGCGAGGTGGCGCTCGATCTGCCGGGCGACAAGCCGGCGATCTCTGCGCCGGACGAACGCCAGCAGACCGCTGCGGCACTGAGTCTGGCGCTGGAACAAATGCTGCAGACGCGCCGCAATGCCACGCCCGAAGAAGTGCGCGAACACTGGCGTATCGCCGGTCAGGGCAGCAGCCAGCGCTGGACGCTGGCCGCCCTGGCGCAGGTGGAACGGGCGATCGATCTGCTGTGTGAGCCGGGGGCCTGCGAAGCGCGTGACGTGGTGGCAGAGGCCAGGGCCGCGCCACCTGCCCGTATCGCCAAACAGTTGCCCGAGGCCCTGGTCCTGGATTCGGCCACGGCGCAGCGTGTGGCGCAGGCCGGGTTTGCATTGGCTGCCACCACCATCGACCCCATCATCGACGCGGCCATCCAGGCCGCGCCGGCCCGGCATGCCGCCGGCGCACGCCGGCTGGTCAGCCAGACCGGCATGGTCCTGGCCACCTATGGCGCGCAGGCACCGCTGCCCGATCCGCGTGACCAGGCCCTGGTCGCGTCGGTAGGCGATCAGTCGCCCCGGCTGCGCATGCTGCGCGTTGCGCAGGCGCTGGCCGCGTCAGGCGAACATCGCGTCGATTTCAGCGGTGCGGTGCGTCGCGTCGAGCAGGATGGCGCCGTGCAAGTCGTGACGGTGGATACCGGCGTGCGCCCTATGGCCGCATGGATGAAACTGGCGCCGGTG
>JAEYZR010000158.1 GCA_023427945.1 Pseudomonadota bacterium | reverse complement strand
CTGTACGACGAGTCCGGTGCCGTTCGGGGTGTCGCCACCGGCGACATGGGTGGGGCGCGCGACGGCAGCCACACCGCTCATTATCAGCAGGGTATGGAGTTGCATGCCCGCTACACCGTCTTTGCCGAAGGCTCACGCGGCCAGCTGGGCCGTCAATTGATCTCGAAGTACAAGCTGGACGAAGGCCGCGACCCGCAAAGCTACGGCATCGGTATCAAGGAAATGTGGGAGGTCGACCCCTCGCAGGCGCGTCCCGGACTGGTGGTGCACACCGCCGGCTGGCCGCTGGACGCCGACACCTATGGTGGCTCGTTCCTCTATCATCTGGAGAACAACCTCGTGGTGGTCGGCATGGTGGTGGGGCTCGATTACGCCAATCCCTGGCTCTCGCCGTTCGAAGAGTTCCAGCGCTACAAGACACACCCTGCCATCCGAACCACGTTCGAGGGGGGCAAACGTATTGCCTACGGCGCGCGCTCGATCACCGCAGGCGGCCTGCTGTCCGTGCCCAAACTGACCTTTCCCGGCGGTGTTTTGGTAGGTTGCGAAGCCGGCCTGCTCAATGCTTCGCGCATCAAGGGCAGTCATGCGGCAATCGCTTCGGGCAAGATGGCGGCTGAAGCCCTGTTCGATGCCTGCAAGGCAGACCGGCGGGCCGACGAGGTGCCCGCCTACCCCGAAGCCTTCGCAAAGTCGCCGCTGCACGCCGAACTGAACAAGGCACGCAATTTCAAACAGTGGTTCAAAAAGGGCCGTACAGTCGCCACCGTCATGACCGGGGTCGAACAGTTGCTGCTGAAAGGCAAGATGCCCTGGACCATCCATCGCACCAAACCCGATCACGCCTGTCTGCAACCCGCGGCACAATGCGCTCGGATCGACTACCCCAAACCCGATGGCAAGCTGACGTTCGATCGCCTGAGTTCGGTGTTCATCTCCAACACCAACCACGAGGAAAACGAGCCCGTCCACCTCACGCTCAAGGATCCGTCCGTCCCGGTGGCCGTCAATCTGGCCAAGTATGCCGGTCCGGAAGCGCGTTATTGTCCGGCGGGCGTCTATGAGTTCATCAAGGACGACCACGGGGACGACAAGCTGCAGACCAATGCGCAGAACTGCGTGCATTGCAAGACCTGTGACATCAAGGATCCGACCCAGAACATCGTCTGGGTGGCCCCTCAAGGTGGCGAGGGCCCTGTCTACAACGGAATGTGATCATGAGGCCGATGCGCGTTCTGATTGCGGGTTGTGGCGATCTGGGCATGCGCACCGCTGCCCTGCTGAGCGCCCAGGCAGGCGTGGATGCGGTCTTCGGACTGAAGCGTCGCCCTCCTGCTGGAAATGAACACGCCATCCAGTGGGTGTCGGCAGATCTGGCCGATCCCGCCACCCTTGCCAGCCTTCCCGATGGCATCACGCATGTGCTTTACTGCCCCACGCCTTCCGGGCGCGATGAACAGGCCTACCGGGAAGTGTTTGTCGATGGCCTGCGCCACCTGCTGGCCGGTCCCGCTTTCGGCACGGTGCAAAGGATGGTGTTCGTATCGTCCTCGGCCGTGTACGGCGATCATCAGGGCGACTGGATAGACGAAGAGACGCCCACTCATCCGCAAGGGTTCAATGGCCGCATTCTTCTGCAGGCCGAATCGCTGTCACACAGTTGGGGCGCCCAGGCGGACGGTTCCGGACCTGAAGTCAAAGGGAGCTCGTGCGTCTTGCGACTCGCCGGCATCTACGGACCCGGTCGAACGCAACTGCTGGACCGCTTGCGCCAGGGGCAGGCACGCGCTCCCGTGGAGCCCCCGCATTGGGCCAATCGCATTCATGTGGACGACGCCGCACGCGCCTGCATGACCCTGCTGATGAAAGAGGCTGTGGCCCCCTGCTATCTGGGATGCGACGACACGCCCCTGCCCTTGCGTGATCTGTACGTCGCACTCGCCCGCCGGATCGGTGCGCCTGAGGTACCGGTCGGACCGGGGCCGGCCAATGTGGGCAGCAAACGCATGCGCAACGCGCGATTGCGTGCAACCGGCTGGATCCCTGCCCACCCGGATGCACGCGAGGGTTATTTCGCGCCTTGAGCGCCTGAGGCGCTGAAGTACTGTTTCACACCGGCGATGACGCGCTCGATGGCCGCATCGTCGATATCCAGATGAGTCACCAGCCGCGTCGTGCCCCCATATACGCCCCGCATGGCGATGCCCAGGCCCTGCAGGTGGCGGGTAAGAGGCTCGGCATCTTCCGGCGCAAAATCGACGAACACCATGTTCGTCGCCTGATAGACGACATGCAGCGCGTCTACCTCAGCCAACCCCGCCGCCAGCTTTTCTGCGCGGCGATGGTCGTCTGCCAGGCGCTGGACATGGTACGTCATGGCGTGCAGGCAGGCAGCGGCAAGAAAACCCGATTGACGCATACCGCCACCCAGCACCTTGCGCCAGCGCCGGGCTCTTGAAATCAGCTCATTGGAGCCCAGCAGAACCGACCCGACAGGCGCACCCAGCCCTTTCGAAAAACACACCGACACGGAATCGAACGGTGCACACATGGTTTGCAGGTCCTGGTTGCTGGCCACGCAGGCATTGAAGATTCGCGCGCCATCCAGGTGAACGCCCATCCCGTGCTCACGCGCCAGGGCGGCGGCACGGCGGATATAGTCCGCGTCGATCACCATGCCTTGAAAGGTATTTTCGAGCGCCAGCAAGCGGGTGCGCGCGAAGTGGAAATCGTCGGGCTTGATGGCCGCCTTGATCTTTTCCAGGGGCAGGCTGCCATCGCTGGCATGTTCGATGGGTTGCGGCTGAATACTGCCCAGCACCGCGGCGCCGCCGCCTTCGTATTTGTAGGTGTGCGCCCGCTGGCCAACGATGTATTCGTCGCCGCGCTGGCAATGCGCCATCAGACCGGCAAGGTTGCTCTGGGTGCCCGACGGAAAAAAAAGGCCGGCCTCGAAACCGCCCCGTTCGGCCAGTTCGCGCTGCAGGCGCTGAACCGTTGGATCGTCCGCCATCACGTCATCGCCGACCTGCGCCTGCGTCATCGCACTCAGCATCTGGGGGGTCGGTCGGGTCACTGTGTCACTGCGCAAGTCGATCATAACGTCTCGTAAATGTGTGAATGAAAAGCCTCTGTCGTCAAGGCATCAGCCCTGAGACGACAGTAAAAAGTCTGGAAAAAAACCGCCCGCCATGACGGGCGGGCGGTCGCGCAATCTGGGCAGACCAGACAGTTTGCCTGGTATCAGAGCGGCTTGGACAACTGATCGAGAATGGCGGGATTTTCCAGCGTGGAGACGTCCTGCGTGACTTCCTCGCCTTTGGCCACCACGCGCAGCAACCGCCGCATGATCTTGCCCGAGCGGGTCTTGGGCAGGTTGTCGCCAAAGCGGATGTCCTTGGGCTTGGCGATGGGACCGATTTCGCGGCCCACCCAGTCGCGCAGTGTCTTGGCGAAGTCCTGGGCCTGCTGCCCTTCCGGTCTTGCCCCTTTGAGTACCACGAAAGCCACGACAGCTTCACCCGTGGTGTCATCGGGCCGCCCCACTACGGCAGCCTCGGCCACCAGTTCATGCGAGACCAGTGCGGACTCGACCTCCATCGTACCCAGGCGATGCCCGGACACGTTGAGCACATCGTCGATTCGGCCCATGATCCAGAAGTAGCCATCGGCATCGCGCTGCGCGCCGTCGCCCGCGAGGTAATAGCCCTTGAGCTCGGGTGGGAAGTAGCTTTTTTCGAAACGCTCGGGATCGCCCCAGATGTTGCGGATCATGCCTGGCCAGGGTCGCTTCACCACCAGGAAACCCCCATTGCCCTGATCGACATCGCCCCCGGCTTCATCGACGATGGCCGCCGCGATCCCGGGCAGGGGCAGCGTGCACGACCCGGGCTTGGTGGGCGTGGCGCCAGGCAGCGGGGTAATCATGTGCCCGCCCGTTTCGGTTTGCCACCAGGTGTCCACGATGGGGCAGCGCTCACGGCCCACATTCTTGTAGTACCACATCCAGGCTTCCGGATTGATGGGTTCGCCCACTGTGCCGATGATGCGCAGGGAGTCCAGATCGTATTTGTCGGGTGCCACCTGTGGCGCCGCGCTGGAGGCCTTGATCAGCGAACGAATGGCCGTGGGCGCGGTGTAGAAAGTCGTCACGCGGTGACGGGCAATCATGTCCCAGAAACGGCCGGCATCGGGATAGGTGGGCACGCCCTCGAACACCACCTGGGTCAGCCCTGCTGCCAGCGGACCGTAGGCAATGTAGGTGTGGCCGGTGATCCAGCCCACATCGGCCGTGCACCAGAAGATGTCGTCGGCACGCGCATCGAATGTCCATTTAACGGTGAGCAGCGCCCACAACAGATAACCTGCCGATGCATGTTGCACACCTTTGGGTTTACCGGTGGAGCCCGAGGTGTACAGGATGAACAAGGGGTGTTCTGCCGGTACGGCAACCGCTTCACACGTATCGGACTGGCCTTTGATCACATCGTGCAGCCAGAGGTCGCGTGTGTCGTCCCAGTCGATTTTTCCTCCGGTGCGCTGGTAGACGACCACCTGTTTGACGCCCTCGCAGCCGCCAGCCGCAAACGCAGCATCGACCGCGGGTTTCAGGGGGATGGTCTTGCCGCCGCGCACCTGCTCGTCGGCGGTGATGACGAGCGAGGCGCCCACGTCGACGATGCGCTCCTGCAGGCTCTTGGCCGAGAAGCCGCCGAACACCACCGAGTGCGTCAC
>JAEYZR010000134.1 GCA_023427945.1 Pseudomonadota bacterium | reverse complement strand
CGCGAATACTTCACGATGGACGAGCGCATGTCGGCAGGCGTTCGCGAGACTTTCGTGAGACTGTACGAACAGGGCCTCATCTACCGGGGCAAACGACTGGTGAACTGGGACCCGAAGCTGCTGACTGCCGTTTCGGACCTCGAAGTCGTGATGGAGGAAACCGATGGCCACATGTGGCAGATCCTGTATCCCTTTGTCGACGGCCCGCAGACCATCGTGGACGCAGAAGGAAACGAGGTCGAGCTGCGCGGCATGACGATTGCCACGACCCGGCCCGAAACAATGCTGGCCGATGGTGCACTTTGCGTGCACCCTGAAGATGCTCGTTACAGTCATCTGGTCGGCAAGCTGGTGGAGCTTCCGCTGTGTGATCGCAACATCCCGATCATTGCCGATGATTTTGTCGACCCGGCGTTTGGAACAGGTGTGGTGAAAATCACCGGCGCGCATGACTTCAACGACTACGCCTGCGCACTGCGCCACGACCTGCCTCTGATCGAGATCTTCACGCTGGACGCACGCATCAATCAGAATGGTCCGGAACAGTTCCGTGACATGGATCGATTCGTGGCGCGCAAGGCCGTGGTCGAACAACTCGAAAAAGACGGCTACCTGGTGGCTGTTCAGCAGCACAAGATGATGCAGCCGCGCGGCGAACGCACGGGCGTGGTACTTGAGCCCATGCTGACCGATCAGTGGTTTGTCGCAATGAGCAAACCCGCGCCGGAAGGTACGATGAATCCGGGCAAGAGCATCACCCAGGTTGCCCTCGATGTGGTCAAGAATGGCGACATCAAGTTTTATCCCGAAAACTGGACCAACACCTACGACCAGTGGCTGGAGAACATCCAGGACTGGTGCATCTCCCGTCAACTCTGGTGGGGCCACCAGATTCCGGCCTGGTATGCCGACGACGGACAGGTGTTCGTGGCCCGCAACGAGCAGGACGCCATCCAGCAGGCTCGCGCAGCCGGTGTCACCGGGGACTTGCGGCGTGATGCGGACGTGCTGGACACCTGGTTTTCCTCGGGCCTGGTGCCGTTCACCACGCTGGGCTGGCCTGAAAAAACCGAGGACCTGGCGCGCTACCTGCCCTCGAGCGTGCTGGTGACCGGGTTCGACATCATCTTCTTCTGGGTCGCCCGCATGGTGATCCTGAGCACACACCTGACCGGCAGCATCCCTTTCAAGCACGTGTACGTTCATGGCCTGATCCGCGATGCCGATGGGCAGAAGATGAGCAAGTCCAAGGGCAACACACTGGATCCGGTCGACCTGATCGATGGCGTCGATCTGGACACGCTCGTGAACAAGCGCACGTTTGGATTGATGAACCCGAAACAGGCCGGTGCGATTGAAAAAGCCACGCGCAAGCAATATCCGGATGGCATTCCCGCATTCGGCACCGATGCGCTGCGCTTCACCATGGCTGCCTACGCCACCCTGGGTCGCAACATCAACTTCGACCTCAAACGCTGCGAAGGCTACCGCAATTTCTGCAACAAGCTGTGGAATGCCACTCGCTTTGTGCTGATGAACACAGAGGGCCACAACCTGCAGCGCAATGACGAGGCGCTGTCAGTTGCAGACAGGTGGATCCTGAGTACGCTGCAAGATGCAGAACGCGACGTTGCCAAGGGTTTTGCCGAGTACCGGTTCGACAACATCGCCAACACGCTGTACCGCTTTGTCTGGGACGAATACTGCGACTGGTATCTGGAACTGGCCAAGGTGCAGATACAAACCGGATCGCCCGAACAGCAAGCTGCCACACGCCACACGCTTATCCGTGTGCTGGAAAGCACCTTGCGGCTGGCCCACCCTATCATTCCTTTCATCACTGAAGCGCTCTGGCAGAAAGTATCGATCGTCGCCGGCAAACGCAAAGCGGATACGCAGGACAGCATCAGCGTTCAACCCTATCCGTGCGCTGACGAAACCTGGAACGATGCGCAGGCATGTGAAGCCATGTCATCGTTGAAACTGCAGGTCGAGGCGGTACGCGCCCTGCGCAGCGAAATGGGGCTCGCCCCTTCGGCTCGAGTGCCTCTCATCGTGACAGGCGACGCAGCCGAAATGACGCGCAATCGCCCGTATCTGGCCGCGCTCGCGAAGCTGTCGCAAGTGGACATCGTCGATGCCCTGCCCGATGTCGGCGCGCCTGTACAGGTTGTGGGCACTACACAATTGATGTTGAGCGTGGAAATCGACGTGGCCGCCGAACAGGCTCGCCTGGAAAAAGAAATTGCCCGATTGACGGGTGATATCGGTCGCTGCGAGGCCAAGCTCGCCAACGAGGGCTTTGTTGCTCGGGCACCGGCGGCAGTCGTGGAGCAGGAACGTCAACGCATTGCGCAGTTCAAAGAGACGCTGGAAAAAGTGGTGGCGCAGCGCGACCGGCTGAAGTGATACACGCAGGTGCGATTGGATGCAATCGCACCTGTGTCTGCCCTGCAGACCTCAGGCGCGGATCAGGCGCGGGTTGCCAAAGACTCGAGGAATCGTTCGTCAGCCACCGTGAGCAGGCCCGCCTCTCGTGCCGAGATGATCAGATCAGGTCGGCGCAGATAGGTCAGCCTGAGCGACTGCTCTCGCCGCCATCGACCGATATTGGCATGGTGGCCGGACATGAGAACGTCGGGCACCTTCACGCCGTTCATGACTTCCGGACGTGTGTAATGAGGGCTGTCGAGCAGGCCGGCCATGTCGACATGAAACGAATCGAAGCGCGCAGAATCGTTGTCGTTCAGCACACCCGGCAGCAGGCGCACACTGGCATCGATCTTGGCGAGTGCGGCAATTTCACCACCCGAAAGCACGAAGTCACCCAGGGACAGTTCCTCGGTGATGTGTGCATCGATAAAGCGCTGATCCACACCCTCGTAGCGGCCGCACACGAATATGGCCCCCGAGGAATGCGCCATCTGCTGCGCACGCGCCTGATCGAACCGGGCACCCGTGGGTGAAAGCAGCACAACGGGCGCATCGCCAGCACCTTGCTGTGTGCGCTCCTGCTGAATGGCCTGCAATGTGGCGGCCAGAGGCTCGGCCATCATGACCATGCCGGGCCCACCGCCGTATGGCCGGTCATCGACGGTGCGATGCACGTCGTGGGTGAAATCGCGCGGATTCCACGCATGCAAGGACCAGATGCCCTGCCTGTGCGCACGCCCGGTTACCCCGCTCTCCTGTACCGCAGAGAAAATTTCGGGAAACAGCGTGATGGCATCACAGCGCATCAGAAGTCCGTGGGCCAGTCACTGATGATGCGGCGGGTGGCCAGATCGACTGACTCGATGTGCGCAGCGACATAAGGTATGAGGCTGTGGGTGGGGCGACCTTTCGCATCCAACACCGCAGCAAGCTCGCCACTTTCCGGATCAACACGCAAGATGCCGACTTTCAGCACACCGTGAGCACCGTTGTCCAACACTTCGACAACGTCGCCAATCAAGGATTGACCGCCCTGCTCATCCACACCGAAGACCTGGCATCCGATCAGATCGACCCAGTAGACCTCATCGTCGTCGGCGGCCGGAAAAAGCGCCCGCGAAACGTTGATGACATAACCCTTCAGCGCTTCAGCCTGAGCACGATCATTCATGCCGCCAAATTCGGCAACGAGATCGCTGCCCTGCGCGCGCACCCGAGTCACTTCGACGCTATAGGGCTGGGACGACGAAACGCCCTGGTCCGAAACAGGAACAGGGCGTGCGAGCCACCACTGCTTCGCAGTGCGAAGCACATCAGCCTCTGGCGAGAATGGCTGGATTTTTACCCAGCCGCGCACGCCATACGCAGACACGATCCGACCCAGCTCGACCAGATCGCCAGGCACTCCCGACGTTGAGATGGGACTAGACATGGCGAGTTTGACCCTGAATCTGAAGAATCATGATGTGACGAGACCCCGCAATGCGGCGTCAGATGTCATGCCTGCGAAGCAGGTACGAAGCGCAATCGCGCTGGACAACGTGAATATAGCGCGGCGTTGCCACTTCGAGAGCAGCAACGCCGCGCCATATCCGGACGCAGTCACATGCAGCAAGCCTTAGGCTGCTGCGGCGACCTTGGCCGAGTATTCCTTGACCAGACGCTCGACAGCGGGCGACAACTGGGCGCCGTTGCCGGTCCAGTGAGTCACGCGATCAAGCGAAATACGGAGACGCTCGTCGTTTTCGTTGGCAACGGGGTTGTAGAAACCCACACGCTCAATGAAACGACCGTCGCGGCGATTGCGCGAATCGGCAGCTACGAGGTTGTAGAAAGGACGTTTTTTGGACCCGCCGCGGGCCAAACGAATCACCACCATAGGTAATCCCTAAAATTTGTTATCAAGCCTTCTATGATAGCACTGCTTGATGGATTGATGCAACGCAAACACTGTTTGGCGTTGCCTGGAAGCGCCAGGGAGCGTGGGGCACGAGGCCTGTCTCCCTAGCGCCTGACGATGTAATGAGTACAAAACAGCTCGTCTTGTACCTGCTCGAGCAAGGCATTGCCGGACTGGCGGCAAAAAGCCTGGAAATCTTTCACGGCATTGCGGTCGGTGGTGGTGACCGAAAGCACCTCGCCGCTACTCAGCTGCGAAAGTGCCTTCTTGGCACGCAGAATAGGCAGCGGGCATACCAGCCCCTGCGCATCTATCGCCAGCGCGACCTGGTGATCAGAGTCGCTCATCGACCCAACCCTGCACGCTTGCAATGGCCGTCGGCAAGGCGGCCAGATTGCTACCGCCGCCCATGGCCATGTCGGGGCGACCACCGCCCTTGCCTCCTACCTGGGAGGATACGAAGCCCACCAGGTCACCCGCCTTGACACGCTGGGTGAGATCGGCCGTCACGCCACCAACGATACTGATTTTGCCGTCAGCCTCGGCGGCCAGCAACACGACCGCAGACTTCAGCGTGCTCTTGATCTGGTCAACCATGCCGCGCAATGCCTTGGGGTCGGTATCTGCCACGTGAGCGGCCAGCACCTTCACACCCTTGACCTCCACCGCATTGCGCGAGGCCAGATCGGTGCCGGCACTGGACGCCGCTTTGGCGCGCAATTGAGCGAGCTCTTTTTCCAAGGCTCTGAGCTGATCCTGGACACCGGCGATGCGATCCGGCAAATCGGTGGGCGCGGCCTTGAGCATGGCGGCCGCCTGCATCACCAGGGCAGCCTGACTCTGCACCCAGGCCAGTGCGTTGTCGCCCGTGATGGCTTCGACGCGGCGTACGCCAGCAGCCACCCCGCCCTCGCTCACGACCTTGAACAGGCCAATGTCGCCCGTACGCAGTACGTGCGTACCCCCACACAATTCACGCGAAAAGCCAACATCGATGACACGCACCTGATCGCCGTACTTCTCGCCAAAAAGGGCCATGGCGCCATCCTGAACGGCCTCGTCATAACCCATGACTCGTGACTGCACCGGCGCATTCTCCAGCACCTCCGCATTGACGATGGATTCGACTTGCGCAAGCTGTTGAGGCGTGACCGGGGCGTCCTGCGCGAAGTCGAATCGGGTCTTGTCCGGATCGACGAGGGAACCGCGCTGCTGGACGTGATTGCCCAGCACCAGTCGCAATGCCTTGTGCAGCAAATGCGTGGCCGAGTGGTTGCGGGCTGTACGAGCACGGCGGGCTACGTCGACACGGGCGTAAACGAGATCGCCCACATTGAGCGAGCCAGCGGCCAACGTGCCATGATGGCCAAACACACCAGGTTGAATTTTCTGGGTATCGGCAACCTCGAAAGTGGAGGCTTCGGCCTTGAGCACCCCCTGGTCGCCGACCTGGCCGCCGGACTCGGCATAGAAAGGGGTTGCGTCGAGCACGACGACTGCCGCCTGCCCTGCTGCCACGCTATCGGCGGCCTTGCCATCGACATAAATGGCTGCAATCCGGGCATCGTGCAGTTCGAGCTTGTCGTAACCCTCGAAGCGCGTTTGCTCACCGGAATAGGAAAGGCCGTCGGCCATTTTGAACTTGCCCGCCGCACGTGCCTGCTGACGCTGACGATCCATGGCGGATTCAAAGCCCGCCAAGTCGACCTCCAGGCCCCGCTCGCGGCAGATGTCGGCCGTCAGATCCACCGGAAAGCCGTAGGTGTCGTACAGGTTGAACAACGTCGTGCCGTCCAGCGCCTTACCCGCCTCGACCTGAGCCAGGGCCACGTCGAGAATCTTCATGCCGTTTTCGAGCGTCTCGCCAAAGCGTTCCTCCTCCTGGCGCAAGACCTGCGCCACGCGCTCGGCCTGCTCGGCCAGCTCGGGATAGGCATGCCCCATTTCGCCCACCAGATCGGCAACCAGGCGATGGAAGAACGGACGCGTCTGGCCCAGTTTGTATCCATGGCGCAACGCCCGGCGCACGATACGGCGCAAGACGTAGCCACGCCCTTCGTTGCTGGGAATGATGCCGTCCACCACCAGGAATGCACATGCCCTGATATGGTCGGCAATGACTTTCAGGGAATTGTCATTCAGGTCGGTGGTCGCCGTTTCGCGTGCCGCAGCGCGGATGAGCGTCTGGAAAAGGTCGATCTCGTAGTTCGAATGAACGTGCTGCAACACGGCAGCCAGCCGCTCCAGACCCATGCCTGTATCGACGCAAGGCTTGGGCAGCGGCGTCATGTTCCCGGCGCTGTCGCGCTCGAACTGCATGAACACGAGGTTCCAGATTTCGATATAACGGTCACCGTCTTCTTCTGCCGATCCAGGGGGCCCACCCCACACTTCGGGGCCATGATCGTAGAAAATCTCGGAACAAGGGCCGCAGGGGCCCGTGTCTGCCATTTGCCAGAAGTTGTCGGATGCATACCGCGCACCCTTGTTGTCGCCGATCCGAATGATACGTTCGGGCGGAACGCCAACTTCCTTCGCCCAGATATCGTAGGCTTCGTCGTCTTCCTGATAGACGGTTACCCAGAGCTTTTCGGGTTCGAGCATGTAGACCTGAGTGAGCAGCGCCCACGCGTGCTGTATGGCTTCGCGCTTGAAGTAATCGCCGAAACTGAAGTTGCCCAGCATCTCGAAGAAGGTGTGGTGACGCGCCGTGTACCCTACGTTCTCGAGATCGTTGTGCTTGCCGCCCGCCCGCACACAGCGTTGCGCAGTCACAGCGCGCGAGTAGCTGCGCGACTCTTTGCCGGTGAATACGTCCTTGAACTGGACCATGCCCGAATTGGTGAACAGCAGCGTGGGGTCATTTCCCGGAATCAACGAGGAAGAGGCAACGACCGTATGGCCCCTGGACTGAAAAAACTGCAGAAACTTCTGGCGAATCTCGGACGATTTCATCTTCACGAACCGGCAATTAGGCGAATTTTCCATTATAAGCGCTAGGCGCTCCCCAACCCAAACCAGGGCAGCGAAACTGTCCGAGAATTCAACGTATGCAGATATATCCGAACGTGTAGCCCCCGCGGTCGTACCAGCGCCCGCCCTCGGCGATGGGCACGGCCCGATAGCCTGAGGGGCAACTGCAGTCGCCAGTGCGGGGATTGCGCATGGATTCGCCTCCGTACATTTCGCACCCATGTTTGCTGTTTCTGCCGAACGCCCCGCCAAAACCGTCGGTGGGGGTCTGCCACGTGCCGGCCACGCACGCAGCCAGCTGGCCGACCACATCACGCCCCAGGGCGCCGGCTTCGGCGCACGCCTGCCCTGGCGTCACCGTCTGACCGATGTGCACGAGCTCTCTGGCAATCAGACTTCTGCCCGCAACAATGTCTTGTTCACTGAGGACCGCACCCTCTGCCTGCACATCTGAACGACTGTGCAGACGCGCTCCTTCGATCGACCCTGCAATGGTCACGCTGCCCTGGAACGCGGGGTCTCTCTCATCGCCTACCCGCAGGTACTGGCGGGTGCTCTCCCGATCCAGCCCGGCCCAGGCAGCCAGCGTGCCAACCTCCCAGCGAGGCGCCTTCTCATGCAGTGGATTGGGCATGTCGACTGCCGCGCCGATCACGCGACCTGGCTGTCGGGCATTGACACTGGCCCCCCATCCCTGCATGGCCATGAGTGCCTGAGCAATCGCCATCGTGTCTGGAGCGCCGTTTCTTTTCACTGGCGAACGCCCATGAACGAGTGCGTCCAGTCGACAGCCCTGCCCAGGACAGCGGCGATCACGCAGAATGGTCACGGAGGCCTTGAATCCCAGAGCGCTGCGAGTCGGAAAGGTTTCGGGAAGATGGCCAGCACGCTTCAGTTCGGCCAGCGTGGGGTTCAAGGCATCCATGAACAAGGGCTGACCAAAGCCATCCTTGGGAACGCTGCCGTTCGCGAGATCATCAAAATGCGAGCCGAGCATCTGCAGAACGCCATGACGAATTTCCACCAGCCATGTGCCAGCCGCCCAGGCGGCGGAATCACGCGTACGATCAACCAGGGACTGCACTCCCCAGACCGTCAGTAGCGTCAGCAGCGCGAGCGCAAGCGTCAACTCCAGCAGTGCGAAACCAGAGAGACGGCACCGGCATGCGGGCGTGGAGCCTGAGAGAGCGACACTCATCGGGCGACAAAGACAAATGTATTGACATCGCCTTCGCCGCAAACGGCCGCCGTTCGCGCCGCACTATATCGAACCGGCTGGGATGCCCGGTCATCCTTGACGGTGACGCTGCCCTTTTTGCCCTCCACACGTATGATGCTGGACACCCCTTGCATCACCGAGGCCAACGCCGGGCACGCGGCGTCACTGACCCGGGTCATGGTGATGGAAAAGCCCGAACCCATGCCCGCCTCGGACAGTGCCACGGGAGCCAGCGTCACAGCGCCCGCTCCCGAACCACCGGAGCGCGACAATCCGTGAGAAATGAGCTGGGCAGCGCCACGCTCGGCGATATCGAAAACACTGCTGTCGCGCAGGGCATTCGCCAAAATGCCAGTGTCGATACCTGCATACGGAGTGGGCCCGGTGCCTTGCGCGTTGACCTGGGTGCGCAGCACGAAGCGTTGCAACGCCTCGCCCACCTTCGGCACTTTGTTTTCGATGACGTAAGTGCCTATAGTGGGCACGCCGAGAATGGCGATCAGCAAGACGATGGCCGTGACAATTGCCACCTCGACCAGCGAGAAACCGCTCTGGCGGGTGTGCATGTGCAGACTCGATGATGGATACGAAAAACCGGGCGATGCGTGAACGAGCAAAGTGAACTCCTGTTGAACAAAAAAGTCAGCAATAGATCGCCAGCGAAGCAGCGAGTCGCTTACTGGGATGTGAGGGAGACGCTCAGCGCGCGACGTAACTCGTCGAGCGCGGCAAAATGCCAGAAAGCGATGCCAAGCGCGCATCCCACCGCACCGAGCAACATCACCCAGCGCAGCGTGCGGCTATGCAGAACGATGCCCTGCGCCACCGTCTGTTCAATGCGCTCGCGGGCTTGCGCCAGCCCTGGACCCAGACCTCGCGCCTGGATCACGTCCGACATGAACCAGAACGTCTCCTGATCAAACAGACCGGTATCGAAGACTTCGCATTGCAAGGCCCCCTGCTCCATGCGTTGAAC
Organism: Pseudomonadota bacterium; assembly: GCA_023427945.1. Lineage (GTDB taxonomy): Bacteria > Pseudomonadota > Gammaproteobacteria > Burkholderiales > Burkholderiaceae_B > Schauerella. The sequence goes on along the minus strand of JAEYZR010000134.1, from coordinate 7,095 downwards.
CATCTCGGTCAGGTGTCTGCTCATCCAGGGATCAGCGCCACACGCAATGACGGCGAGCCCATCGCGCATGCGCAAGTCGGTGTGTTTTTGCTCGCCGATCACCAGCGTCAGGGCGCACAGGAAACGGATGGCCTGGAAGTCGCGATAAAGACCCAGTACAGGCATGCCGTCCAGTCGCTGCCGGGCGGCGCCAGTCCAGCGCGGCCGCGCCCACCCCGCGGTCGCCATGCCAACAAACAGAATGACGGCCAGCACCGGCGCCAGAATACGGAGCATGTCGGCTGCAGCGAATAGCGAGCGCGTGGCGGGCCCCCAATGTGTGCTTGGTACGGATTCGAATACCCGTTGCAACCTGGGCACGGTAATGCCCGGCATGGAAAACAGCATGATGACCACGGCTGTACATGCGGCGACGCCACTCGCACATGCGGTCAACAATGTCTGTCGAACACGCTGCAGCAAACGTGTGGTGCGCGCGAGATCGGCCAGTGCAGCAGGTAATGCACGTGTACCTTCGCCCTGGGCAACGGCAATGAGCGCCAGGTCGGCATCGGGAAGCACGCCGGCCCAGGCCTGCGCGAGATTGCCGCCAGACTGCTCGAAGCGGTTGTGCCATACCGCCGACACACGACCTCGCGGCGTGCTCGACCCAAAACGAGACAAATCATCGAGAAAGAAATCGCGCAGTGATCGACGCCCCTCGGTAGCAGCCAGAAGCGCACTCAGATAAGCGTAGTAGTCTGCCCGCCGCTTCATCATGTAATGTCGATCCGACCAGGAGAGCGGCGTCACCTCGCGGCGTACGCCAGGCTGCACCGAGTCGCGAGCCTTCCCTGGCAGCGTTGCGCGATTCGCAGGCCGATTTGCAAGCAGGCCGGCAAGGCGAGCAAGCAGTCCACGCCCCGCCGCACACACACGAAGATAGACACCGTCAGTCATTTGCCTGCCATGTGTGTGAACCAGGTGCGAGGGCAAACCGGGCCATGACTTCGCGTGCGTCCAGCAGACCTGTGGCCACTTTGTACATGGCGCAGTCGCGCATGGTCCAGAAGCGCGTATCGGCGGGATCCCGGTTTCGTATCCTTGAAGCAAGAAGTGCAGCAAGACCGCGCTGGTCGGGACGACCGATGCATGCCAGGAATTCTTCATCCTGTGCAGGGGCCAGCCATTCGGCCACCACCGTGCGGCCGGCATACCCCCACAGTGCCGGCAGATTGTCGCGACGACAGCGATCGCATCCCCTGGCATTGCGCAGTCGAACGGCTCCGGCATCCAACGCCATCGCTTCCAGCCAACTGGCCAGCAGTCGCTGCTCATCGGCCTCCAGCGAGTCAGTGCCAGGCGCATTCAAACCGAGCGCACAACCGTCGCACAGTCGCGCAAAAAGTGATTGGTGAACAAGCAATTTGAGAATGCCCGGGCATGCCATCAGATTGCGCGAGACACCGATGAAATCTGAGGCAAGCCGCTGCGGGATGAGTCGGGCTGAACTGGCATGGACGGTCGCATACACTCGTACCCCGCTGGCGGCCAGATCCATGAAGGCGCGGCCAGTCTGGGCGTCGCGGATCTCCCCTATCATCAGGTCGTCGGTAGCCGATCGCTTGATCGTACGCAGTTTGGCATCGAACACCGTGTGATCCTGCTGATCGAGGTCGCGTCCAAGTGTGTTCTGGATAGCGTGATCGATAATGTATTCAACGGGATCTTCCAGGGTGATCAACTTGCGCTGGCGGGCAACCCCTCTGAGCAATGCGGCAAGCGTGGTTGACTTGCCCGAGCCCACGGTGCCGGCGATGACGATCGCCCCGCCCTCGGACTGACAGGCCTGTGCAAACGCCCTGGCCTGGCCCGGGAGGTATCCCAGGCCCGCCAGATCGGTGGACGACGGCGTCGCGTCCAGACGCAGCACCCGCAGGCATACCGAGGGACCATTGTCGGCGGCCAGCGACGCCCAGCGCAGCATCAGCGCCTGCATGTCGATACTCATCGGCAGGCGCCCCTGCTGCTCGATAGACGGGTCGAAGACAGCACCATTTCCGCCACGCACCCGCATCCATGCCACCGCCAGCATGTCCAGCATCGTTCGGGTGGACACCGCACGATATTGCCGGGGTAGCAGATACTGGCCTTCGATGCTGAATCGAACGCAGGAATGAACGCTGCGATTGTCGACGTTGAAATGAATATCGCTGGCGCCTTGCCTCACACCCCAAGCGACGATCTCGTCGAAGGCCGCGGCAAGAGCCGAGCGTTCCCCTTTGCCGGCCTGATACGAAAACCCTGATGTCGGTTGTTCTGACACAGCCAGAAGCAGCGCAGCGGGCACCCTGTACCGAGCAGGTTTTCCCAGTGTGAGCCCGCGCGCGACGATCAGGCGCTCGAGCTCGTCCGCCGAATCGGAGTACAGGTATTGGTCTAGAGAAAAGAGCACCACGCTGGCATCGCGACACTGGACGACACACATCCGTCCTTTCAATTCCCCCAGGTCGAATATGTCGTCCATCGTGCGCAAAACGCCAGGCTGCCACCCTGCCAACACCTTCAGATCGCCAATCTCGCCGATCTCGGTGCGGGAACGCCGCAAGCCCCCTTCCGGGCAATGCCGGATACCCACGCGGCTTGCACGGGGCATCCGCAGATAAGGCAGACGATTCACGATGCGCTCCCCTGCCCGCCAGACTCAGGCACACACAGGCGGCGCGCGGTGGCCCGGTAACGCAGCCGCAAACACATTCCTTCGCGTCTGTCAGCCACGATACTGTCCTGGCCGTGTGCATCGTCTGCATGGTCGGCGCCCGTCGAACGAAGTACGTGAATCTTTCCACCGATGCGTACATCGACCGCCCATGCCCGCGAGGTGCCATATACCGCCACCAGTTCGACTGCCGGTGGCCTGGGGCGCGAAGGCGTGTGGCCTGGCCCTTTTTCCCGGCCCTCCTTCGCGCCGCGGATGCCGTGGCGTGTTTCGCGCAACTCCTCAGTCAGCCAGTCCTGCACAGTAGGCACATCCGGCCACGGCGCCAGGGCCTGCTGGGCGTTGACACACGGCATGCCCAGCACCATCAAGGTCAACGACAGTCGCCTGGCCAGATCAAGAACGGCATGATCATTTCTCATGAACCCATCCTTTCAATTCGAGTTGGAGAGCGCTTCGCGACAGCCCGGGCGTGATGCCCTGCCGAAAACCCATGACGACCTGGACCCAGGCGACATGGCCGGCAAGATCGTCGAGTACACCAAAGGACCGCAGCGGGCCTTGCAAGGTGAGCGAACGACGCCCGGGCAAAGCCAGCACATCCGGTGGATCGATGACAGCGGTGGCGGGTCGCGGCGTATCGTCGAGCAGGTCGGAACGCGTACCCAGCTTGATGTGTGCAAACGCAGGCGCGCGCGCCTGCAGGACGGATACGAGCGTCGTGTCCACCCATGCTGGCTCGGGAAACGAATCGATGGAAAGGGACGTGGGAACGTCCGCCACAGTCCAGGCGATATGCGCAGTGGACAATGGCGTGAATCTCACATGCCAGCCCTGCGGCACTTGTTCAAGCAGCCCCAGGTTGGTTGACGCAATGCTGTCTCGCCGATAGTCGGCTTCGCACGACCACACGGACTTGGACCATACGCACTGCGCGCCGGCGATGCGCCATCCCGCGATCACGACGGGCAATGCCCTGAACGAGGAGACGACGTTCACATAGCTCTGTGCCCCGCCCCACTGAGCCTGCACCGCAAGTGTGAGCTGCGTTTGGCGTTGGGCTTCTGAAACGGTAGGAACGTCGGGAGCAGAAGGGACAGGTATTGCTGGTGCATGCAGACTTTCACGCATGGCAAGCGCTCCGGCCACCCCCATCAGCAGCAGGCCCAGCCAGCCACGCCATCGCATGCGCTGCGGCCAGGTCAAGCATTGCATCGGGGCGCCGCTTTTTGCCAGGCACTCCAGCCGCGCAACAAGATCCGGACCAATACCCTCATCATCGGAATGACCTGACGGCACTGGAAAAGCCGGGTCGCGCGGCAATCCATCCTGAGTCGGGAGCACACGCAGCCCCGGATAATCATCGACCATTTGATCGACGATGGTTTGCACATCGGACCAGGCGTCATAGATACGGTCGGTGCGTGTAAGCACGGCGCCTTCGCGCGCACCGACAAGCCAGTAACGCCCATCGGGCAAGGCTGCTGCCCATACTACCGCGCCAACCGGATGACATGCAGCAAAGAGACTGGCGGCACTGAATTGACGCCAACGCCTTGCCGTTCCGGGAAGGTGAGCCAGCGCCAGGGCCACACCCCGTTCGCCGCAGTAGACGTAGTGCGATGCCCGGGCAGCAGCAGCGCGCCGTCTCGCCATGCGGGCGGGATGGCTGCCGATCAGGGGCGTCCATGCCAAGCCGAAATGGAACGCTGCCAGTTGCTCGGGGCAATCGATGGACACAGACGCGGATACTGAGGTGAGCGGCGTCATTCCTGGGTCTCGTCGATCTGTGCGGTGACGAAAACCAGCGTGGTGCTACCCGTCGCATCACCCTCGTCCTTGCCCCCCAGCAACAAAGGTGCGTTGGGAGTCAACCGTGCTTGATGCGCGCGCTGCTCGTCTCGATTGAAGCCTGCCACCAGCGTAGGCTGCCCGGCACGCAACTCGACTTGCTGAACGGTGCCGCTACCGTCGATGGTGATCTGCTGCACCTGCAGCCTGGCATCAGCATCGCCAAACGCCAGCGTCTTCAACGGTTGGGCGACGGTGTTGTCGTAGGCGATCGAAAGCAGTATTCGACCATCCTCCTGCACGTCGGGTACGACAGTCAAAAAGACGCCGACCGTTTCTTCCTTCTGACTGACTGATGTCACCGGTTCGGTCGCTGCAATATTGGACGCCATCGCAGCGGAAACACCGCTTTTCTGTATTTGATTGACGTAGGAAAACGTCGTGCGTACCGCATGAGTGACCGGACGGCGGTTCAGGGTGGACAGCGGAATCTCCGTATGACGCAACACCGTCGTGAAGCGACTCAGCGCGGCGGCTATGCCACGTGAACCACGCATGGATCCGTCGCCCAATGCCGCCTGCCACTGCATCGCCTCGGGGGCCGCTCCCAACGCCGTCCACTTCGCCACGCGTTGTCCTGCGGCGTAAACGACCTGCCAGTCGATTGCACGGGTTTGCAGGTCACGGGTATCGACGGTGATTTCCTCAAACACCAGCCGGACGCGGCGTGTCAGGGCCCGGTTTTCTGCCGCCAGAAAGCTGGCGATCCGATCCAGCGCCTCGACGGTATCCGTCACCACGATGGTGCCTGAACCCCCAGCCTGCGAGGCCACCACGCCAGCACGGGTCATGAAAGGCAACAGGCGCGCCGTCACGGATTCCAACGTATCCTGATCACCCGTGCTGAGTGCGGTATTGGAGGTGTTCTCGAAGCCACCGACGGCACCGCTGGACGAGCGCCCCAGCCGGGCATCCGCACGCGCGGCCACCGACAGCGAGCGCACCCGAAAGACCCGAACGTCGACGCGATAGAACTCGATTTGTCCGGCGCTGTAGCGCCAGTGCACACCCAACTGGGCCGCAATGCCATCCAGAATGCCAGCCAACGGCGCGGGCCCTGCCTGCAACGCCATGCGGCTGGGAATGTCGACCTGTACATCTTCGATGCCATCGAGCCTGGACAGAAAGAGCTCTGGCGGCAGCAGTGCATCTGGCTTCACGCGCACGGGTATGCCCGTGGCGCGCTGAATGCGCCGACCGATGATCGCAAGATCCACTTCATCGTCAGCAAAAAGAAGCGTCGTGTCGACATCTTCGCGCAGGGCTTCTGGCAGGCGTACCTCCCGGTCCAACGCTGTGGAGCGTCCTGCAAGCCAGGGCACTGCAACATCCTGCGCCTTCTCGCGGGCTGAACGCGCACTGAGTGCGCCGCGAAAGCGGTCCACCATCTCACGCAGTTCGGGTTGTCGGCGCTGGGCTGACTGACGTGATACGTCCCAGGCAGACACTGCGCATCCGGCCAGTGGCAGCATGAGCGCGAGCATCATCGCTCGATGCCAGCGATTCATAGCGCCCCCGCAATCTTGCCCGGCATGCCTGCCGGGCCTCTCGGATCGCACTGCTGCGAGTAGCCCACCACTCTCAAGACCTTGTTGGCATAGAAGCACGGTTGCGCGGGCAAGTCTCCCATTTCGGTCGCCGCCATCAGACCCCGGACGGCCGAGCGAAAATCGCCCCCCAGACTGGCTTCGGCGCTGACGGGAATATCGGCATCGAGCGCCCAGTGCTCGGGTTCGAATGCCCAGCCGGCCAATGCCGCCCAGCGAACCAGAACACGTCGCAGATTTCGGTCTGTTCGTCGAACGTCGAACACGGGTTGGGCAATGGCGTGCTTGCCTGCGTCGCCCGGTACCGGCGCGCCTGCCGGGACGAAAGCACCATTGCCACTGTGTGCGTTGTCGTTCTCAGCCAGATACGTATGCTGTATCTTGGTGGCCTGCGCGTGTCGTGCGCCAGCACGAAATGCCAGGCGTTGCCATGAGCCAGGGATAAAAACGTAGGGAGGCAGAAACCTCAGCCGCAGCAACACCTCACGGCCGTCGGCAAAGTGACCGAATATTGCGGGCATGGGCGTACCCCCGGCAAACTGCAACCAGATCCCACGCGGTGAGCTGAATACCTGCAACGGCGCGATGGCACGGTCGCCAGACAAGCGCCAGCTGAAATCGTGAGGACCATCCTGCATGACATCGGCGATGTCCATTTGATCGACGGCACCTGCGGCCATCGCATCGCGATTACCCGATCGAACGGACGCGAGATCACCTTGAACGCAAGATGCTAGCGGACAGACAAGCAGAACCAGATAAAGCACGCGTTTGCGTAAAGCCACGTTTAGTCTCACAGCAGGCCGCCACATGACGACACCGCCAATGGTGCCGACACGCCGTGCGGCGTACTAGACTGGCTTGTACGCAGGGATCAGGATGACGCTTGCTGTTTGCCTTGAGCAGGCCTTGGGAGAGTTCTGAAGTGCCGGACATCACCGGCATGCGCCCGATGAGGGACGCGCACGCCCTGAATGACGATGGCGTGTGGGGAATGGC
>JAEYZR010000130.1 GCA_023427945.1 Pseudomonadota bacterium | reverse complement strand
GCCTATGCCATCTCTCACATCGGCTGGGGTCTGAACGAAAAAGCACGCTGGTACCAATTCTCTGTCACACGGCAGTTGTCCAGTGAGCATGTCATGAACGCGCTGGCCTTCTACGGCAACGTGCTTTTCTCTCTCGGGCCCAATCTGGAGGTCGGCGGCGACAACGATACGGCATGCCATCTCGACCTGCCGATGCGTGGCTGCAGCCTATGGCTGGACGACACGCAGATCCTGAGCGAGGGCGAAGTGATTCACCCGGAGATGCGCGTCGATCACCACGCGTAAGTGCTCGCGCGCCTGCCCCGTGCCGCAAGGCAGGTCATGAGGACGAGCGGTTTTTTTCCTGCCAGTTCGTGAAAAGGCTCGTGTCGCCTCCCAGGCGACGCGTCAGGTCGGCGGCCTCGGTCAACAGGTGAGCCGACATCGCAGGCAGCAGCTCGACCGAGAACCGGGCGGCCGGTCCCGACAAGGCCAGCGCGCCGCGCAGGGTGCGCTGCGGACCGAACACGGGGGCCGCGATGGCGGCGATATCCGGTTCGCGTTCGCCCACCGTGATGATGTAGGGCTGTTCCGGCGCACGCGACGCCGCAGTAATCGATTGATCGAACGCGGTGAGCACACGCCCGGCCGCGCCTTTGTCCAGAGGAACAAGATCGCCGGTACGAATGTGGTCGCGAATCGAGCGGGGTGAGTCTGCCCGGAACAGGCAGACCCGGTGATTGCCCTCGCGGGTAAAGAAGGATGCACCCTCTTCTGTTTGCTGGACCAGGCGACGCAGCGTGGGTGGCACATGATCGTCCAGCCGCAGGGACGACTGATACAGCCCTCCCCAGTGCAACAGCATGGAACCCAACTGATAGTTGCCATCGTCCAGGCGCACGACGCAGTGCTCATCCACCAGCGTGCTCAACAGCCGCAGGATGGTGCTTTTGTACATCTGCGTGCGACGCGCGATTTCATTGAGCGACAACGATCCGTCGCCTGCCTGAAAGGCATTCAGTATTGCGATCGCGCGCTGCACCGAGGCGACGCCGCCCGCTTTTGTGTCGCTTTCTGAGACTTCCGCCATACATGGACTCGATTTAGTACAGACCCTAGTTGACATTGTAGCGTATCGCTTGGCAGAATGACGTTCTTCTAGGCAGAATTTAAACGATAGTGCGGTCACTCACAAGGGGTTGAAATGTTCAAGGCGAATTGGAAGAAGTATCTTGTCGGGCTGACGTGTGCGCTGGGCCTGCTGGCCACCACCCAGGCCCACGCGTACCCGGACAAAGTCATCACGTTGATCGCCCCGTACCCGCCGGGCGGCGCCACCGACCTGTATGCCCGGTCGGTGGCCGCAGGCCTGAGCGAGTGGGGGCAATCGGTCGTCGTGGACAACCGGGCCGGGGCGTCCGGAATCATCGGGGCCGATCACGTATCCCGCGCTGCGCCTGACGGATACACCCTGCTCGTCGGTGCCTCGTCCATGTTCTCCATCCTGCCGTTGCTCAGCCAGCGCATGGACGACGTCTATAAAAAGATCGAACCCGTTTCCCTGCTCGGCCTGAACCCATCCTATGTCGTCGTGCCGGCGACCCTGCCGGTCAACACGATCGAGGAGCTCATCGCCTACCTGAAGAAAAGCCCGGGCGAATATGGCTACGGCTCGGCCGGTGCGGGCACCTCGCAGCACGTCTTCATGGAACTGTTCAAGCAACGCGCAGGCGTCGATCTCTTTGCCGTCCAGTACAAGGGCAGTTCGCCTATGGTGGTCGATCTGATCGCCGGGCGTGTCGTCATGGCCATCGAACAGGGACCGGCAGTGCTGGCACACCTGAAGTCCGGAAAACTGAAGGCGCTGGCCGTCACGACAGCCAAACGCGCACAGGCATTGCCCGACGTTCCCACCCTGTCCGAGACCGTCCTGCCCGGCTTTGATGCCGTCACGTGGTTCGCCCTGTACGCGCCCAAAGGCACACCGAAGGCAGTCGTGGACAAGGTGGTGCCGCAGATCGCCAAGACGATGGCCACGCAGGAGGTCAAGGATCGCCTGGCTGCCGTCGGTGTGGAAGCTGCCTCCAGCACGCCGGAGGATCTGGTGAAACGCCAGGCCGCCGAGACTGCGATGTGGCAGGAGGTCATCACACGCTCGAAGATCTCACTCGAAAACTAAAGACTGGACTGTTCCATGCATTCGAAGCCATCGTTTTCACTGAGTGACGAGCCGCGCGCCGATTATCTCGAGAAGGTGACCGGCAGCGCGATCTATGCCAGCGATCTGGTCGTGCCCGACATGCTGCACGGCAAGATCCTGCGCAGCACCGTGCCGCATGCCCGCATTGCCAGGCTGGACGTCAGCGCCGCGCTCGCCATCCCGGGTGTGGTAGCCATACTGACCGGCGAAGACTTGAAGGATCTCCCTGGCAGCGAAACGCGCTGGGGGCTGTCCTTGCGCGACCGTCCCGTGATCGCGACGGACAAGGTCCGCTACGTGGGCGACCCGGTCGCAGCCGTTGCCGCCATAGACGAAGCCACGGCCGAGGCCGCTGTGGACGCCATCACCGTGACCTACGACACCCTGCCCTACTCGACCACGTCTCAGGAAGCGCTTGCGCCGGGCGCGGCGCTGGTTCATGAAGACATGGATGTGCTGAAGGACTATTACTTCCGGGGGCACTGCACGCCGGTTGCAGGCACCAACCAGTTCCAGCAGTGGAGCTATGAAAGCGGTGACGTGGACGCAGCCTTCCAGGGCGACTGCCGGATCTTTGAAGATACCTTCACTTTTCCGATGGTCTTTCACTACGCAATGGAGCCTCATGTCTGCATTGCGCACTGGAAGCCGAATTCACTGGAACTGTGGAGCGGTGGCCAGACACCCACGGCCATCCAGCGGGTCTGTTCGGAGATTCTTGGCATACCGCTGGCCTGTGTGCGCGTGCATTCGCCCTATGTGGGCGGGGGATTCGGCGGCAAGGCATCGGTAAAAATCGACCCGCTGGTGGCCGCTCTGTCGTGGAAGGCGCGTGCGCCTGTGCGCGTGTGCCTGACCATTCCGGAGTCGATGCTCACGTGCCGCCGCCTGGACGCCGAAGTCACGCTGCAGACCGCCGTGGACGCAAGCGGCAAGATCATCGGCAAGACGGTGCGTGCGGTGGTCAATGGCGGCGCATATGCCGACACGGGCCCCGCCATCGCCGTGAAGGCCGCCATCCGGGCCATCGGCCCCTATCACATTCCCAATCTGCGCCTGCAGGCCATCGGCGTCTACACCAACACGGTGCCAGGCGCTGCGTTTCGCTCCATCGGCGGTCCACAAGCCGTGTGGGCCACCGAATCGCAGATGGACATGATCGCCCATGCCCTGGGCCACGATCCTGTCGAGTTCCGGATGCTGAACCTCGCGCACAAGGGGCAGACGATCAAGCACGACCTGCGGCCGCTGGACATCGACATGCGCCGCTCGCTGAAAGCGGCGGTCGACACCCTCAACAGCCTGCCGCCATCGGCGCACACCGGGCGCCGTGCAATGGGTGTCGCGGTCGGGGCGACAGACCCGGGCATCATGCCCATCGGCGGGGCCATCGTCCGGCTGCGTGCAGATGGGTCCGTGAACGTCTCGGCCAACACGGTCGAGATCGGCCAAGGTAGCCGGGGCGTGCTGCGCATCGTGGCGGCCAAGGTACTTAACCAGCCGCTGCGCATGATCGCCGTGGCGCAACCCGACACGCTGCAGGCGCCCTACGACTGGGGTACTGGCGCCAGCCGATCTACCGTGATCATCGGGCTGGCGGTACAGATGGCCTGTGAGGACATCGTGCAGCAGGTGCGTGACATGGCCGCCGAAGTGCTGGGCGGCTCCCCCGCCGACTACAGCCTGGTGGAAGGTGCGGTCCAGGGGCCCGAGGTCACCCTGCCCATCATCGAACTCCTGCGCCGCTTCAACGGCATGGCCGCAGGCGAGTTTCTGGGCGTGGGACGCGTCAATCCCAACACCAGGAATGGCGACTTCAAGCTGCAGCCGCTGTTCTGGGAGACCGGCGCCGGCGCATTCGAAATTGGACTGGACGAAGGCACGGGCGCCATCCGGATTCTCAGGGTGGCGGGGGCTGCCGATCTGGGCCACGTGATCAATCACAAGGCCGCGCACGGGCAGGACGAGGGTGCGATGGTCATGGGCCTGGGCCACACGCTGTCCGAAGAGTACATCTACGCCGACGGCCAGGTCGTCAACGGAACGCTCTTTGACTACAAGGTGCCCACGATGGACGAGCTGCCCGATCAGGTCGGCAC
>JAEYZR010000068.1 GCA_023427945.1 Pseudomonadota bacterium | reverse complement strand
CGAGCGCTGCGGGATTCGCAGCGCATCGGGCAGCCTTGCGAGCACCCGGACCTCGATGACGACGGGCGGGGTGAAACTCATATTCCACATGATCTGGATTTCCGGTTATTCAGGTTTGATGCCCACGCGCTTGCCCACGTCGGCCCAGAGCTGGACCTGGTCGTTCACATACTGACCGAACTGCGGCACGGACTTTTGACGATGCACGGCACCTTGGCGCTTCATGGTTTCCTGCATGGCCGACTCGTTCATGATGTCGCCCACCAGGCTGTTCATTTTTTCGACCACGGGAGCCGGCGTGCCCTTGGGCGCGGCCAGGCCGAACCAGTTGACCACCTGATAGCTGGGCAACCCGGCCTGCTCGAAGGTGGGCACATCGGGCAATGTCGCCAGCCGCTCCTTGCCGCTGACAGCCAGTGCGCGCACACGTGACCCCTGCACTGGCGGGATGGCGGTCGGCGCTGCCGTGATCAACATGTCGATCTGACCGGCCATCACATCGGTGAGTGCTGCCCCCGCACCCCGGTAGGGGATATGGTTGAGCTTCACCTGTGCATCGCTGCCGAACAGCTCGGCGGCAAGATGGGTGGAACTGGCCTGACCGCCCGAACCGAAGTTCAGCTTGCCCGGGTTGGCCTTGGCGTATTCGATCAAGTCCTGCATCGACGTGAACGGCGACTTCTGCGGCACCAGCAAGACCAGCGGCGTCTCGATGATTTCGGCGACGTGCACCAGATCATTGTCGTAGTCCCAGGGCAACTTCGAAAAAAGCAGGGGCAGCATCGTGTAGGTGGTGTCAGTCACCAGAAACACACTGCCATCGCCCTTGGAGCGGGCCACGTCCTGCGTGGCAATGGTGCCCGAGGCGCCCGTCTTGTTTTCGACGATGAACGACTTCCCCGTCTTTTCCGACAGTTTTTGCGCCACCTGACGCGCGGCGAAGTCAGTGGTTCCCCCAGGAGAATAGGGAACGACCAGACGCACTACGCTGTCTGGCCAGGCCGTTGCGTCGGCGGCCGTGACCAAAGGGCTATAGGCCGATGAAAGCAGGGCCAGCACAGCCACATACTTCACCGGGAATCGCAGGCCAATCGATTTCATTCTTTGTCTCATTATTCAAATTGTTGAGTGCGGGTTACTGGGCGGCCTTGATGCCAGCCTTTTCGATCAGGGCGGCCCATTTTTTCTGTTCTTCGCCGATGTATTGCGTGGCCTCCTGTGGCGATCCGCGCAAGGCGATGCTGCCCTCGGCGGTGAACATGGCGATGGTCGCGGGATCGGTCAACACGTCCTGGATGACGCGATTGATCGCCAGCACGATTTCGCTGGGCGTGCCCTTGGGCGCCACCAGCGCTTTCCAGTCCACGGCCTCGAACCCTTCGTAGCCGGACTCGGCAACCGTTGGCACATCGGGCAGGATTTCCAGTCGTTCACGCGAACTCACGGCCAGTGGCCTGAGCACATTCCCCTTGAGCATCGCCTGAGTGGCCTGCGGTGTGGCAAACATGTAGTCCGTGCTTTCGCCCAGCAGATCGTTCAGCGCGGGCGCTGCGCCACGGTAAGGCACGTTCAACACTTCAAACTTGCCCTGGTTGGCCAGCAGCTCGCCCGCCACATGACCCACGGTACCGGAGCCCGCCAACGCCTGCTTGATCGCGCCCGGTTTTTCGCGTGCCTCCTTGATGAGATCGGCCAGGGTCTTCCAGCGTGCGTTTTCCTTGACGACCAGAACGACCGGCACGGAGGCCAGCACCGCCACGGCTTCGAAGTCCTTGCTGGCATCGAAGGGCATGTTGTCGAGCATCGCGGGATTGATCGCAAGGTTCGATGTCTGGCCCAGAGCCAGCGTGTAGCCATCGGGTGCCGCACTGGCCACCACGCCCATGCCGATGTTGCCACCTGCGCCAGGACGATTCTCCACGATCACCGTCCAGCCGACCTGCTGGGTGATCTTCGCTGCGATCGCGCGCGCAACGGAGTCCGTTCCGCCGCCTGGCGTATAGGGAACGATGAGGCGGATCGGCCGGTTGCCAGGATAGGAGGAGGCCCCCATTGCCGACAGGGGCAGCGCTGCCGCGCACAGTGCTGCGCCCAGGAACGTTCTACGTTTGAGTTGTGTCATTCTTTTTGTCTCCTTGTGGAATATGCCTTTTGTCCAAGGCTTGTATGTCTTCTTCGCTGTAACCGACCGAGCGAAGGAGTTCATGGGTGTGTTCCCCGATACTGGGGGGCTGCAGTCGTACCGGCGGCTGTACCCCGTCGAGCGTGAACGGCGCCAGCGGCACGCGTGCCTCGCGCCCGTCGGGCAGCCGCAAAGGCGCCAGCCCGCCGGTCGCCCGCAGATGAGGGTCGTCGAACAATTGATCGGGGCGCGTGATGGGCGCATACGGCAGCCCCTCGCTTTCGAACATGGATGCCAGCTCGTCGGCGGAGAACTGAACAAGATGTGCGCGCAGTTGCGGCATGAGCCAGTCGCGTGCGCGCACCCTGTCGTTGTTGGTGAGCAGGCGCGGATCGGCCTGCAAGCTCGACAGACCGAAGCGGTTGCAGAAGATCTCCCACTGCTTGTCGCTCACCACGGCCAGAAAGATCTGTTCGCCATCCTTGACGGTGAAGACGTCGTAGATCGCCCAGGCGGAAATGCGATCAGGCATCGGCGCGGCCACATGGCCGGTGACGGCATACTGCATCATGTGCTGGCCGACCAGGAACACGTTGTTCTCCAACAGGGAAGCGGTGATCTCTGCGCCTTCGCCGGTCTTCTCGCGGCGCGCCAGCGCGGCCATCACGCCGATGGCGCCGAACATTCCCCCCATGATGTCGTTCACGCTGGTGCCCGCACGCAAGGGGTCGCCGCTGCGTCCGGTCATGTAGGCCAGCCCGCCCATCATCTGAACCACTTCGTCCAGTGCGGTGCGATGCTCGTATGGCCCGGGCAGAAAGCCCTTGTGGCTCACATAGATCAGGCGGGGATTGCGTTTCTTCAAGGTCTCGTAGTCCAGACCCAGTTTTTTCATCACCCCCGACTTGAAGTTCTCGCTGACCACGTCTGCCGTATCGATCAGGCGCAGTGCGGCCTCGCGGCCTTCCGGCTCCTTGAGGTTCAGCACGATGCTCTTCTTGTTGCGATTGAACATTGGAAAAAAGCCCGCGCCTGATCCCAGCAGATTGCGCGTGGAGTCGCCGCCCACGGGCTCCACCTTGATCACTTCGGCACCCAGATCGGCCAGCAGCAGGCCGCAGGTGGGCCCCATGACCATGTGCGTGAACTCAACGACGCGCAAGCCGTGATAGGGAAGCGTGGAGGCTTGTGTGGCTTGATTCATTTGAATCCTTTGGGCAAACCTGCCAGGGGAGTCATGCCATAGATGGCCTCGTCAGGCAGCCCGCTCTGCAGTGCATCGCGGGCGGCGAAGATGCGCTCCAGATCGATACCGGTAGAGATGCCCATCGCTTCGAACATGAATACGAGGTCTTCGGTGACGACGTTGCCCGACGCCCCTGGCGCATAGGGACAGCCCCCCAGTCCGCCCAGCGAGGAGTCGAAGGTACGCACGCCTTCGTCCCAGGCGGCCAGGCAGTTGGCCAGGCCCAGGCCACGCGTGTTGTGCATGTGGGCGGCCCCCGCATGCGTGCCGATCTCTTCGTGCAGGCGGCGGAACAGGCGGCGCACCTGAGCTGGATTGGCGTAACCCACGGTGTCCGACAGACCGGATTCGTTGGCACCGGCCTCGATGGCCAGAGCCGCCAGTCGGATCACGTCGTCCTCAGGCACCACGCCTTGCAGCGTGCAGCCGAACGCCGTGGCGATGCCTGCTTCCAGCGTCACGTGCGGGGCCACCTCGTCGCGCAGCGTGGCGATGGCGCGAACCTGTTCGATCATTTCTTCGGGCGTCTTGCGCACGTTGGCCAGCGAGTGCTCACGGCTGGCCGACACGGGCATGGTCAGCTTGTGCACACCGGCCTGCAGTGCGGCCTGGGCGCCGCGCAGATTGGGCACCAGCGCCATCACGGTGATGCCCTTGTGCGTGAGAGCGTGGCGGACCACGTC
>JAEYZR010000108.1 GCA_023427945.1 Pseudomonadota bacterium | reverse complement strand
GGTTTGATGCGGGACCCGATTACGGCGTCCCGTACAACCTATCTAGGGATGCCTGGAACGATTTCAAGAGGCGATGCCAACAATCAGAAGAGCCATCACGACGCCCCTCGCGCCACGAACGTTCACTCGGGCGGCGGATGGCTTACATTGGATGTCGCAACTTGCCGTTTGCATTGAATCTGGAGACTTTTACCTTGGCGTCCCCCCTCGATCCGCGCAGGTCCGAGCTCAGGCGAATGAAGGCAGGTGCCCTGGTATTGCTGGCGGCCACGCTCACCGGTTTCGCGGTCAGCCACATCATGGGCGGGCAAGGCGTCTGGGCGTGGGTGCGCGCATTCTGCGAAGCGGCGACAGTGGGCGCGCTGGCGGACTGGTTCGCTGTCGTGGCCCTCTTTCGTCATCCATTGGGCCTGCCCATTCCCCATACCGCCATCATTGCGCAGAACAAGCACCGCCTGGCTGACAACCTGGCCGTATTCGTGCGCAACCATTTCCTGGACCCAGAGCAGTTGCTGGTCAAGCTCAAGGTTTTTGATCCGGCCAAGAGGCTGGGGCAATGGCTTTCGGATCCGGTACAGGTGAACCACCTGATCGGCCTGAGCCGGACCTGGGCGTTGCATGCGCTGAATCTGCTGGACGACCGCACTGTGCGTGCGGCGATCCAGCAGTTCGTGATGTCGCGCCTTGCGCGCTGGGATGCCGGCGCAGGGGCGCGAGACATCTTGACCCTGCTCACGCGCGACGGGCGCCACCAGGCGCTGCTGGACGAGGCGCTGACGCGACTGGGCGCCTGGTTGAGCGACGAGGACGTCAAAGGGCGGGCCTCGGCGGTGATGGTCCGGTTTGCACGCAAGGAGTGGCCGCGCATTGTCGCCACGGTGGGTTTGCTCAAGCCGATCGAGGGCATCTCCAACAGTCTGGCCGACCGCCTGGCGCGGGCGCTGATCGATGAACTGCAGGAAGTGCTCAGCCAGCCCGGCCATCCCATGCGCCGCGACTATGAGGCCTGGCTGCTGGCCTACATCGACCGACTGGTGGAGGATCCCGAGGTGCACGCCCAGGTCGATGCCATCAAGCAAAAGCTGCTGGCGCATCCGGGTGTGCAGCGTTATGTGCACGGGCTCTGGGATGACATACAGGCCAGCCTGCGACGCAACCTGGACAGCGAGGATTCGACGTTGAGCAGGCATCTGGCGGCCACGCTGGCGGGCATGGGTACCCGCCTGAGCGAAGATCCCGCTCTGCGCGACGCGTTGAACAGTCACGTGCTGGCCAGTGCGCGCTCGCTGGCCGACAATCTGCGCGAGGGCGTGACCGATCACATCGGTCAGACGGTGCGCGATTGGGACGAACGCCATCTGGTGGACGAACTGGAACTGAGCGTGGGTCGTGATCTTCAATACATCCGGTATAACGGGACGCTAGTGGGTGGGCTGATCGGGGTGGCGCTGCACGCCATCGTCGTGACGTTCACGGCAGGCGGCTGATCCACATCCGGCACCGACGGCTTGTGAGTCCGCGGCGATGAAGCTAGTCCGGGCCCAGGCCGCGCCCCGCGCCGACGTACGAACGCCTCGCGTCCGACCTGCCTCTGTTGTCAGGCCGAGCGCTTATCATGTGGCCGATAATTTTTTGCGCGAGGCGCGGTTGATGAACATTCTCCAGCTCAATGTCGAAAAAGGCTGGCGCGGCGGCGAGCGCCAGACGCTTTACTGCATGGAGGCGTTCCGGGACCGTGGCGCGACGGTCGAACTGGTGGCCAGGGCGGGCCAGCCGCTGGCACAGCGCGCCCAGGACGAAGGCTTTGTCGTGCACCCGGTGCGCAACGTGGTGGATCAGTTGCGGTTTCTGACCACTCAGGCGAGGCGCTTCGACATCGTGCATGCCCAGACCGCCAATACGGTCACCTGGGCTGTTCTGAGCAAATGGGCACATCGGCGGCCGATCGTGTTTTCGCGCCGCACGTCGTTTCCGGTGAAGGCGGGCGACGAGTGGAAGACCGGATTCAAATGGCGACGCGTGGATCAGGTGGTTGCCATCAGCGAGATGGCCGCGACCGAGCCACGGCGCCTGGGCATCGAGCCCATCATCATTCGCAGTGCTGTAAAGGAGCAGCCGATCGATCCGGTGCGCAACCAGGCACTGGTTCAACGGCTGGGACTGGCGGGCAAGCGGATCATCGCAACCTCTGCGGCGCTGATCGCCGACAAAGACCCCGAGACGCTGATCCGGGCCATCGCAGCGCTCGCCAGGCGGCGTGACGATTTTGTGTTCGTGCATTTCGGCGCGGGCGGCAATCGCGAAGATCAGGCCCGCGCCCTGATTGCCGAACTGGGGCTGCAGGACGTCTATCTGCTGGCGGGTTTTTGCAGCGGCGTCGAAAGCTATTACGCGCTGATGGATGTGTTCGTCATGGCGTCGTGTGAAGAGGCCTTGGGCAGCAGTGTGTTCGATGCCTTCTTGCAGCGCGTGCCGGTGGTGTCCACCGATGCGGGCGGCCTGCGCGAGAGCCTGGCCGACGGACGGGGCCTGCTGTCGGCCGTGGGCGACGCCACGACGATGGCGGCGCACATCGAACGCGTGCTCGATGACCGCACGTTGGCCGATGAACTGACCGCACGCGCATTCGACTATGTGCATCGGGAGCACGACGTGGACGTCATGGGTGGGCGTTACCTGGACTGTTTCTCGCGCCTGATGCATGACGCCCCTGCGAGATGACGGCCTGAAGAACCGCACGCATAACAAATGCGTATGCTCTCCTGCGCGATCCGCATTGGCAGGCGGCGCGACGGTTCGGTAAAGTGACCCTCAAACCGGGGGAAATGCGTCATGACGCACACTGCATACGATGTCGCCATTATCGGTGGTGGGATACACGGCTGTTCGGCGGCCTATCACTTGGCGGCACGCGGGGCACGCGTTGTCGTGCTCGAGGCCGATTACTGTGCGCGCCACGCGTCCGGCGTGAATGCCGGCGGCGTACGCACGCTGGGCCGCAAGCTGGAGGAAATCCCGCTCTCGCTGGCATCGTGCGATATGTGGCATACGCTTTCGCGCACGCTGGGACACGATGCGGCCTTCTATACGGGCGGTCAGATCAAGGTGGCCGAGAGCGAAGCCGATCTCGCCATCCTCCAGGCGCGAGTGGACCTGCTCCACGCACATGGCTTTACCCACGAAAAAATGATCGACGCGCACACGACGCGCGAACTGCTGCCCGCCATCGCCCCCCATGTCACGGGCGCCATCTGGGTCGAACGGGATGGGTTTGCGATTCCCTACAAATCAGTGACCGCCTTTCGGCGTGCGGCCTGTGAGTTGGGCGCCGAGGTTCGCGAGAACTGTCGCGTGTCACGCATCGACCAGCGCGCAGCGCAATGGCATATCCAGACGCCTGCGGGCACGGTGGGCGCGGAATATCTGGTGATGGCGGCAGGTGCCTGGTCGGGCGGACTGGCGCAGTCGCTGGGCGAGGTGTTGCCGGTGGAGCCTGGGGGGCTGATGCTGATGGTGACGCAACGGCTGCCGCACTTCGTGGATCCGGTCGTGGGAGCGGCTTCGCGCGGGCTGTCGTTCAAGCAGTACGACAATGGCACGGTGGTCATTGGCGGTGAGCTGCACTGCGACGTGGACATCGATGCGGCACACGCCGAGCTGGATTTTTCGCGCCTGGCCAACAGTGCGCGCATCGTCACGGACCTGTTCCCGCATTTGAAGCATGTATCGCTGAATCGGGCCTGGTCGGGCGTGGAAGGCTTTACTCCGGACAAACTGCCCGTGCTGGGATACAGCAGCGGCATCGCCAAGCTCGTGTATGCCTGCGGTTTCTCGGCCAGCGGCTTTCAGCCCGGACCGGCTTCGGGGCGTGCGGTGTCGCAGTTGATACTGGACGGCGCCAGTGAAGTGCCGATAGATGGCCTGTCGCCGGCGCGATTCACCCGGCCGCTTGCACAGTCTGCCCGTGCGGCATGAGGCCGGGGCTTTTCCCCACCCATGTCGAACGTGAAATCATCTGCCCTGTTCGACTGAGCGCTTGGTGCGCTGGGGCAGATTGCCGCCCGCCTGCAAGACCTCATGCACCGCGTCGACAAAGGCGTTTGCCAGGATGCCGGTGGGGCGATGGGTGGGATTAAGCAGGAACAGGGGAAACGCCACGTTGGGCGAAAAAGGCTTGATGACGATGCCTTGCGACACGTAGTCCTGAGCGACGATGGGATTGACCAGGCTTACGCCCACGCCCTTGCAGACCAGGTTGCAGATGGTTGACTGGAAATCGGTTTCGACCGGGGTTCGGCGCGACACGCGCTTGGCTTCGAACAGGGCGTCGATTCGTTCACGCAAGCCGTCCTGATGCGAGAGCGAGATGAAGTTCTCGCCCGCCAGATCGCTGGCTTTCACCGACTTTGCCTGCGCCAGCCTATGGCCTGGCGGCAGCACGCACACGCCCCGCATCTCGGCGATTTTCTGGGCACGTACGGCACTCTGGATGTTGTTGCCTACGTAGACCGCCAGCGCGATGTCGCACACTTGCGAGGCGATCAGGTGTTCGATGGTGGCCGAGTAGTTGGTACGGATGGCCAGCGTGACGTCGGGAAAGCGCTGGGAGAACAGTGCGATGACGCTTGCCAGAAAGCCCTGGCTGATTGCCGGCGCCGTGGCCACACGCAGGCGCCCGGTGCCGAACTGCTTGATGTTGTGCGCCGTGTCCTTGAGGGTCTTCAGGCCCACATAGTGGCGCTCGACGTCGGTAAAGAAGGCGATGGCCTCGTCGGTGGGCGTGAGTTTGTTGCCTGCACGCTCGAACAACTTGATTTCGAGCTGATACTCCAGGTGGGCAATCAGGCGACTGATGTTGGGTTGCGTGGTGTGAATGTCGCGCGCGGCAACCGTCATCGAGCCGGATAGCATGACTGCCCGGAAAGCCTCGATTTCCTTGGGATTCATCAGATCGCCCGGGATGCGCCAGGATCAGGCCAGCGGAATCAGGCAGCCAGCGCGGTGACGATGATTTCCACCAGCAGGGCGTCGGCGGCGAGCCTGGATTCACCCGTTGCGCGGGTGGGCTGGGTGCCAGCGGGCAGCCACTTGTCCCAGACTTCGTTCATGCCGGCAAAGTCGCGCTCGATGTCCTTGAGCCAGATCTGTGCGGTGAGGATGCGGGTTTTGTCGCTGCCGCCCTTGGCCAGGTAGGCTTCGATCTTTTCCAGAATCTGTGCCGTCTGGCCCTTGATGTCCTGCGTGGCATCGCCAGCGGTCAGTCCACCGACGTATACGATGCCATTCGCGACGACGACTCGGCTCATGCGTGCGTTGGATTCGATGCGGGTGATGTCTGTCATGGTTGAACTCCAGGTTCTTCGGTTGGAAAATCATCACGCGTGGCGGCAAGTTCCGCCAGCGTAATGGGTTTGATTGGGGGACGTATCCGATAGTAGCCCACCTCGGCGGGGCTTACACCACGCGCCTGCGCGATCACCTCGGTGACGGTCAGACCGCACATGCGACCCTGGCAAGGGCCCATTCCGCAGCGTCCGAACGACTTGGTCTGATTGGGGCCGGCACAGCCGATTTCGACATAGCTGCGAATGGCGCCCGCGGTGACTTCCTCGCAACGACACACCAGCACGTCGTCGGCCGGCATGCGATTGGCATCCTTGGGTCGGTACAGCGCATCCAGAAAAGGCCGGATGCGCAGGTTCTTGTCGATGGCGGCCAGGAGTGGCGCGCCCAGGCGCTGGCCTTCGTCGCGAGCCAGCTTGCCCAGATCCATCAAGGCCGCCAGCCCTGCCAGTTCGCCCTGGAGTGCGGCCACGGATGCGCCGCCGATGCCACGACCATCGCCGGCGATCAGAACGCCGGCAATGCCGTCGAGCCGCCCATGACGGTCGGCATCCGGACGCCAGCACAACTGCATGGTGTCCCAGGTGTGCCTGGCGCGCAGCGCCCAGGTGAATTGCGTATTGGGCACCACGCCTTGATGCAGCAGAACCAGGCGCGTGTCCAGGCGGTGAGAACGCCCGCCGGCATCGAAGGTGAGTGCCTGGGCGGCCTCCCCGCCCAGCACCGCCAGGTTGGTGGCGCCCTTGAAAAACGGCACGCCGGAGCGCTTGATCGTGTTGATCAGGCCCAGGCCTTTTTTCAGATAGGGCCAGGCGGCCAGCGCGGCAGGCAGGTGTGGCAGGGCCCGCCGGTAGTCTTCACCAGTCGTGGTGTCCACGATGGCCGCGATGGGCTGACCGGCGCGTACGTACTGCCAGGCCAGCAGGTAGAGCAAAGGGCCACAGCCGGCCAGTACGGCCGGTTCACTGGGCACGGTATCGGCGCTTTTGAGCAGTATCTGTGCGGCGCCCGCCGTCATGACACCCGGCAAGGTCCAGCCCGGAATCGGAAACGGGCGCTCCATTGCACCGCTGCACAGGATGACCTGTTTGCCCTTGATCGAATGGGAGGCGCCGTCGTGCAGATAGTTGACCACGCCATCGCGCGTCACCTGCCAGACAGCGGCGCGTGTGACGTGGCGCGCACCCGATGCCTGGAAAGCATCGGCGTTCTCACGTCCCGCCGCATAGTCCGGTCCCAACCGGTCCATGCGCGCATCCGACGCCTGCAGAATGCTGCGCCAGATCTGTCCGCCCGGTGCGACCTGCTCATCCAGCAGCACCACGCTGGCGCCACGCCGTGCGGCCACGGTGGCCGCCGCCATGCCTGCCGGGCCTGCGCCGATGACAACGATATCGACTGATTCACTCATGACTCAAGCGCCTCCTTGGCGTCCAGTTGCACACGGCCTTCCTGGCTGCGGATCTGCATGCCATCGCTGACCGGGATCAGACAGCTTTGCCGGTTGGGCACGCCATCGATCTCGACCAGGCACTCGAAACAGACACCCATCATGCAATAGGGCGCACGCGAATCGCCGCTGACAGGCGAGGCGCGCAAGCGCGATTCGCCTGTTCCCAACAAGGCCGCGGCGACCGTCGTTCCCGGCACGACATCGCGATCGACGCCATTGAAGGAAATCCGCACTGAACGTGCGCTACGGCTTTCTGGCAATACAGTAAACAGGTCAGTGGCCATCATTGAACTCTCGGTTGGGATCCAGGAAACGGTCGCCGGCGAAGGTGTCCAGCCCATCGGGTTTGGGACCGCCGGCGATCCAGGGCGCCAGCCTGAGCGCATGCGCAGCGGCCAGCGTCACCCCGCTGTGGCAGGTCGCCACGAACGCGCCCGGGTGCGTGTTCGATTCCTGATAGATCGGAAAACCATCGGGGGACATGACACGCAAGGCGGCCCAACTGCGAATCAGATTCAAGCCTGCCAGATGCGGAAAGCAGACAATCGCGCGCTGGGCGATGCGTGCCAGCACATCGGTCCGGGTGGTGTCGTCAAACCCCATGTCTTCGAGCGAATCGCCGATCTGTATGGTGCCCTCGTCGGTCTGGCGCACGAAGATGGTCGGGTGCTTGAGAAAAGGCTGCACGCGTTCGCCCACCAGCACCTGGCCCTGGTTGGGTTTGACAGGCGCATGCAATCCCACCTGGGCCGCGAGATCCTTGTTGCCCAGTCCGGCAGTGAGCAACACACGCGGCGCCTGCCAGGTATCCCCGCCACTCTGGACGGTGTAGAGGCCTTGCGCGTGGGTGATGGTCTGGACACGGCGCTCGACCTGGTAGCGCGCGCCACGCTTGTCACAGGCACGATGCATGGCATGGAACAGCTTGAGCGGATTGACGTGGCCGTCCATAGGCGAATAGCTCGCGCCATACACCTCTGGCCCGACGCCCGGCAAGCGTGTGCGCAGTGCATCCTGGCGCAACATGTCGAACTGGTAATCCGCGCCCACGGCGTCGCGCAGGCTTTGCAGGCGATGCGCACGATCGTCGAACTCGGCCTGGGTCAGACAGAAATGAAAACCGCCGTCCTGCCTGAGCGCGACGTCCACCCCCGTCTCGGCAAGCAGCCCGGCAGCAAACGTCGGCCACAGCCTGGACGAACCCAGCGACCAGCGCGCATAGTCGGGCGTACCGTAGCCCTTGCCCTGCACCCAGACCAGACCGAAATTGCCGCGCGAGGCACGAAAGGCAACGTCGCCTTCGTCCAGCAGGGCCACTTCCAGACCTTCACGCAGCAAGCCATAAGTGCATGCAGCACCCACCAGCCCACCGCCAATCACAATGATGTCGCTTTGGTATTGCATGCGTTCAGCCCTTTCCAACCAGTACGCGGTCCAGCCCCACCAGACGATCCATCAGGAACATCACGATCAGCGTGGCCACGATGAGCACCGTGGACAACGACGCCACCAGCGGGTCGATGCTCTGCGAGATGTAGCTGTACATGGCCACGGGAAGCGTGGTCGTCCCCGGGGTTGCCACGAAGATCGTCATCGTCACTTCGTCGAAACTCTGGATGAATGCCAGCATCCAGCCACCGGCCACGCCCGGCACGATCAAAGGCAGCACGATGCGGCGAAAAACGGTGGCCGGACTGGCGCCCAGCGAAAGAGCCGCCAGCTCGGCATCGCGCTGCAGGCCGATGACCGAGGCCAGCGTCAGGCGCAGGGCGTAGGGAAACACGACGATGACATGCGTGAGCGACAGCCAGCCGAACGAACCGGACAAGCCCGCCAGATTGAAAAATCGCAGGAACGCAATGCCCAGCACGACGTGCGGGATCATCAGCGGCGACAGGAAGAACGCCGTCAGGGCACCGCGTCCCGGGAAGCGATAGCGTGCCAGGGCAAGCGCTGCCGGTACGGCGAACACCACCGCCACGGACGCCGCCACGAAGGCCAGCCAGGACGACATCAGAAAGGCATCGATGAACTGGCGTTGATCCAGAATCGCATGAAACCAGCGCAGTGAAAGCCCATCGACCGGCAGGGAGATATAGCCCAGCGAGGTGAACGATACCGCCACCACCACGACCAGGGGCGCCAGGATGAACAGAATGAACAGCGTATGGAAAGTGAGGCCGAGCCAACCATTTTTTTGCATGACGTCCAGCTCCCTCAGGCTTCGAAGACTTGAGCGTAGCGGCGCTCGATGAGGCGGTTGCTGCCCAGGATGACGGCCAGCATGCCCACCAGCAGCAGCACCGCGATCGCTGCACCCAACGGCCAGTTCAAGGTACCCGTGAACTCGTCGTAGGCTGCCGTGGCCACGACCTTCAGGCGACGTCCCCCCAGGATGGCGGGCGTTGCGAAAGCCGATGCGGCCAACGCGAAGACAATGATGCTGCCCGAGAGGATGCCGGGCATGATCTGCGGCAACACCACCCGGCGCAGTACCGTGGCACGCGATGCGCCCAGTGACAGGCCGGCGTTTTCAACGGAACCATCGAGCTTTTGCAGGGACGCCCAGATCGAGATGATCATGAACGGGATCAGCACGTGCGTGAGTGCGATGGTCACTCCCGACATGGTGTAGAGCAGGCGCAAGGGGCTGTCTATCAGGCCCAGGCCCAGCAGGGCGGAGTTGATCAGACCTTCGTTGCCCATCAGGATGGCCCACCCCAATGTGCGAACCACCACCGATATCAGCAAGGGCGCGAGAATGATCACCAGGAACACGGCGCGCCAGGGCGCGCGCATGCGCGACAGGATGATGGCCTCGGGCACGCCCAGCAGTATCGAGAAGAACGTGACGGCCAGCGACATCACGAACGTGCGGATAAAAATCTCGTGGTAGTAATCGTCCTGCAGGACTTCGATGTAGTTGGCCAGCGTATAACCCTCTCCCACACCCAGCGTGCCGTCGTAGACCGAGAACGACAACACGGCGGTCAGGGCGAGCGGCACGAACAGCAGCCCGATGAACAACAGCAAGGCGGGAGCGGTGAGCAGGGCCGGTATGGGGTTGTACCGCGCACGCGGTAACGGCACGGCAACGCGAGGGGCCTCAACCATGACTGGCCTCGGGCGCCAGCATGCGCATGTCTTCGTCTTGCCAGCCCAGATGGACCGGTTGGCCTTCCTGCGCGGGCGCCACGCCCACGTTGGGTACGCTGATGCGCAGATGGCCCAGCACGCACTCCACCTCCAGCGCCCAGTGGCTGCCCAGGAACATGCGGTTGCGCACGGTAGCGGTGATGCGGCTCTCGCCAGCGGGCACCAGGCGTATTTTTTCCGGGCGCACGTATACCTGGATGTTCTCCGGACAGGGCAGGTCTTCGTGCGGCACCATCAGCGCCACGTCGCCGGCAACGACTTCGCAGCAGCGATCACGGCGCTGGACGACACGGGCATCGATGCGATTGGTCTTGCCCAGGAAACCCGAAGCGAACGCCGACCTGGGACGCTCGTAAGCCTCGAACGGCGACGACACCTGCACCAGTCTGCCGCCGTACATGACCGCGATACGGTCGCTCATGGTCATGGCTTCGATCTGGTCATGCGTGACGAGAATCGTGGTGATGCCCAGTGTCTTCTGGATGTTGCGCAGTTCCACGTGCATTTCTTCGCGCAGCTTGGCATCCAGGTTGGACATGGGCTCGTCCAGCAGCAACACCTTGGGCCGGATCGCCAAGGCCCGCGCAATGGCCACCCGCTGACGCTGGCCACCTGACAGATTGCGCGGGTAACGGTCGCCCAACCCGCCCAGGCGCACGAGTTCCAGCGTTTCCTGGATACGGCGCTTGCGGTCCGCCGCCGCCATGCCCTGCATCTCCAGACCGAAGCCGACGTTGTCGGCCACGGTCATGTGGGGAAACAGCGCATAGCTCTGGAACACAATGCCCATGCCGCGCTTTTCAGGACGCTGCCCGGTGATGTCGCGGCCTTCGAGCACGATCCTGCCGTGCGTGGGGTCCACGAATCCGGCGATCATCTGCAACGTGGTCGTCTTGCCGCAGCCCGAGGGGCCGAGCAGCGACACGAACTCACCACGCTCGACCTCAAGGCTGACGTCTTCGACCACGCTGACATCGCCGTAGCGTTTGTTCAATCCATCAAGTGTGAGATAAGTCATGGTGAATCCTGATTGCGCGGGTTGATCAACGTTCGACGGTGCGATTCCAGCGCGTGGTCCACTCGCCGCGTTTCTCGTTGATGGTGGTCCAGTCCAGCACCATCATCTTGTTCACCGCTTCTTCGCCATACGCCACGCGAGCGGCGACCTCAGGAGCCAGTTTGGTCGCGGTGTTGGTCGGCCCCCAACCTTCGCTGACGGCCAGCAGCTGCTGCGATTCAGGACGCACCAGGAACTTCAGGAATTTCTGCGCGAGTTCCGGTTGCGGGCTCTTGGACACCGGGCAGGCAGCGACCTGCAAGGCCACGGCGCCTTCCTTGGGATAGACCGACTCGACCGGAAAGCCCGTGTTCTTCAGGGCCTGCACGCGTCCACTGCCGTGAACGGCCAGGATCGTGCTGCCATTCTGGAACATCTCGGAGAGCTTGCCGGGAGCCGGCTCCCAGGCCACCACATTCGGTCCGACTTCGTCGATGATGGCCTTGAAGCCCGGGTCGACGTTCTTTTCACCACCACCACGCAGGCGGGCAAACACGATCAGGGCGTGCAGGCCGTAGGTGTTGGTGATGGAAGGCACGACGACCTTCTGCTTGAATTTAGGATCGGTCAGCGCTTCCCACGAGTCCGGAGCGGCCCAGCCATTCTTTTTGAACACTTCGGTGTTGTAGGCCAGGACGCTGGAGACCAGACCGACACCCACGGCGCGGCCATCGATGTTGGCCATCGGATACAGGCCGGTGAACGTGTCGGCCTGGATCGGATCACAGAAATTCATCTGCAAGGCCTGCCACATGGGGCCGTCGTCGATCACGGCAACACCGATCTCTGGCTTGTTGCGCTGGGCCTGCAACTTGGCCAGCGTTTCGGTCGATGTGCCGGTGACCTGGACCAGTTTCACACCAGGGTTCTCGGCTTCGAATGCCGGGAACAGTTTTTCTTTCATCAGCTTTTCCGTCGACCCGCCGTTGGCGGCAACGTACAACGTCTGTGCCGATGCGCTTGCTCCAACCGCGCAACAAATTGCAGTCATGGCAATCGAAAGAGCGTGCTTGCGAACCTTCATGATGTGATTCCCCATTTTGTGTAGGCGACTAAACGACGGAACGTCGAAATCAGCGTTGACGACGAAATGCCAGGCCATTCTGGAATCGGCTCTCCATACGGGTCAAATGCCAAAATGCCTACTGCTCATACAAATTTGGTATGCACCATAATTGTGCATGAACGATGCCCGGCGTGGGGAACCCCTGGGACGCGTACCCGACGGCCTCGGTGTCATAGGAGAAAAAGCGATGCGATGGCGGATTTGTCGGACTCAGGAAAAGTCGTGGCGCAACAGGATGGCGCACTGCAGCAAGGCAGTTTGCTCCCTCCTATCGAAAACCCTCATATGCGGGAATCGTCCAGGCCTGTCCGGCAACCGGTGTTGGTCATCAACATCAAGTCAGTCGATATGTCTAGGTAAAAACCCCCAGATCACCTGTGAATGCTACATTTCCCAAACAGGCAATCCAGCCATCTTCAGGCTGTGGATAACAGGACACCGCTCATGGAATTCAGCAAGTACAACGTCGACGCCCTCATGAACATCACGGCACGCCCGGATCTGGTGTTTGTCAGCGGCAAGGGTTCATGGTTGACCGACAATACCGGTAAACGATACCTGGACTTCGTTCAGGGTTGGGCGGTGAACACCCTGGGCCACTGCGCGCCCGAGATGGTGCGAGCGGTGGTCGAACAAAGCGGCAAGCTGATGAACCCGTCGCCGGCGTTCTACAACGAGCCTTCGATCGCCCTGGCGCAACGGCTGACCGGCGCCTCGTGTTTTGATCGGGTGTTCTTCGCCAACAGTGGTGCCGAAGCCAACGAAGGGGCCATCAAGCTGGCCCGCAAATGGGGCCAGAAGAACAAGAACGGCGCGTTCAAGATCATCACCATGAACCATGGTTTTCATGGCCGCACGCTTGCGACCATGTCGGCATCGGGCAAACCGGGTTGGGACAAGATGTTCGCCCCCCAGGTCGAAGGTTTCCCCAAGGCCGAACTGAACGATCTGGCCTCGGTCGAGCAACTCATCGACGACCAGACTGTGGGCATCATGCTGGAGCCCGTGCAGGGCGAAGGCGGGGTCATTCCGGCCACGCGTGAATTCATGCAGGGTCTGCGTGCCTTGGCCGACCAGCACAAACTGCTGCTGATCGTGGACGAGGTGCAGACGGGCATGGGCCGCACCGGCAAGTTGTTCGCCTACGAGCATTCCGGCGTGACACCCGACATCATGACGCTGGCCAAGGGCATAGGCGGCGGCGTGCCGCTGGCAGCATTGCTGGCACGCGAAGAAGTGTCGGTATTCCAGCATGGCGACCAGGGCGGCACCTACAACGGCAATCCCCTGACCACCGCCATCGGGGTCGCGGTGTTCGATGCGGTCACGGCACCGGGTTTCCTGGACAGCGTCAATGCCCGCGCCGATCAGTTGTCCAAGGGTCTGCTTGCGCTGTCGGCCAAGTACGGCATGAAGGGTGAGCGCGGGCAAGGGCTGCTGCGCGCACTGGTCATGGATCGCGATGACGGCAACGCCATCGTCGACACGGCACGCACCGCGCAACCCGAAGGCATGCTGCTGAACGCACCGCGCACGAACCTGCTGCGCTTCATGCCAGCACTGAATGTCAGTGCCGACGAGATCACCCAGATGCTCGAACGTCTGGACGGCATTATCGCGAAGCTGCGTTAAGCAGCGCCCGCAGCACCGGGCAGTCGCGCAGGGCGCATCATGCGTCCAGCGCGACCAGCTCGGCACCGTCGGGCACCTGATCGCCCACGGCAAAAAACAGTTCACGCACCTTGCCGTCGCTCGGCGCCGAGATCGTGTGCTCCATTTTCATGGCCTCCATGACCAGCAAGGTCTGACCGCGCTTGACCGTCGCACCGGCGGCGACCGAGATCGCAATGATCTTGCCGGGCATGGGAGCGACCAGACCGCCGCCATGCGCCGCGCTGTCATCCGCAGCGTGAACCAGAGGGTCCTGACGCACCAACTGCGCCTGATGACCTTCGCAGAACACCGTGACGGTCTCATCGATCTGCACCACACGCGCCTGCCAGACCCGATCACCCAGCACCACCCGCAAGGAGAGTGTGTTGCCCGAGGCCGCACTTTCGGGGCGCCATGAAAACGGTTGTGCACCGTCACCCAGGTCCAGCGTCCAGCTTGCGCCGGCCACTTTGCCAGCGGAGCCTGCCAGTGCCGGCTGACCTGCTGAAGCCGGGCCATGGGTCGCGTTGCCAGCGTGAGCCAGCAACACGCTGCGAGCCTGGTCGCCATCCATCCACAGCAGTTCGCGCGCATAGGCGGCGTTCAACCGCCAGCCGTCTTGCGCCGCCCAGGGACTGGCGGGCGCACCGCCCGATGAGCGCGGCATGTTTGCGAGCTGGGACTGCAGCAGCGCTGCCGTTGCGCACGCCAGTGCGGCGGTGTTCGCCTGGGCAGGCGCGGGCAACAGGCTGGCCCGCCTGCGTTCGATCAGCCCGGTATCCAGATCGGCCTGGGCAAACGCCTCGTCGTTCATCAGACGCGAGAGAAAAGCCACGTTGGTGCGCACACCCACCACTTCAGTCTGGGCCAGTGCGGCAATCATGCGCGCGCGGGCCTGATCGCGATCGGCCCCGTGCACGATCAGTTTCGCAATCATCGGATCGTAGTAGGGCGTGATGGCGTCACCTTCGCGCACGCCGCCGTCCACGCGCACGGCACCGCGCTCAAACGCCACATGTTCAGGCAGCCGCAGGTGGCGCAATGTGCCGATGGAAGGCAGGAACTGTTTGTCCGGGTTCTCGGCATAGATGCGCGCCTCGCTCGCGTGGCCATCGAGGCGCAGATCGGCCTGCGCAAGCGGCAGCG
>JAEYZR010000058.1 GCA_023427945.1 Pseudomonadota bacterium | reverse complement strand
GGGCGACCTGCCCATCATCGGCGCGTTTTTCCGCAGCCTGCAGTACACACCGGAAGATCCCGAACTGGTGAACATGGTCACCCCGCGCCTGGTTCGGCCGATTGCCGCCGGGGTGACCTTGCCCCTGCCGGGCGCGCGCCAGGAGGTGAGCGACTCTGGCTTCAACGCGTGGGGAAAGTACTTGCTTGGACCGATCAGCAGTCAGGATATGCCCGGGTTTTCGAGGTAACGATGATGAAGTCGCATTCAAAAGAATTCGCAGGCTTGCAGCACGCTGCCTGCTTTCTGTTCTGCTCCACCGACAATGGTGTGGCGGCTCGATTGGGTGCGGCGTTGGGTGAGCTGGGCTTGTTGACACAGGAAGTACCTGCACACGAAAAACTGGCGCAGCGCCTGGCCGAAATCGCACCACGCCTGGTTTTTCTGGATTTCACGCCCGATGCCCAGGCACCGGGCAAGCTTTTGCGCACGGCCGACCTGGCCAGGAGCCTGGCAAAAGTCGCGCCGCAGTTGCCGCGTGTTGCAGTAGGCGCGATTACCGAACCCGAAAGCGCGATCGCGGCATTGCGGGCGGGGGTGAGCGATTTTGTGGACCCGTCCAGCGATCCTCAGGAAGTGCGCGATGTCGTTCAGAACATCATGGCGCTCTGCGCCAACCAGGGCGCCAGCGAGCTGCCCGGCACCAAGCGCAGCGTGCTGTTGCTGGGTGCGCGAGCAGGGGTCGGCACCACGACCCTGGCGGTGCATCTGGCCGGTCTGCTGCAGGATCGCATGACCACGGCTGCACAGGGGCGACATGCCGGCACGCAGGGCAGGGATCTGCCGTTGAGCGAGCGGGTCGCCTTGATGGATCTGGGCTGGCCCGTGGGTGATTGCCAGTTGTACATGAACGTCAGTGGCGAATTCGATTTCGTCCAGGCGGTGCGCGAGCTGCGCCGCCTGGACCCGACATTGCTGAGTTCAGCCCTGGCGCACAGCCACCACGGCGTGAGCATACTTTCGTTGCCGCGCGACATGGCCGAGATGCGCCATGTGTCGCAGGCAGACTCACTGCTGCTGTTTGACCGCCTGCGTGAAAACTTCGGACTGGTCATTGCCGATGCGGGCGGTTTCGGGCATCCCGAGTTCGTGTCCGGGCTCGCCCGCGCCGCAGGCGAAACCTGGCTGGTTACCGACCAAAGCGTCGGATCGCTGGTGTCGCTGGACGCACAGATCAAGGAATTGCAGGAACACCACGTGGACACGTCGAACCTGCGCCTGCTGGTCAATAAATACGACGAGCGTTACGGCATGACGGCCACGCAGATCGCCGAACGTTTCGGCCTGTCTCTGGTGGGCACTTTGCCTGATCGAACGATGCCCCTGATGGTGTGTACCAACCAGGGCAAGCTCCTGCATGAAGTGTCCGAGCGCGACGCCTATGTGCGTTCGATGGTCTCGCTCGTGGACGCCGTGGTGGCCGAGCCTGCGCCCAACCAGGCGCGCGGCGGCTGGCTTGCGGCCTGGTTGCCCAACATGCACCGTCGCATGACGGCGCTTTAAGTAGCAAGAATCCCGGATGATGAACATGACTGCGATAGTGGAATTCAGTGATGCCGAGGACGACTTCAATGCGTCCGCACGTTATCTGGAGATCAAGGCGGAGGCCTATGAACACCTGCTGACCCGAATCGAAGAGCTGGGAGCGGAGTTCGGACGCTGGTCGCGCCAGGCTATCCAGGAATTCGTGGATATCGAGGTGTCCAGCTTCGTGCGACACAGGCGCGTCGCCATCAACGAGCGCGAGTCGCGCGAAATCGCCACCGCCCTGACCAAGGAGCTGGCCGGGCTTGGACCACTGGAAGACCTGTTGTCTGATCATTCGGTCGAAGACATCCTGATCAACGGTTTTCAAAACGTCTTTGTGTCGCGGCGTGGTGTGCTGAAGAAAGAGGCGCTGCGCTTTACCGATAATCAGCACGTGCTGCGTATTGTTCGCCGCATTCTGGCCCCCCTGGGCCGGCGTCTGGACGAATCGGCGCCTATGGTCGATGCGCGCCTGCCCGACGGCGGGCGGCTGAATGTGGTCATCGAACCGTTGGCTGTCGATGGTCCTATGGTGTCGATCCGAAAGTTTCGCCAGGATCCCCTCAAACCGCAGGATCTGCTCACCCTGGGAACGTTCGACGACGAAATCTACCGGTTGCTCAACGTCGCCGTGGCCAATCGCTGCAACATACTGGTGTCGGGCGGCACGAGTTCGGGCAAGACATCACTGCTGAATGCTCTGGCTTTCTTCGTGCCGGAGAACGAGCGGGTGGTGACCGTCGAGGACACCGCCGAGCTCTCACTGAACCACCCCCATGTCGTTCGGCTTGAATCGCGGCAGGGCGGTTTCGATGGGGGCGGTCTGGTCAGCATTCGCGACCTGATCCGCAACAGCCTGCGCATGCGTCCTGACCGGGTGGTCGTGGGCGAGGTGCGCGGAGCCGAAGTGATGGACATGTTGCAGGCCATGAATACCGGACACGACGGATCGATGGCGACCATCCATGCCAACTCGCCGCGCGAGTGCCTCTACCGTATCGAAATGCTGGCCGGTTTCGCTGGTTTTCAGGGGAGCGAAGACAGCCTGCGCCGCCAGATCGCCAGCGCGCTGGATTTCATCGTCCAGATCGGACGACTGTCCAACGGCAAGCGTCGGGTGCTGTCCGTCACTGAAGTGACAGGCATGGGCGATAACGTCATTACCACCCAGGAACTCTACCGCTACGAGGCTTTCATCACCGCCGATGGCGAAGAGCGCGATCGGTGGATAGGGCTGGGCATTCATCCGCACACGCACAAACTGGCCCGATGCAAGGACGCATTGCGCCCTGAGATACCCGAGGCTCCTGCCGAGGGCGGCGGCGGTTTCTGGAACCGGAGACGCTGATGGCCATGACGTGGTTGATCGCTGCGCTGGCGCTCGTGCTTCTGGGGGCGGGCGTGGTGCTGTGGAGGATATCCCTGTCGGGCGCCCAGCGCGAAGCCGGAACGGCAATGATCGAGCACCGCCTGGACGCGCGACGCAAAGGTGCCGTCGACGCGCCGGCCGAGAGACGCGTTCAGATTCAGAAGACGCATATTGCCAGCCTGGACGAACTGTTTCTGCGCGCCGGCGTCGTGCCGACGTCGATCTACTTCTTGACCAGGATATTGATCATCGCCTGTGCGGCAGCCGTGGCCAGCCTGATTGGCGGCTGGCTGGCGGCAGGCATTGCCGCCTTGGTGACCGTGGTGCTGCTGGTTTTCTTCTTGTGGCGCCGGGCCGACAAACGTCAGCGCCGCATGGTCTCGCAACTGCCAGTGTTCCTTGACGCGGTCGTGCGCCTGATCACCATAGGCAGCAGCCTGGGCGCCGCTTTCCAGAGCGCGGCGGCCAGCGTCGATCAGCCGCTGCGTGAAGTCATGGAGCGCGTGGCGGCACAAAACCGCACCGGGAAGGATCTGGATGTCGCCCTGGAGCAGGTCTCCCGTCTGTACGGGCTGCGCGAGCTCTATCTGGTGGCTTCGCTCGTCGCTGTCACGCTGCGCTATGGCGGACGCAGCGATCAGGTCCTTGACCGCATGTCTGCATTCATCCGGGATCTCGAACAGGCTCGCCAGGAACTGGTCGCGCTGTCTGCCGAGGTGCGCCTGTCGGCCTGGATACTGGCGCTTTTGCCTCTGGGTATCGGGGCCTACATCATTATTTTCAACAGTGCGCTTTTCATGGGCATGTACCACGACCCGGTGGGCTTCAAGATGTTGATCGTTGCGGCCTTTTTACAGACCGGGGGTTCCTATTGGCTGTACCGCCTGGCCAAGTCTGTTTAGGGCATGGAAAACAATGGAATACGTGGACCCCACTCTTTTCTTCGCCGCCTCACTGGTGCTGATCGCTTGCGCAATGTTGTTGCTGGGAGCAGGGCTGTTGCGCAAGCACTTTCGCCAGCAGCGACATCGTCAGGGTGTCGAGCGGGCGCTGGCCAGCCGGGACTCGCGCCTTGCCGCTGCGCTGGATCGCGAACTGGCAGAACGCAGCCATACACAGGCGGCATTGAAGATTGCCGACGACATGGGCGTGCGGATTGGCGAAGGCCGCTTTGCAGACAGCTTCCTGCCAGGCGAGGACAAGCAACTGATCGAGCTGTGTGGCTTTGCCGATGTGCCCCAGGCAAAAGCGCGCTTCATCGCCATGCGCGTGTTGTTGATGTTCGTACTGCCAGTCATCGTCTGCGTCTTTCTCGATGAAGGCATGACCCAGTTCGCGCCTGTTCTGAGGTACAGCATTGGCGTGTTTTTCGGGGCTGCCGCGGGCTACATGCTGCCCAAGTGGGTGTTGCTGCGGCGGGCCAGGCGTCGCAAAAAGGCGGTCGAGGAAGAACTGCCGCTGCTGATCGATTTGCTCAAGCTGTTGCAAGGTGTGGGTCTGTCCATGGACCAGAGTCTGCATACCGTCATCCAGGACTTCAGTCATGTCATGCCCGTGTTGGCTGGCGAGCTGCGATTTGCTGCCGAGCTGCACAGCCGTGGACGCTCGCGTGAGCAGTCCCTGGCCCGCATGGCGACCGGCTTCGATAACGATGACCTGTCAGCCATCTGCAAACTGATCGCTCAGGTCGATCGACATGGCGGTGCCGTCCAGGAACCTCTGGCAAGGTTCGGCGAACGCGTTCGTGAAAAACGACGCATGGGCATGAAAGAGAAGATCGGGAAACTGACGGTCAAGATGACCGGCGTCATGGTGCTGACCTTGTTGCCGGGTTTGATGATCATTACTGGCGGAGCAGGTTTTCTGGCCGTCATTCGTGGGTTGTCCCGCGTATCAGGAGGCTGAGGATGGGCATGTTTGAATTTTTGGCACCGCCACGCATGGCCATGCGCCGAACGGGGGGAATGGCAGCGCTTGGCATGGCTGGCCTGCTGCTGGCGGGATGCACATCCACGCCCCAGACAGCCTACCAGCTCATGCAGGAACAGCAGCAGATACAGGCCCAGGCCAGACAGGCAGAGGACGAGGCGTCGCGCAAGGCCATGCCTTCGCAACCCGAGATGTTCCTGTCGCTGATTGCGCAATCGATGGAGCAGGGCCGCCACTTCGCTGCGCTGGCCTATGTGGATGCCTACATTCAGCAATATGGCAACACGCCCGACATCGCACCCCTGCAGGCCAATGCCTTGCGCCTGACCGGACAGCCGGCAGAAAGCGAAGTGGTCTATCGCAAGCTGGTCGCAAGTGGCAAGGCGGCAGAAGGCTGGCACGGATTAGGGCTGCTGGCTGGCGCTCGTGGCGACTTTGCCCAGGCGGCCGACGACCTGGGCAAGGCATCGCGCCTGCGTCCGACCGATGCCGACATCCTGAGCGATCTGGGCTATGCCCGACTGCGTGCGGGCGACGTGGCAGGTGCGCGCCTGCCGTTGGGGCAGGCGGCTGAACTGAATCCAGGCAGCAACAAAGTCATTGCCAACCTTGTCCTGTTGCTGCTGGTCGAAGGTCAGACCGAACGTGCCGAGCGCGTGATGAATCAGGCCAATATGTCTGAGCAGGCCAGGGCACAGTTGTCCGTGCTGGCACAGCAGACCCGCATCCCTGTCGTGGTGTCGGATGCCGCGGCCGGGCAAACACCCGCGCGCGATACGCAAGTCACTGTCCAGACGCCTGAAAGCGTAGCGCCAGCGGCCACGCGATCCCCGTACAACGATCCACCCAGTGCCGCACAGGCCAGACCGCGTCTGGCATCCACGCAGTCCGCCGAAGTGGGCATGCATTCTCCCGTCACGAATTTCCTCGCCAACACGCCGCTCGTGCGCTGATAAGGACGCTCGCCATGATTTCCACATCCCTTTCTCGCGCAATGCGCGCATCCGCAGCGCAGCGCTGGTCCCTGGTGGCTCTGCTGGGCGTCGCCCTGGCCATCGCTGTGCTGCCACGCATGTCGATGGGCGCCGAAGCGCCGGTCGTGCACCAGGTCGACGCAGCGCAGACGCCCGACGCCCAGGCTGCGGCGGTGCGCAGGGGGGAGCCTGCAACGATGGCCGTGGGGCATACCACCCGTGCCTTGCTTGCCGCCCAGGCCGACGGACGTCACGCCGGCCACGAACTCGGCATTCTCGGCCCGGTCGCTTCCGCATCCTGGAAGCGTTATGTCGAGAGCTTCACTTATCCACAACCCGAGCTTTTCGAACAGCGACTCGAAAATAACTCTTCGAATTAAGATGAACAGGCCCACTCGTTTCGGCGCGCCCGCGTCAAAGCGCCAGCAGGGATCCATCCTCGTGCCGGTGGCCTTTGCCATACTGGTGGGCGTCATCCTGCTTGGCTCCGCTGAGATCGGCTGGCGTTTCTACATGAAGCGGGAAATGCAGAATGCCGCCGATCTGGCGGCACTGTCGGCGGTGCGCGTGATGACCAATACGCCCAGCGCAGTGACGTGTGCCAATGCCATGACGGTCGGGCGCAACAACGCCATTGCTCAGGTCCCCGGCGGTACGCAGCCCCTGCTTGCCCAGGATGTCGCCGTCAATTGCGCCAGGTGGGACGAGTCAACCATCGCCGCCAGTGGCGACGGGCTCGTACCCGGTGCCTCGATAACCGAGTCCAACGCCGTGCGCGTTGCCATCAACAAACACTACGATCCGATCGTTCCGGTCATCGGTGGAGGGTCGGAGATCAGTGCGACGGCGATTGCCACGCTGTCGGCCCCGTCGGCGACGTTCACGGTAGGCGCGGAGCTGGCCCGAACCAACCCTTCCGCACCGTTGATGGAGCTGCTCGGCTTTGTCGGCTTGACGCCGGACGTGCGCCTGTTGAGCTATGCGGGCGTTGCCAATGCAACCGTCACGCCCTCGGGGCTCCTGGAGGCCTTGCAAACGATTCTTCCCGGCGGCGGACCGCTGGCAGGCGTGGACCTGAACCTGATCACGGCAGACCAGGCCGCC
Organism: Pseudomonadota bacterium; assembly: GCA_023427945.1. Lineage (GTDB taxonomy): Bacteria > Pseudomonadota > Gammaproteobacteria > Burkholderiales > Burkholderiaceae_B > Schauerella. The sequence continues at coordinate 10,790 of JAEYZR010000058.1, read as the reverse complement.
GCCGTCAATGTGACGGTGTCGCAGTTGCTGCAGGCCAGTGTGGAGGCCTTGCGCAAAAGTTCGCCTTCGGCTGTCACCGCAGATGTCACTGCCCTGGCCAACGCATTGCGCCTGAATCCGGATATCGGCATTCAGCCTATCTGGCTGTTCTCGACCGACGCCAGCTCAAGTTTGTTTGGTCATATCGCGACTTCCACGAAAGATACCGCGCTGCAGGCCAGCGTGAATGTCTTGTCCCTCATTTCAGCGGCCATCGAAACGGCCGGCGCGTACGGCGTGCAAGTCAAACCGCTGCGCGTGCTGGGCGACACCATCACGGTGCAGGCCGGCATCATCGAGCCGCCCTCCATTGGGGTCGGAGGCGTGGGGACGATGGCCTACAACGCGCAGGTGCGCGTGTTCATCAACATCGACACAGATAAATTCGCCGGCGGCATCCTGAGCAAACTGCCCCTGGGAATTTCCGCGCGCATCCATCTGCCGATCATGCTGGACGTGGCGCGGGCCAGCGCCGAGATCACCGACATCGATTGCTTCGCCGAGCCCAAGACAGTCAAGCTGGCCGTGGCTTCTTCACTGGTTCATGCGTGTTTTGCCGATCCGGGCGAATCGCAGCGTTTCTCCAAGGCCAGGCCTTGCGACGGGGCCGTCCTGCCACCTGCGGTGGTGACGCTCAAACTGTCTTTCCTGTTGCCCGAGATCAAGTTGCTCTCAAGCGGGCTGAAGCCGCTGTCGTTCTCGCCAACGCCGGGCACGGTCCAGTTCGATGTGACCGATACGACCGTTTTTCCGCTGCTGCATACGGACGGCGGCAACAGTGGTGCGTTCGGCACCCAGCTGACCCAGTGGCTGACCGATGTGACCACCGGCATTCTCACACCCGTATTTCCCAATTCAACGCAACCAACCGCAGACTACAGAGCGCTGGCAAAAATGTATCTGGACCGGGGGGCAAAACGGTCGACTGGCCAATACATCATCGATGGCAATACCGTCGACATCATAAAGAATGGTGTGACCTCTGGCGGTTCCACTGCGCCTGGTGTGGGTGACTGGCAACTGGACAGGGTGCCGCTGGGGGCCGGTGCGCTTGGCTTGACGACCAAGTGGGGGCCTGGCTCCGTCTGGACTGCCTATCGCGCCTCGGTGACAGGCCACAACCTCGGGACACTCGATGCCGTGCTGGGTGGCGTGTTGCTGGGCGGTTTGCTGACCGAGAGCTGCCAAGGCGTGCTCAGCGCGCTCAACTTCAACAACTGTGCGATCAATAATCTGGCGTCCTACCTGCGTACCGATCCGAAGTTCGGTGCGGGCACTCCCCCCGGGACTCAGTCCTGCGGGGCGCTGTGCAATCTGCTGGGTGACGTTTTCTCGTGGTTGACCGGGCCGCTGGACCTGGTGGGCAAAACCGTGGTTGAGGGTGCCTTGCGCGATGTCCTCGGCATCAAGATCGGGACGACCGAGGTGCGCCTGTATGAACTTCAATGCAGCCGAGCGCGCCTCGTTTTCTGAGCTGCCATGACACTGACTCACGACAACGCTGCGAGTATTGACCTTTACGTTTGGGAGGGCAGCTCCGATTTCGCCTCGCGCGTCGATCAGGCCCTCTCCGGCTTCGATGTGCGGGTCATTCATGTGGTGGGGCCGGATGTCCTGCTGCCCGAACGCGACCCCGCCCGCATGATGCTGGCGCTGGTGTCGGTCACGATGGTGGGCGATGCGAACTTTGCGGGGCAGGAGTGGCTGTCGGCGCAGGCCGTGCCTGTGATCTGGGTGGCCGCCGAAACCCGCGGCTATGACCCCCGTTACTATCCGCCGGCCTATTCGCACACCTTGCCGGCATCGTTCACCAGTGCCGAGTTGCGCAGTCTCTTGGGGCGTGTTTTACGTTTGGTAAGTGCTCCCAAGCATCTGGCACCGGCTTGTCGCGCACCTTTTGTGGCCGTCTCCGAAGTGATGGCGTCCTTGCTGGCCGAAGTCGACCTGTTTGCCGATTCGCGCAGCAACGTGATCGTATTCGGGGAAACCGGCGTAGGGAAGGAGCACATCGCCCAGCGCCTGCACGACAGTTCCCCCGCACGTAAAGGCCCTTTTGTGGCCGTGAATTGCGGCGCAGTCCCCGAGGGGCTGTTCGAGGCGCATTTTTTTGGCCATGCGAAAGGGGCTTTCACCGGTGCGTCAGGGGCGCACAAGGGCTATTTTGAACAGGCAGATGGCGGCACGTTGTTCCTGGATGAAATCGGCGATCTGCCGCTCTACCAGCAGGTCAAACTCTTGCGCGTGCTCGAGAGCAGCGCCGTGACGCGCCTGGGCTCGACTCAGGAGATCGCCATCAATTTTCGACTCGTTGCCGCCACGAACAAGAACCTCGCGGAGCTCGTCTCGCGGGGCGAATTCCGCGTCGATCTGTATTACCGTATAGCGGTGATAGAGCTGTGGGTGCCGAACTTGGATGAGCGCGGGCTCAGCGAGAAAAAAGCGCTGTTTCGGGCGCTGCTGGCGCGCCATTGGCAAGCCGCCGACGATGGCTCTGTCCGTGAGGAACCGCCGCAATGGCTTCTTGACCGCGTTGGTGCTGCCTCCTATCCCGGTAACGTACGCGAACTCTCCAACATCGCCGAGCGCATTGGACTGGTGCGCCGCCAGCTGGGTGTCTGGGACGAGGTGCGTATCGAGCGCATCTTCGCAAGATTGCGCGTGGCGTCGCCTGCTCCGGGTGGGACGCTTGCCTCTGCGGTGCAGGAAATGGCGCCGCTGAGCGCGGCCGAGCAGGGCGCGCGCGCTCGGATACTGGCCGCGTTGCAGGCCAATGGATGGCGTCGCCAGGACACTGCACAGCAACTGGGAATCAGCCGCAAGGTCCTGTGGGAGAAGATGCGAAAGCTGCAGCTCAACCCGGTTCAATTTGAGGAGGCGGACGGGCCAATCGTAACAAATTCGTAAAAAGATTGACAAGGCCTACATTTTCGGAATTAAGTTGGTATAGTTTCGCAACAATTGATTTAAGGATAGGCATGAAGCCGCATTTTTATTGTCCACCCCTGCGTGCATTGGCACTCGCTGGTGTTTTCGCAAGCCTGACAGCGTGCAGCACGTTTGCGTCGAAAACCGCGGATCGTCCTGTAGCCACGGCGGCTCCTGCCGAGAACGCCTCGCCAGGCGACATGCCTGTCACGTCGCCGACAACTGTCGACGTCGCGCCCGCTGCGGCGCCCGCAACGGTCAGCGCGCCTGCACCGGTAACTCCTCCGACAGCGAGTACCGTGGCCGAGCTTCAGCGCCTCATACAGGCGCGCGAAGTGACAGAGCTTCGTACGACTTACAACGGCAGCTATGGCGCCAGCCTGTTGTTCAAGCCCGATGACCTGACTTATTACGTCACCTTGTTCCAGCAAAAGAATTTCTGGCGCGTCGTGCGCACCACGTCCGAGAGCCAGGCTGAAAACACCTTCCGTGGGTTCGTCCAGGAGTCGGACCGTCTGGCGGAAGTGGAAATGCGTCGCATCAAGTTGCAGGCTGACTATGCCATGAGCGAGCGCCTGTTGAGCCGTCGCAACGAGCAGCTCGGTACATTGCAGGCCGACCAGGCAATACGTCAGCAACAGGAGCAGGAAGTTGCCCAGCGTCAGGCGGAAAGCCGTTCGCAGGCAGCCGAACTCGCACGTCAGCAGGCAGATGCCAAGCGTGAACTCGCCGACCTCCAGAAGCAGATCAACGCCCTGGAAGCCGAGCAGCGCAAAATGACCGCTCCGTCCAGTTCGCGCTCGGACAGTGCCGATACACGGCGGCGTTGAGCGTTAAACGGTAGAATGATGCCGAACCGCCGGGGGGCGGTTCCGTCATCAAGGGCACGCAAAGCCCTGATAGGGCCCGAATGAGTCTCAAAGTTTTTGATCTTCAATGTGTGTCCGGGCATGTGTTTGAAGGCTGGTTTTCGTCGCACGACGATTACGACACCCAACTTGCACGCGGCCTGCTTGTCTGCCCGTTGTGCAACGACAGCAACGTCATCAAGCGGCTTTCTGCGCCACGCCTGAACGTCGCCAACCTTCATCGTTCATCCAGCCATCGTTCATCGCACGCGGTCGAAGGTGCGCAGCGGGACATGGCGGCTGTGGATGAACGTCGCAGTGGTGGAGGCGGCGAACCATCCATCGAAAAATCCTCGTCGAGGCAGGTCGGCCAAGGCTCGCTGACGACCGAAGCTGCGCAGGTCGCACGTATTCAGGCCGCACTGATCCGTCAGGTGCGCCAGGTGATCAGTGCAGCCGAGAACGTGGGTCCCCGTTTTGCCGAAGAAGCTCGCAGAATCCACGACGAAGGCAGTGCGCGCGCCATTCGTGGTACCGCCACTCCAGCAGAGCGTGCCGCCTTGGCCGACGATGGCATCGAAGTGATGACGGTGCCGGATATTTTCGACGACGAGCGCTTGCAGTAGTCGCGGGTCCTGGCGCTGACCGCTCGCCGGGATAATCCAGCCGGATCAGGTCAATGAATCTGTCCAGCCGGATCCGTTCAAGGATTCGTTTCCCGACATCATTCGACCGAAACATCTCCACCGAAAACAACTCACAAAAAAAGTGCCCCTTGCATATCGGACTGTGTCCGACGCGCAAGGGGCACATCGACATGTGCGGCAGCTGGGCCCACATGCCAATCCAGCCTCCAGTGATTTACATCACGCGGCTGCGATATTCGTTTGTGCGGGTATCGATTTCGATCTTGTCGCCGATCGCGCAGAACAACGGCACGCTGATGTCATAGCCGGTCGCCAGTTTGGCGGGCTTGAGCACCTTGCCCGATGTGTCGCCACGCACGGCAGGTTCCGTGTATACGATTTCGCGAACGATGGTGGTGGGCAGGTCGACCGAAATCGCACGGCCTTCGTAGAAAGTCACTTCCACGGGCATCGCATCTTCCAGATAGTTCAGCGTATCGCCCATGCTATCGGCTTCGATTTCGTACTGGTTGTACTCTTCGTCCATGAACACGTACATGGGGTCACCGAAGTACGAATAGGTGCATTCCTTGCGATCCAGGGTGACGACGTCGAATTTTTCGTCGGCCTTGTAGACACTTTCGCTACCCGAACCAGACAGCAGGTTCTTGAATTTCAGTTTGACAACGGCCGAGTTGCGGCCCGATTTGTTGTATTCCGATTTCTGCACGACGAGCGGCTCCTGGCCGACCATCACCACATTTCCGACTCGCAATTCCTGAGCGGTTTTCATTCCCGACACTCCTGATTGATCTTTGCTTTAAAAGCGGGCTTCGCCACGAAGACACCTGCTTTGACTGTTGCCGTCCCGGCCAGGGACGAAGAAAATCGCACCGGCATTTTGCGGGAAACCCGTCATTCTAACTTGAATGCAGTCTGCTCATGCAAAAATCGGCGAGATTGTCGGCCAGATCAGACATCGAGGTTTCTGTTTCACAATGCGCATGGGCGGCTCGTTGCCAGGGCTCCCATACATCTGGCTGGAAGCAAACGGCAAAAACATCGGCCAGCCGTTGCAGGGGGGCGTGGGCAGCAACGCTGTCTGCCAGACCGTCTTCGCTTCGATTGAAAAGCCTGTGTGCAGTCTGAACCGCTGGCGGCAGCCCGGCCAGTGCCAGCCATGCGTCCAGTTTGTCCATGTGCGCCTGATTTTCCTGGGGATAGATGTGCCATAACATCGGTCGACCCGACCAGATCGCCCGCACGAAGGAATCCTCGCCACGAACGACGTTGAAATCCATGCACCAGAGCAGCCGATCGTAGTCGGTTTGGCTGAAAAACGGCATGCGAATGACACTGATGTCGTGCCGCTCTGCCAGATCCTCCACGCCCGGGGCAACGTGTGTTGGCACGCAGACCGTCGTTTGGGCCCGGGCAGGGCGGCTCGATGCCCATCCAGCGAACAGTGCCGACAGCGGTGCCTGCGGATAACAAAACAGGCTGGCGCAACGGTGTGAGGGGTCGTGCAGGCGCTCGGCAAGATCGGGCAGCCCCAGTGAGCGCAGTGTGGCTGCCCGACTGGAGATACTGTGCACCACATCATTACGCGCAGCGATCAGGCCCGGCTCGCGCAGCAAGCCGCCGGTTCCTGTCGTGAAGCCCGGGAAAAAGAAATTCTTGCGCAGGCCGTCGGGGCGCAGCGAGGCCGCGCCGTGACAGTCTTCGACCCAGTGTTCGGCCGACAGATACTCCAGATTGATCCAGACAGGTGGCCGACTGGCCTGACGCATGGCCGCGACATAGCGCTCAGGAGGATCGCAGGCGAAGGCCTCGATCACGACCTGTGCCGGGCGGGCGTCGGATTGATCATGCCAGTGCCGAACGACGATGCCATCGATGTGTTGTGTATTACGATCCGTGTCGATGGCCGGCGCCAGCACCTGAAAACTTGCCAGGTCGTCCACCCACAGGCGCACAGACCAGCCCTTGCCATGTGCGAGTCGGCGCGCCAGGCGCCAGCAGACGCCAATGTCGCCGTAGTTGTCGACGACCCGGCAGAAGATGTCTGCCGTGATTGGCTGGTTCTCACGCTCGATTTGCATCGTGCTCAATGAAAATGCGCGGGTCCCTCGCTGACGTCCTCAGGCAGACTTGCGTGTACCAGTTCGCCCAGCGGATTGGGAAAATAGGGCGAGCCGCAGTCTTCGCAGTATTCCAGAGGCAACACACCCGGGATCTGACGGATCTCGGCAATGCCGAGTTCCTTGAGGTGTGCCGCGATTTCTTCCACGGTTGTTGCCTGTTCTCCATCGACACCGACATCCTCTTCGCGGCCATACAGAGGCCACACGCAGCCGTAGAAGACATCCTTGCTGTCGCGTGCGGTGAAGCTGACGCGGTACTCGTCGACACGCTCTTCGCCACAGCCGGCCACCACAGCGCGAAGTTCCTGCGGTTCGAGCATGACGCTGCCTTGCAGCCAGTTCACGGCGGCACGCAGCGACAGCGGACGCATGCGACGGTCGGCCTCGCGGTTGCTCACGTAATAGGCATCAGGTAGCAAGACTTCGAAGCCGCATCCTGGCAGAAGGCTGGCAAACGTCGGCTGCGTCTGATCTGCCCACGTCAGCAAGGCCTGATCTCGGGCCACCAGGGGGTCGGCCTGCGTCGACTGCCAGCGAAAGACGGGTGCGCCGGCCGGTACGGCAAGCGTTGCCACGACATAGCGGGTATCGGCCAACATGTTGTTGGGCTCTGAATCGTTGTGCAGCACAGGGCGGGGCGTTTCACTACCCAGTGCCTGCAACCCCAGACGATGCATCCACACCCAGGTCTCGGAAAACGTGCGCGGCATCTGGTCGACGCTCACCAGCGCAGGCACCATCGCCAGGCGAACGCCATCAGCCAGTACGTGGCCATGCAGATGAGCCGTCAGCGCATGGATGAGGTCGGCGCTGAGCGGTCCGCTGGGAATGGCATAACGGGTGAACGCGACCAGGGGCGCGACGACCAGCAGCGCATCGTGCGCGATGCCATCGACGGTGATGACCGTGGACTCCGACAGGGTTTCTGCCTGCTCGATCAAGACCTCGTAGGCGCCGGTGCCGGTCTGGCTCAAATGTTCCAGTGCCGATTCAAGAGCGTCATCCTGCCCCGCCTTTAACAATTTGGTGATCAATTGGGCCAACTGATCTTCCCAGTAACGGTCTTCCACGCGACTACCGGAGCGGTCCAGGCCTATGGCCAGAGCGACCAGGCGTTGTGCATCGCGATTCAGCTTCGTTGCGGTGCGGGCGCGAAAGCGTGCCATCTAGCTATCCAAGTAAAAGTTCAACCACTGAGTTTACCGCTCCCCAGTCAATTCCGCCCGGGCAATGGTGAGCAACGTGTCGGGTAAGGGGTCGAGCCGGCCATGCCACGTGACAAGGGCCACCCAATCAGGTGGCCCTTGGTGCAAGGCGGTGGCCCGCCCTGGGTATGCTTCAGGCAGCCAGCAACTGGCGCAGCACGTACGGCAGGATGCCGCCATGCAGGTAGTAGTCCACCTCGATCGGCGTGTCGATACGCAGCAGCAATTTGACATTCTGCTTAGTGCCATCTTCACGATGGATGGTGAGCGTCACTTCCTGCTGCGGCTTGATCCCTTGCTCCAGGCCGGTGATGTCATAAGTCTCACGGCCTGTGATGCCCAGGCTTTGTACCGTGTCGTCACCCAGGAACTGCAGCGGCAGCACGCCCATGCGCACCAGGTTGCTGCGGTGGATGCGCTCGAAACTGCGTGTGATGACCGCCTTCACGCCCAGCAACTGCGTACCCTTGGCCGCCCAGTCGCGCGACGAACCCGTGCCGTATTCTTCACCGCCGAAAACCACGGTGGACGTGCCCGCCGCGACATACTTCATGGCGGCATCGTAGATGGACATCTGTTCGCCTGAGGGCTGGAACAGTGTTTCGCCACCTTCGAAGCGGGTGCCATCGGCAGCGGCAGGGATCATCAGATTCTTGATGCGTACGTTGGCAAACGTGCCACGCATCATGATTTCGTGATTGCCGCGTCGTGAGCCGTAGCTGTTGAAATCGGCTTTCTGCACCCCGTTTTCTTTCAGCCAGCGTCCGGCGGGTGACGTTTCCTTGATCGACCCTGCGGGCGAGATGTGATCGGTGGTGACCGAGTCACCAAAAATACCCAGGGCGCGAGCACCCGTGACGGCCGGCATGGCGGCAGGCGTCATGCCGAAATCCTCGAAGAAGGGCGGTTCGGCAATGTAGGTCGAATCGGGCCAGTTATAGATCTCGCCCGAGACGCCTTTGATGTTCTCCCACAATTTGCCCGGATTGCTGCGCACCTGAGCGTAGTTTTCACGGAACACGTCGGGATTCATCGCATAAGTCATCAGGCTGTCGATTTCCTCTGCGGTGGGCCAGATATCGCCCAGCCACACATCACCATTCTTGCCCTTGCCGACGGGCTCGGTCATCAGATCGCGAGTCATGGTGCCAGCCAGCGCATAAGCCACCACCAGTGGCGGCGAAGCCAGGAAGTTTGCCTTGATGTTCGGGTGAATACGAGCTTCGAAATTTCGGTTGCCCGACAGCACGGCTGCGCAGATCAGATCGTTTTCGATGATGGCCTCATTCAAGTCTGCCGTCAGATCGCCGGCATTGCCGATGCAGGTCGTGCAGCCATAGGCCGCCACATCGAAGCCCAGCTTTTCCAGATAACCCAGCAGGCCTGTCTTGTTCAGGTAGTCGGTCACCACTCGCGAGCCAGGTGCCAGCGACGTCTTGATGTGCTTGGGCACTTTCAAGCCCGCCTCGACGGCCTTCTTGGCCAGCAGGCCGGCGGCAAGCAATACGCTGGGGTTGGAGGTGTTGGTGCACGAGGTGATCGCGGCAATCAGAATGTCGCCATTCTTGATCTTGGTGCCCGCGCTGGTCGTGTATTGCTGTGCGAGTTTTGCAGGTGTCTGGTTGAACCCGTTTTCAGCAATCGGCCGGGAGAACAGGTCGATGAAGTTGTTCTTGACGTTGCCAATCTCGATCCGGTCCTGGGGACGCTTGGGGCCCGCCAGCGACGGGGTGACGGTGGACAGGTCCAGCTTGAGCAGCTTGGTGTAGTCGATTTCGCTGGCTTTGGGCACACCGAACATCTTCTGGGCCTTGAAATAGGCCTCGAATGCGGCGATTTCTTCGTCGGTTCGACCGGTTCCACGGAAATAATGAATCGTGCGCTCGTCGACCGGGAAAAAGCCCATCGTGGCACCATACTCCGGCGCCATGTTGCCGATGGTGGCGCGATCTGTCACCGACAGGCTGGCCGTGCCCTCGCCACAGAATTCGACGAACTTGCCCACTACTTTTTCGCGGCGCAGCAGTTCGGTAATGGTGAGCACCAGATCGGTGGCGGTCACGCCCTCGATCAGCTTGCCCGTGAGTTCCACGCCCACCACGTCGGGGGTCAGGAAGTACACCGGCTGACCCAGCATGCCAGCTTCGGCCTCGATACCACCCACACCCCAACCCACGACGCCGATTCCGTTGATCATGGTCGTGTGGCTGTCCGTTCCCACCAGACTGTCCGGATAGTAGACATTGGTCTGCTTGTCCTGATGGACGCCGCGGGCCAGATATTCCAGGTTGACCTGGTGGACGATGCCGAATCCGGGAGGAACCACACCGAACGTATCAAAGGCTTGCATGCCCCACTTCATGAACTGGTAGCGCTCCTTGTTGCGCTGGAATTCCAGTTTCATGTTCAGATCCAGAGCATTCTTCTGCCCGAAATAATCGATCATGACCGAGTGGTCCACGACCAGATCGACCGGCACGAGCGGCTCGATCATCTTTGGATTCTTGCCCATCTTGTCGGCGACCGAGCGCATGGCGGCGATATCGGCCAACAGCGGCACACCCGTGAAGTCCTGCAGTACGACGCGCGCCACTACGAAGGGAATCTCGTCCTCGCGCTTGGCGGTGGGCTTCCAGGCAGCAAGTTGGCGCACATGATCCTCGGTGACGTTCTTGCCTTCGCAGTGGCGCAGCACCGACTCCAGGACGATCCGCACCGAGACAGGCAATCGGCCCACGTCCAGCCCCAGCGCCCGGCCCAGCGCAGGCAGGGAATAGTACTGACAGGCTTGCTCGCCGATCTTGAACGTCTTCAGGGTTTTGAATGTGTTGTGCGGCATATCGACTCCATTGCTGTTGGGCAGGCATGTACAAGCGCCATTTTGTTTTCTTTTTACGCGTTTGTCATTGTCCTTGAGGTTTCATTGTCGCGCATCTTGCAGGTCTTATATAAGACTCGAATGTGTAAAAGAGGTTCCACCATGTCACGCATCAAGATGCGTCC
>JAEYZR010000047.1 GCA_023427945.1 Pseudomonadota bacterium | reverse complement strand
CAGTTGTAGACGTGTATCCGGCGCGAAGGCGACGAAGTCGCACAAGGCCGTAAGCAGTGCCGGATTGGGATAGGCCAGATCGACGGCAATGCGCACTTCAGCCTCCCACCCCTGGTCCAGATGGACGGCAAGTTGCTCCAGGCGTTGCGCGCCACGCAATACTTCGCGTGCAGCGGCCAGGAGCGCACGCCCGTTGTCGGTGAGCAGGGCGCGCCTGCCGTTCATGGTCAGCAGTTCCACCCCGATCTGTTCCTGCAGACGCGCGACGGCGTAGCTGATGGACGACTGGCTGCGATTCAGGCGCGTCGCAGCCTGTGCAAAACTACCTTCTTCGACGATGGCCTCCAGCACTTTCCACTGCTCCAGCGTGGTGCGCGGAATACGGCTGTAGGAGGCCGCCACGCGATGGGGCGCCCCTTCGCCCGATGGCGTGACCTGGTCGAGCGTTCCGATCGTCGTTTTGCGCACGGTATCCCTGCGTGTCGGTTGAGGGTCCGGGAATTATCGCAAATCCCCGATCATGCCGTGTACGACATGGGATATGCTGATTCAACGCTGCAAAGGAAACCGGATGTCTGTACTCACTGCTTATTCATTTCTCGGCCTGGCCATCGTGTGCGAGGTGATCGGCACGACGGCCCTGAAGGCGTCCGATACGTTTACCCGGTTGGGGCCCACCGTGCTCACGGTGGCGGCATTCGTGGCCGCATTCTTCTTCATGTCGCTGGCCTTGCGGGTCCTGCCCACCGGCATTGCCTATGCCGTGTGGTCGGGCGTGGGCATCGTGCTGATCTCCATCATCAGCTGGTTCTGGTTTCGCCAGACGCTGGATGCAGGCGCACTGGCAGGCATGGCGCTCATCATTGCCGGAGTGGTCGTGATCAACGTTTTTTCGCGAAGCACGGCGCATTGACGGGCGCTGCGCCAGGAGTGACGGCGTCTTCGATGCATGCGCAACTGGCCGGTTTCCCGCGCATGTCTCAGCAACGCACCCATCATCACTGTCTACCGGTAAGCGATCTTTCCACGGCGGGCCTTATTTCCTTATAAGCGATTGATCGTTGGGCGCGCGTCAGATCATCGTATGGTGCAGCGTGTTCATACGTTCGAAGGGCGACACTATGCCGATTGCTATCAATATCACGCCGGATCAGCCGGGGCTGGACCAGTCTGTACGTATCGAGGTCTCGGGTCTAGTGCCGGGGGAGCGAGTCATGCTGATCGCACAGACACGCGATGCCGACCAGTCGCTCTGGCGCTCACGTGCCGAGTTTCTGGTGCCTGCCGATGGTCGTCTCGATCTGACGCGTGATGCCCCGTTCAGCGGTGACTACCACGGCGTGGATGGCGAGGGCCTGCTGTGGTCGCAGCAGCAGGTCGAAGTGGGGCCGAGCAAGGCACTGGGTGCCGAGGCCGTGGCGCCGTCGACGACAGAGATCGACGTTCGTGGCGATGCCGGATCACGCGCGCGGGTGTCGCTCACACGTCATTTCGTGGCCACCGGTGTGACGCGTCGCGACGTGGTGGAAGACGGCATCGTCGGGTCGCTCTACACGCCAGCGGGCCCTGGGCCGTTTCCTGCGGTGGTGTATCTGAATGGCTCGGGGGGCGGCATCAATGAGGCCCGTGCGGCCTTGCTTGCCTCGCATGGCTATGCGGCATTGGCGCTTGGGTACTTTGGCGCGCCCGGACTGCCCACGCACATTTCAGGCACGCCGCTCGAATACTTCGAGCGTGCCTTGCGCTGGCTGCATGCGAACGTGAGGCCTGCGCACGGCTTCGTGGCCGTCAGCGGCCAGTCGCGTGGCGGCGAACTGTCGTTGTTGTTGGCTGCCACTTTCCCTGAGTTGACAGGCGCCGTCGTGGCCTACGTGCCCAGCTCGGTGATCCACGGGGTGCTGGCAGCCGGCCGACCGGGCGAGAGCCGGTATGCGCCGGCATGGATGCACCATGGCCAGCCGCTGACCAGCGTGTGGCAGGACAACGAACAGCACGAAGCGTGGACACAGGTCGATCGCTCAGCCGAACCACGCCGTCAGGTGCAACCATTCCTGGACGCCCATGCGGTGGCGCCGATGCGAGAGCAGGCACGCATTCCGGTCGAACGTATCCGGGGACCCGTGCTGCTGATCTCTGGCGGCGACGATGGCTACTGGCCTTCAACCGAATACTCGGCCGAGATCGTTCGGACATTGAAAGCGCACTCGCATGCTTATCCTGTGGAGCACCTGGACTATCCCGGGGCCGGCCATTCGATCCAGGCGCCGCATGTGCCGGCCACGGTCATTGCGCGGGCGCATGCGGTGTCGGGCGTGGTACTTACGGCTGGGGGCCAGCCGGCCGCCAATGCACATGCCAACGCCCACTCATGGGCAAGGTCGCTGGAATTTTTGCACGCGGCGGTGAAGGCCCGCGGCGACGCGGATCAGGCGTGCGCCGCAGGAAGGTGAGTCATCATTCTGCCCGCAAGGAATTTTGATAAGGGCGGACGTCGAACACCTCGTCGGACAGCTCGCCCTTGAGCACGCCGCCCTCCTTGAATATTGCGAACATGCGTTTGAGCGTGGCCTGGTCTTCGTCAGTCAGGGACACTCGATAGTTCTCATCCCACAGGTCTGCGAAGACTTTGGCTTCGGCTTCGGACAGGTTGGCGGCCTTGCGTACGGCTGCGATCACCTGGTCTGGGTTCTTGCTGCCGAACTCCAGGGCTTTGCGCAGGGCCACGACCGCTTTGGTCGCTGCTTCGGGATTCTTTTCCAGCCAGTCGGCACGCACAATGCCTACTGCGTTGTAGGGCACACCTTTCGATTGCGTGAGCTTTTGCCACTCGCTGGTGAACGAGCCCAGCTTTTTCACTTTCAGATCCGTCAATTGTGCGATCGTCACATTCCTGAGTGCTGCGGCATCGACATCCTTCTGTGACAGGAACTGCACCAGGCGGCCTTCGTTTCCGGGGATCAGCGAATAGTCGGTGGCGTCCAGCTTGTAGTTCAGCTTCAATACGGCACTGGCGATGGCCGCCGTCGAACTGCCGGCTGGCGACATGGCAATTTTTTTGCCTTTGAGCTCTGCCAGCGAATTGATGGGTGAGTCGGCTGGCACGACGAACTCGACGTTCGCAGGCTGTGTGGCAAGAATGATCTTGACGGGCACACCGTCGCTGGCCAGGCTGAATGCACCTGCTGCGGGTGAACCGAACGCAAGATCGACGGCATTGGCGGCAATGGCCCGGGTCGTGCCGTTGACGTCGGAGAAGTGCACGTATTCGACTTCCAGTCCTTGTTGCTTGAAGAAGTCGCCCGCTTCGAGAACCGAGCCATAGCCCAGGGTGAGTCCGCTGGGCCAATACCCGATGCGGATCTTTTCGGCGGCGTGCGCGGGAGACAACAGGCCCGCCGAGGCGACCAACGCTGCGATGGCCAACACGGGTTTGAATGCAGAGTAGATATTCATGATGGGAAAGTCCTGGTTTCGATCAGTGAGTCGGTCGGTGTCAGAGGGTGGCGGCGCGCGCCTGCGCACGTACGGCATCGGCATCGAAGCGGTTGAAGCCCTCGACCAGTGCGTTTGAGAAGATCTTGTCCAGCGGGACGTCAGGCACGCTGAATTCGCCTGCCTGGTGCATCAGCGCGACATACTGTGCGATGGGGGCGAGGTCGTACTGACCGGGAACACGATTGCTTCCGTCTGCCGTGTGCAGCAGTCGCTTGAGGCGTCGCCCGAGCAAGGCAACGGCCTCGGCACGTTTGGCGTCCAGCTCGTCGGCACGGGGACGATTCTCTGGGTAGCTGCGGTAGAACGCGTCCACGCAAAAGCCGGGGTTGGCTTCGCAGGCGATGGTTGCCTTGGTGAAGGCGCGCCCGAACCGTTCGAGCAGCTTGGGATTGTTGGTGATGGTGTCCACATGGGCAACGAAGCCGTTGCCCACCATGTCGCCGAACGCATCGGGGTAAGGGAGACGGCGGATCTTCGTGCCGGTCAACTCCAGCATGTCGTGCCAACTGTTGTTGAAGTTCAGCGCATCCACACGGCCCTCGCGCAGTGCGAGAAAGCCCGCGCCCAAGGCACCCACGGCCACGATTTCGACATCGCTTTCGGGCTTGAGACCCTGGGTGCGCAGCAAGCCCCGCGTCTGTGGAATGGATGCCCAGGTCAGGGCGCCCACGCCGATTTTCTTGCCCTTGAGTTCGGGCAGAGAATGGATCGGCGAGGACGCCAGCACGGCGATTTCCATGCCGCCTGATGGGCGTGCGTTGTAGATGTACTGAACCGGCAGGGGTGTCTTGCCCGGTTCGTATGACGCCAGTACCGGCTCAGGCATCGGGAAGCCGAGCGTGACCTTCCTGGAGGCGACTTGCGGCAGCAGTGCCCCGGCTCCCTGGAAGACGACCGTGCGAACGTTGAGGTCTTCTTCCTTGAAGTAACCCAGTGCGTCGGCGGCGGCGTAGATGCTTCCATCGACCACGGTCTGCGGAATGTTCAGGCCGACGCTGACGTCATCTGCGGCTTGAGCCGACACGCCCATCGTCATCATGACGAGCAGCATTGCGCTGCAGAGGGGGTGGGTAATCGTAACGCGCAGGGGGTGACGACGTTTGAGTGCTCTCATTTGTTTCCAGCTCCATGCATATGCCCACGTCGGGCACGTCCAGCCCGGTCAGGGCGTAAGGGTCGTCACCGTGCGCGACTGCACGCTGCGTGACGCTTCCCAGAAAACCACACGGCGGTGCAGTGCCCGTACGGTCTGTGCACCAGCGACACCAATGACCGCCAGGAGAAACACGCCGGAGAACATGACGCTGACATTCAGGTTGACCGCTGCCGATCCGATCAGATAACCCAGCCCGGCTTCGGAAGACACCAGTTCGCCGACTACGGTTCCGATGAGCGCCAGTGCCACGCCGATCTGTAGCCCGGCAAAGATATCGCCTGCGGCCGCGGGCAACTTGACGTAGCGGAAGATGTACCAGCGCGAGGCCGAGAAGGCCTTGCAGGCGTCGACCAGATCGGGGTCCACCCGCTTGATGCCGACCACCGTGTTGACGAACAGCGGGAAGAAGCAGATCAGCACCACCAGCACCACCTTGGACGCGATGCCAAAGCCGAACCACACCAGGATGAGGGGTGCCAGGGCGACTTTTGGCGTGGCCTGGATCGCGACCAGCAGGGGATAGACGAACTTTTCGAAGGTGCGCGATTCGGCCAGCAAGGCACCCATGATGAGCGCCAGTACGCTGCCCACGACGTAGCCAATGCCGGTGGCTGCCAGCGTGTAGGCGATGTGTCGCCAGATCGAGCCGTCGGCAAAACCGCTGTACAGGGTCAGTGCGACGGACCACGGCCTGGGCAGGATGTAGTCGGGCACATCGAACAGGTCGATCGAGACATGCCAGACTGCAACGATGATGGCCAGTGTGATGGTGGGATAAAGCACTGATGTCAGACGTTGCACGCCGCCTCTCCTGAAAAATGATGTCTGAGGTGACGCACGGCGTCCACGAACCCGGGCGAGGACATGGTGTCCAGCGTGCGGGGGCGATCCAGTGGAACCCGAAAGTCCTCGATCAGCCGGCCAGGACGGGGCGACATGACCAGCACACGATCCGACAGAAACACCGCTTCGGCAATGCTGTGGGTGATGAACAGCACCGACTTGCGTTGCTTGAGCCAGATGCGCTGCAGCTCCAGCGTCAGCGTTTCCCGGGTCATGGCGTCCAGCGCTGCGAAGGGTTCGTCCATCAACAGCAGCTTTGGGTCGCGTTGCAGCATGCGCGCCAGTCCCACGCGCTGTTGCATGCCTCCAGACAGTTCGTTCGGATAGTTGTCGGCAAAATCCTGCAACCCCATCAATGCCAGAAGCTCACGCGCCCTTGTGCGCGCTGCGCGCATGTCATGGCCCAGCGTGTGGGAAGGCAGCATCACGTTGCCCAGCACCGTTTTCCAGGGCATTAGCGTGGGCTTCTGGAATGCGATGCCGATGTCTTCGTGAGGACCGTTCACCGGCTTTCCCGACAGCATGATCTGGCCAGCGCTGGGGGTAAGCAGGCCAGCAGCAATTTTCAGGAGCGTGGACTTGCCGCAACCCGAGGGGCCGAGCACGGTCACGAATTCGCCGGGCTCGATGCGCAGGTCGATCTCCCGCAGTGCATCGATAGTGCCGCGCCGTGTGCGATAGGTCACGGACAATGCGCGTGTTTCCAGCATGGCGGTGTGAGTCATGCTGCCACCTGCGCGATGGCGTCAAGTGCGCGGCGTTTGAGTTCGTGGCGGTCTACCTTGCCGGTGGAGGCCAGTGGCAGGGCTGGCACGATCCAGACGTGGCGGGGATGCTGGTAGGCAGGCGCATGCTGCAGTACGTATGATTTGATGGCCGCCGCGTCCAGCGCAGCGCCTTCGGCGAGCACGACAAACGCCACCGGCTTGTGGCCCTTGATAGCGTCGGGAACTGCGATGACGCACGCTTGTTCGATGCCCGGATGCGTCTCCAGGACTTTTTCGACTTCGCCCGGAAAGATGTTTTCGCCGCCACATACGAACATGTCGTCGTTGCGCCCGACGAAGTAGTAGAAGCCTTGCGCATCGCGTCGGAGGACATCCCCGGTCACGTAATAGCCATCAGGCGTGATCGCTGTTTTTATGTCGGGGCGGTTGTGATAGCCGGCCATGACGCCAGGGCTTTTCAGATGCAGGACGCCCTGATCGGCAGATTGTCCGTTGGCATCGATCAGTCGCACCTGAACCTGCGCATGAGCGTAGCCAATCGACAGTTCGGGTTGCGGTATACCCTCGGGGTGTGTCCCGAACGCAATCGGCCCGCCTTCGGTGGTGCCGTAGGCATTGACGATGCGGGCGTGTGGCATGGCCGCACGGATTGCCGCCAGCAAGGCCTCGCTCACAGGTGCTGAACCCATGCGTACGACCTGCACCGACGAAAGGTCGGCCTGTGCCAGTGTTTCGTGTTCCCGCAGCAGCATGGCCATCATGGGTGGAACCGAAGTCAGCCAGGTTGCGCGATAACGGCTGGTGGCCCTGATGTATCCCTTCGCGTCGAATTGCGGCATCAGGATGATGGTGCTGGCGCCGGCCAGCGCCAGTTGGCAAAGCGCCAGGGCATTCATGTGATACATGGGCGCCGCGATCAGATAACGCTGGTCCGACAGATCCTGTTCGCCAAGCCGTGTCTTGACGACCCAGAGATGGCTGCTGTGCGTCAGGCTTACGCCCTTGGGCCGGCCAGTGGACCCGGATGTGTAGAGCAGCAATGCGCGTTCGTCGGGTGCAGGAACGATGGGGGGGAAAACGCCCGGGTCCAGAAACGCGTCGAAGCCTTCGTCGCCTTGTGCGCCGAAGATCACGCTGGGCAACCCCTCAGGCGCTTGTGCGGCGCGTGCTGCATCGGTAAAGACGCAGCTCGCGCCGCTGTCCTCGATCACGAGGTCGGAGAGTGTTTTTGGAAACTTGTAATTCACGGGCGTCACGCTGACGCCGGCGCGCAGCGCACCCAGCAGCAACACCAGAAACTGGGCGCAGTTCGCTGACAGCACGGCGATGGTCTGCCCGCGATGAATCTGGCGTCGAGCGAGACCACGTGCGACGGCCTGCGCCTGTCGATCGAGTTCGCCGTACGTGTAGCGGGTTTCTTTGCCGGCTTCGTCAAGCGCAATCAGTGCCAAGCGCTCGGGGTCGGTTCCGGTGGGGGTCAACGCGCCCAGATTGAATGCGTCAAAGGTCGTCGTCGCCATGGAGAAAATCCAGCAGAGTATTGAATTCGGGTATGCGTAGCGTCGTGCGTCCAGGTGTCAGGCGGTACTGCACCCGACTGCCCAGCCGTTGGAGCGCAGCGCGCAGCGGAACCGGCGATTCCACTCCCACGCCGATGGCCCCAAAGAAGGCGGGGCGTCGCTCGCACGCCAGATCGCCGTAGCGCGCCTGGTATGCCTCGTGGCTATACACCACCAGCGCATGCTGGCGGCCGTGGATGCGGTACACGCCGTTGGAGTCCCGCACCGCAGTGCCTTGCGCCACATCGGCGTACTTCTCGGCATCGTTGGCAGGATCGCCGCTGACGATGGCCAGGCCAGCCAGTCTGCGTGCCTGGTTGGCATGCTTCTGCCACGTGCGACGCCAGATCAGTTCGGGGGTTTCGTGCTGGCAGAAGTACACACGGCCTGCGGGAAAATAGCCGGGCTGGAACCGCACCGTACGAAACGAGGCGTCGAATGTCTGGCCGTCGATCTGCACCGGGCGGGTGAAGGCGTGCAGCGGCTGGATGGGCAGGCCGCGTTCGGTCAACCAGGTATGCACTGAATCGGCATCGCGCGCCTGGAACACCAGCCCATCGATGCCGCTTGGGCTGTCCAGGATTTCCTGGCGCAACACCGTGCCTTCTTCGGGCAGGCCGATCAGTTCGAGGTAGTCGTTGCCAAACACCATCAGGTGGTTGACCGAACCGAAGGCATGATGGCCTCGCGGCGTGAGCGTGAAGCCCAACTGCCGGAAGAGGTCCTCGGCGGCCAGCGTGTCAAAGCGCGTGTTGATGACCAGATGGTCAAGATCCAGTGCCGCCATGATTCAACCCTGGGCGAGCGTGGGTTTGGGCGTGAGGTAGACGCCTCGTCCGCTGGCAACCAGCTTGCCTTCGGCGTCCAGCACGCGTGCCTCGGCTACCGAGAACTGTCCACCCAGCTTCACCACCTTGCCGTGTGC
>JAEYZR010000028.1 GCA_023427945.1 Pseudomonadota bacterium | reverse complement strand
GCCCAACGCCGTGCGGCGATGGGCCTGATCGGACTAATCGCAATCTGGGAAATCGCCGCGCGCGGCCTGGACCTGCCCGCCTATGTCTTGCCCAGCGTATCGGCCATTCTGCAGGCGATTGTCGATCAGCACGTCATCCTGATGGCCGCTGCGCGCATCACGCTGATGGAAGCGGTCTTCGGTTTTTTTCTCGGCACCTTCATCGGTGTGACGCTGGCCGTCATCCTGACCATGCTGCCGTCGATCCGCAAGTTTGCATTACCTGCGGCCACGGCCCTGAACTCTGTGCCCGTGGTCGCTTATGCGCCCCTGATCCTGCTGTGGTTCGGCATCGGCCCGGAATCCAAGATCGTCATGGTGTCTTTGGCGGTAGGCTTCACAGTCTTCCTGCATGCCCTGGCCGGACTGGACCGGGTCGACCAGCGGGCTGTCGATCTGATGCGCAGCTTCGGCGCAGATCGTGCTGCCATTCTGTGGCGTCTGCGCATTCCCGCCGCCATTCCCTTGACCGCAACCGGCATGCGCGTCTCCACGGTGCGGGCCATGATCGTGGCGATCGTCACCGAGATGCTGGGTGCCACCGGCGGCCTGGGCTGGACCATCTACCAGGCCGTTCTGCAGATCGATTTCGTGCAGGTGTGGTCGGCCATTTTTGTGGCGTCGGCCGCCAGCCTGGTGTTCTTCGGTATCGTCAATACGCTGGAAAAACGCTATGTCTTCTGGAAGTGAATCCACGGTTCCTGAACCTGGCTCCGGGCCTGCATCGATGGCCGCTCTGGGCGTTCAATACGCGCAAGTGACCGAGAACGCAGCGCAGGCGCGGGCGCGCTACTTCAATTCAGCCAATGCGTTCAACGTGACGTTGAGCGAGGTGCCCGCAGGCATATTCACCACCCCCATCGACGAGGCACGAAGCCAGCCGCACACGGCGTGGCACCCCTGCGATCAGGCCGACCGGCTGGGCAGCGCATGGCAGGCCACCACGCCGTTCATGCTGGCGCGCTACGCACGCGTGCAGCCGGGCGAAACGCTGCACGCCGACTTCACGACCAGCGGTGCGATCTGCTATGTGATCGAAGGCAGCGTCACGGTGCAGGTGCCGGGCGAGGCGCTGCACGCCTGTGCGGGCGACGTCATGCTCTTGCCGGGACGCATGGCCATAACGGCGTCCGCCGAAGTGCCCGCACTGCTCTGGGTCGTCACCGACGAACCCCTGCTCGCCCACCACGGTCTGCAACCCGCTACGTCACACGCGCACCACGCTCCCGTTCACTTCAAGTCCGAAGACATTGCTCACCAGATCGAACTGATCCACCAGACACAGCCCGATGCCGGTACCTCCGGCCGCGCGGTGGTCTTCGCCAGCCAGGCGCAGGAAGCTCGCCGCAACCTGATGCCGGCTCTCACGCTGTCACTGAATACCTTGTCCCCTCAGGCGTCACAGTCCCCGCATCGGCACAACTCGGCTGCGCTCACGCTGGTGCTTGCAGGCGAACACGCCTATTCGCGGGTGGACGGCCAGCGCTGCGACTGGTCGCCGGGCGCCACGCTGGTCACCCCGGCGGGTGCGCCGCACTCGCATCACAACGAAGGCTCGCACCGCGCCGACTTTCTGATCGTGCAGGATGGCGGGCTGTACTACGAGGGGCGCACGATGGGGTTCGCGTTCCTGTAGCAACGGACATCGCGCCATTCAGCCTGCGTGCGTTCAGTACCTGACCACGCCTGCACCCTCGGGTGTCGCCGCCTGCTTCAACGCCCGGGTGATCACCGCAGTCGTCACGTTGGCAAAGTAACGCGCGCCCAGAGCGGCATATTTCTCTTCATCTTCGGGCGTCAACGCGATGATGCCCGAGCACTTGCCCGCCCGGCCGATCGCGGCCAGCCCGCGCTCGATGGCCTGCTGCACCGGCTCGGCATTCCAGTCGCTGCCATGCCCCATCGCGTGGGCCAGGTCATTGGGGCCGATGAACACGGCGTGCACGCCCGGCACCGCCGCGATCTCCTCGGCCCGCTCGATCGCCTCGGGCGTCTCGATCAT
This sequence comes from Pseudomonadota bacterium, assembly GCA_023427945.1. Taxonomy (GTDB): domain Bacteria; phylum Pseudomonadota; class Gammaproteobacteria; order Burkholderiales; family Burkholderiaceae_B; genus Schauerella. The sequence continues at coordinate 4,945 of JAEYZR010000028.1, read as the reverse complement.
CACGATCAGGCTGATCCCTTCGTTGCTGCGCTGCGTATGGCCGGCGCCCCCGAACGCGCCATAGCCGGCCGCCCGTGTGCTGAAGGCGCTGCCGCGATTGCCGACAGGCGGATAGAACACGCGTTGCACCAGCGCACGCGCCTGCTCGGGCGTCTGCACCATGGGAATCTGCACAGCACTGGCGCCCATGTCCAGCACTCGGGGCAGATCATGTTCGAAGCAGCGCACCACCGGCACGATGCCGCTGGCGCGCGCTGCACGCAGCATGTGTTCGGTCATGCCGAAATCGGCGCTGCCATGCTCGTTGTCGATGATGATGAAATCGAAACCGGCATAGCCGCACATCTCGACGATGGCGGGGCTGGGAATGCCGTTGAACAGGCCGCGCACGCGTCGCGTACCGCGCAGCAGCTCGGGCAGGCGGGCATCCAAGGGAAAGCAGGGATCGGTCATGAGTGTCTCCGTATTCTGTTCATGTCTTGCGCGAGCAGGCTTGCGGCGTCAGTCGGCCTGGATGCCGGCATCGGTCACCACCTTACGCCACTTCTGGACCTCGGCGGCCTGGAATTCGGTGAAAGCGGCGCTGCCGCGACCATCGGGCTCGACACCCAGCTGCAGGAGCTTCGCACGGAACTCCGGCATCGCCACGGCCTTGGCGATCTCGCCGGCCAGCTTGTTCACCACGGCTTCGGGCGTACCCGCCGGCGCGAACACACCCTGCCAGGACTGCATCTCAAACCCGGGCACCCCCAACTCCGCCAGCGGCTTCACGCCAGGCAGATCCGCCAGTGGCCTGGCCGATGTCACGCCCAGCACTTTCACGCGCTTGCTGTCGATCATGGGACGGGCCGCCGCCACGGTCTCGAACACCATGTCGATCTGTCCGCCGATCAGATCGACCATGGACTGCGAGCCACCCTTGTAGGCGATCTGGCGCAGCTCGGTCTTGCTGATGGACTGGAACAGCTGGCCGGACAGGTGTTGCGAGGTGCCCGGTCCGGCCGTACCGTAGGTCAGCCCTTGCGGATCGGCGCGTGCCGCATCGATCACGTCCTGCACGCTGTTGAAGCGGCTGTCGGCGCGCACCACGAGGGCGTTGCTGACCATGCCCACCAGTGCGACCGGGGCGAAGTCCTTGATCGGATCGTAGCTCAATGACTTCACGAAGAACGGATTCACCGCGTGAGTCGTGATGGTGCCGCCCATGATGGTGTAGCCGTCGGGCTCGGAGCGCGCCACCATTTGCGTGCCGACGATGCCCGACACCCCTGGCCGGTTCTCGATGATGACACTCTGGCCGAGTTGCTTGCTGAGCTGTTCGGCCAGCATGCGGGCCACGCCGTCGGAAACCCCGCCCGGAGAGAAGGGAACGATGTACCGGATGGTCTTTTCGGGCCACGTGGTCTGGGCCTGGGCTTGAGTCTGGGCCTGGGCCCAAGGCGCAAGCGCCAGCATGGCGGTGATTCCAAATGCGCCCAGCAAGGCTCTCTTTTTCATGTCCTGTCTCCTTTGTTCCGTTGGTTTAAGCAGGCGCTCACGCCTGCCGATCTTCATTCTTTGGGTGCGCGCAAGGTGTGCCGGTGAACCAGCACGCAAGGCACGACGATGTCGCGCGCACGCAATTCGCCACGCATCTGTTCGCGCAACAGGGCGACCGTGGCGTCCACCATCGGTTCGACGCACTGACGCACGGTGGTCAATCCATAACCTCCCCAGGCCGCCTGTGGCACATCGTCAAACCCGATCACGCCTACGTCTTCCGGTATGCGCAGCCCGAGTTCCAGACGCAGCACGTCCATCGCCGCAATGGCCATGTGGTCGTTGGCCGCGAACAGGGCATCGGGCGGCTCGCCTTGGGCATACAGGCGACGCACCGCCTGCTGCGCCCCCTCGAAACTGTAGTCGCCGCACTCACGGTGCGTGACGCGCACGCCTCGTTCAGCCAGACGCTGGTTGAACCCGCGCTCGCGTTCGAGACTGGTCGAAGAGTCTTCCAGACCCGCCAGAAAAGCGATGCGCCGGTATCCGCAATCGAGCAGCAGTTCAGCCACCATGCGCCCGCCGGTGGCATTGTCGGAGGTGACCGAACTGGTGGCGTGACGGGCCAGACCGCCCAGGTCCGAGACGCGGTTGAACTGCACCACCGGCACACCCACTTCGGCACAACTGGCGGCCAGGGTGCGCGAGAGCATCGCCGAAGCCATCACGATGCCGTCCACCTGATATTGCAGAATGTCGGCCAGCACCCCATCGGCCCCTTCGTCCACGTCGGCGATGAACATCAGGACGTGATAGCCCTCTTTCTGCAACTTCTGCGAGAGCTTTTCGATCACCAGGGGATAGAACTGGTTTTCCAGATAACTCATCACCAGCGCGACGATGTGACTCTGGCGCGTGATCAGGCTGCGCGCCAGGGCGTTGGGCCGATAACCCAGGCGCTGCGCGGCCGCCAGCACCTTGCGGCGCGTGGGCTCGGAGACGCTGGCGCCCGGCGTGAACGTGCGGCTCACCGCCGATTGCGAGACGCCGGCCAGGTCGGCCACGTCCTGGGCACGCGGCGCGGTCTTCATGCTGCGGTCCATCCACCATCGAGCATGAGCGCACTGCCCGTCATCAGGCTGGACGCCTCGCTGGCCAGGAACACCACCGCCCCCATCACCTCCTGCACCTGTCCCACCCGGCCCAGCGCGATGCGATCGCACACCCACTGCCTGAACCCGTCCTTCTCGAACATGGGCGCGGTCAAAGGGGTATCGATGAACGTCGGGCAGATCGAATTGACGCGGATACCCGCGCTGCCGAGCTCCCAGGCCAGGGCCTTGGTCATGCCTTCCATGGCATGTTTGCTCGCGCAGTACAGCACGCGGCGCGCACTGCCGACATGCCCCATCTGCGAAGACACGTTGATGATGGAGCCCCCGCCGCCCCGGGCCAGCAGGCGCCGCGCCACGGCGCGACTCATGTAGAACGCCGCCTTCACGTTCAATGCCAATACCGCGTCTATGTCTTCATCGGTTTGCTCGACCAGCGGCACCGGCCGGTTCATGCCGGCGTTGTTCACCAGAATGTCGTAGGGCTCGTGCGCCTGCAGTGCGGCATCCACGTCCGACGAACAGGTGACGTCCAGCACGATGGCCTCGCACGATATCTGCTCGGCACGCAGCGCGCTGCAGACGTTCTCGAGTTCAGCCTGGCGCCTGGCGATCACAGTCACGTGTGCGCCGGCACGGCCCAGCGCGGCCGCAGCTGCGGCGCCGATACCGCCGCTGCCCCCCGTCACCACCGCACGCTTGCCATCCAGCCTGAAGCTGGGACTTGGAGGCAAGTGCATCATGCCTGTTCCTTCACCGGTTCATACCAGGGCAGATCGGGCCGGTTGCCATAGCGGCGCACACGGATGTTGGCCTGCTCTCCATGACCGGAGAAATTCTCCATATGGCACAGGCGCGAGCAATACTCGCCCATCGCGGCGCTGGCCTGATCGGTCAGCACGCGCTGGTAGGTGCAGGTCTTCAGGAACTTGCCGACCCACAGCCCGCCGGTGTAGCGGGCATTGCGATTGGTGGGCAGCGTATGGTTGGTACCGATCACCTTGTCGCCGAAACTCACGTTGGTGCGTGGCCCCAGAAACAGTGCGCCGAAATTGGTCATGTTGGAGAGGAAATAATCCGGTTCGCGCGTCATGACCTGTACGTGTTCGAACGCCAGATCGTCGGCCACCTGCAGCATTTCTTCGTAGCTGTCGCACACGATCACTTCACCGCAGTCGGCCCAGCTCTGGCGGGCGATCTCGGCGGTGGGCAGGATGGTCAGTTGGCGTTCGACCTCGCTCAGTGTGGCTCGCGCCAGCGCCTCGCTGTTGGTGAGCAAGACCGCAGGCGAAGTCGGACCATGTTCAGCCTGACCGAGCAGATCGACGGCGCACAACTCAGCGTCCACGCTGTCGTCGGCAATCACCAGCGTCTCGGTCGGCCCGGCAAACAGGTCGATACCGACACGCCCGTAGAGTTGCCGTTTGGCCTCGGCCACAAAACTGTTGCCCGGCCCCACCAGCATGTCCACACCGGCCACGCTGGGTGTGCCGACCGCCATGGCGACCACGCCCTGTATGCCACCAAGCACCAGGATCTCGTCGGCGCCGGCCATGTCCATGGGCGGGACGCAGGGCGGGTGCGGCGTGCCCTGGAAAGGTGGCGCGGTGGACACCACGCGTTTCACGCCCGCCACCTTGGCCGTCAGCACACTCATGTGTGCCGATGCCAGCAAGGGATACTTGCCACCGGGGATATAGCATCCGACGGCATTGACGGGAATGTGTTTGTGGCCGAGCACGACACCAGGATAGGTCTCGACCTCGACATCCTTCATGCTGTCGCGCTGGATCTGCGCGAAGTTGCGCACCTGTTTCTGCGCAAAGGCGATGTCTTCGATCTCGCGTGCGGAAAGCTGCTTGCGCGCAGCGGCGATCTCGTCGCGCGAGAGCCGGAAATCGGCAGGTTCCCAGCCATCGAACTTGCGGCTGTATTCCCGTACGGCCTCGTCGCCACGCTGTTCGATATCGGCAATGATGCCTTCGACCGTCGCGCGTATCTTGGCATCGTCTTCAGTCTTGCCGGCCGCGGTGCGACCACGTTTCAGGTATCGGATCATAGTGGGGTCCCTGACAGTTGTAGAAGGTCGGATCGAGTGGCTAATGGCTTGCCACCGAGCGCATGACCCCTACATTCAGACCCTTGCATACGTATGCAAATCAGGGATTACCCTTGGTAATCGCGGACCACCCGGGTCTCAGATCACTTGTTTGGCGTAATGCCGGCGGATCGCCGCCAGTTGCGTCCGTTGACGCTTGCGCTGCGCCAGCGCCATGGCCGTCGTGCCCAGCGCCAGCAAGGCCAGCAGCGCCCACGCCAGCACCGGCGCCAGTTTCATCAATGCGGCCATAGGG
>JAEYZR010000368.1 GCA_023427945.1 Pseudomonadota bacterium | reverse complement strand
GGGTGCGGTGCAGGCCGATCCGGGCGCGGCGGGCGGCATCAACATCTCCATCACCGTGGGCGGCGCACGCAGCGACAGCAAGACCACCACCACGCATGACAACGCAGCCGGCTCCAGCATCACCGCGGGCGGCGACGTGCGCATCAGTGCCACGGGCGCGGGCAAGGATTCGGATCTGACCGTGATTGGCAGCACCATCAACGCCGGCAACAACGCCTACCTGCGGGCCGATGGCGATATCGCCCTGCTGGCGGCGAAGAACACGCAGGAAACCGATCGCAAGAGCAGCGCGGCCAGCGGTGGTGTCGGCGTGGCCATCAGCATCGGCTCCGGCGGTGCCAGTGCGGGCATCACCGCCAACGCCAGTGGCTCCAAGGGCAAGGGCGAGGGCACCGACGTGCAGTGGACCAACAGCCACGTCAACGCCGGCAACACGCTGGTGCTCGAATCCGGTGGCGACACCACCCTGCGTGGCGCGGTGGCCAGCGGCCGCGAGGTGATCGCCGATATCGGCGGCGACCTCAACATCGAGAGCCTGCAGGACACCTCCACCTTCCACAGCAAGGACACCAGTGTCGGCGGCAGTGTCACGGTCGGCTTGGGCTTCTCCGGCAGCGCCAGCTACGGCAACACCAAGGTCGATGGTGACTACGCCAGCGTTGTCGAGCAGAGCGGGATCAAGGCGGGCGACGGTGGCTACCAGGTGCGCGTAGGCGGCAATACCGATCTGATCGGTGGCGTGATCGCCTCCAGCGAGCAGGCCATCGCCGACGGTCGCAACCAGCTGATCACCAGCACATTGAGCGTGCGCGATCTGGACAACCGCAGCGATTACAAGGCCAGCAGCCTGAGCCTGTCCGGCGGCTTCAGCAAGAGCGGCACAGGCGGCCCGTCCAATGGCGGCAACAGCGGCCGTGGCAACGACGGCACGCCTGGGTCCACCGGTGCAGCCGGGCAGGGCAGCAGCTGGTCGTGGCAGAACTATGGCAACGATGCCAGCGCCGCCGCACCCGGCTATGCCAGCGACAAGGGCAGCGATGCCAGCACCACCCGCAGCGGCATCAGCGCAGGCGCGCTGACCATCACCGATGGCAACGCGCAGCTGGCCAAGACCGGCAAGAGCATCGACGACACCCTGGCCAGCCTCAATCGCGGTGTGCTCAGTGGCGACGATGCCAACGGGCTGATCCGTAACTGGGATCCGGTGGAGCTCGCGCAGAAGGTGCAGGCCGAAGCGCAGATCAGCGCAGCGTTCACCCAGCAGGCGCACAGTGCCGTGGGCAGCTATGTGGCCAGCCGCGGCGCCAGCATCAAGGAGCGTTACGAACACGCCGACACGCCGGAGCAGAAGGCTGCGCTGCAGGCTGAAGCCGATGAACTGCGCACGCAGGAGAAGATGCTCAACATCCTGATCGGCGCGGTGACCGGCTCGGCGACCAGCGCGGTCTCCAAGGAGGCGCTGGCCAGTGCGGCGGACTGGATGCGGCAGGAGATGATCAAGAACTCGCAGTTGTTCCCGGGTGTCACCGACGGCGTGACGACACTGGACAACATCCACGGAAAGAGTGCCGGTGTGGATGGCGATGAGTTCAAGATCGGGGGAACCCGCGTGGACCTGGATCAGCTGTGCGGACCTGGCAGCATCCGCTGTGCAACGAATCCAGACGGCACACTTGCCCTGGATTCGCTGGGACGCGTGCAGTTCGACGATAAACAGGGGGGATTGACCCTCGCCCAGTACCTGGCGTCGGAGGAAGGCAAGAAACTGGGCGGCGTAACTGGGGGTATCCAAGGCTGGACAGGGACGCTGCGAGGCGACCCCTACAAGCCAGGAGACTGGCAGGACAGGCTGATCGAGTACTTCGCCGGCCCGCATGACATGATCGGCGGGCAACTTGCAGGGTTGTACGATGAGCAGGGGAATGCACGTCGTGGCCGTCCATGGGCGCTGTCCACCTTCCACGAAGGCTGGACCGTCGTCGCGATTCCCGTGGCGGCTCCCTTCGCAATGGCGAAGGCGCTGCCGCCCCAGGTCTGGTCCGCGATCTCCATTCTTGCCGGTGCCAGTCGATGACATCCCTCCTCAATCCCTCAAAGAAAAGGTACGTCAGCATGAGTTCCCCGCGTGCAGGAAACAGGCTCTTACTTGCCTGTGTAACGTTGATGCTCGCCAGTTGTGGCATCGGCGGTATGTGGATGAATGGAGATCCGTCCGTGGGCAGGAACATCGTTCCACCGCGCGATCATTGGCAGAAAGCAGGCAATGACCCCGCGGCCCGCAGTGCGGACTGGCTCGGTTGTGGCGGGGCGGACAGCGGCGGTTACAACGTCGCCACGTCGGATGGATCGAGCTCTGCGGTGATCCAGCAGGCGATGAGCCGCAAGTTCGACGACATGCAGCGTTGCATGATGTCCCGCGGGTATCAATACACGGGCTCCTGCGAAGGCGATATACGCAGTCAATATCCCGCATGCCAGAAGTAAGGCGTCTGCGGACATCCTGGACGAAACGCATGAAGCAGGTTCGAAGGCGAAGCTGCACGGGGTTCGGTCTGCTGATGGCGGTAGCGGTCATGACGGGCTGCACCGCGGGCAACGGGCGCTTATGCGGCCCGCAGACGCCGCGCGCCTACTGTGACAAGAAAACCCACGACGCCTTGGCCAATCCCCCTTCGCAGCGCGACAGCTGGGCCGCGGGCACGGCAGATGCCTCGCAACTGGGGGCGGCGTGGGTGGCATGCGGCGGCATGGCGAACGGCAATGTCGGCATCGATCAACAGGGTGGCAACGGGCGCGAAACCGTGCAGCGCCTCACCCGGAAGAATGACGACGTCCAGCGCTGCATGATGCAAAAGGGATACCGCTACACCGGGTCATGCTCAGGGGATATTGCGAGTCGATTCCCCGCCTGCCAGTCGCGATGAACGTGCTGCGGCCTCGTGGCGTTGCGTTCACCGCTGCACCTGATCCCTGGGATCGACGGTCGGTGCATGAGCACCCTCGCGCGAGCCGGAAGGCCAGACGGATATCGATGCTGATGGCGACCGTGCTTCTCGCGGTTGCAGGATGTGCCAGCACTCCCGCTGTACCGGGGCAGGTGGCGGTGACGGACATGGGGCCTGTTCCGGCGGGTTCCGTTCGCGTCATCCCGACGCGGCAGAACTGGCGAAAGGCGGGGGCGAGCAAGGCCGACGCGGACCTGGCCCGGCAGCAATGCAGCCAGCACCTGCGAAATGACGACGAGTACGTTGGGCTTCTCAAGGAGAGCGCCGTGATCACGAAGATCTGGCATGCCGAACATACCTCGGCACAGAAGAAGCGGCGCAAAGAGATCGCCGCCCGGCTGGGCCAGCTCCATGACGCATGCATGGCGGGCGAGGGGTTCGAGTTCGTGCGTCGTGGGTTTCCGGTGGAGTGACTACGATGCGTATGACGCTGCTGTTCGTTCGTAGGAAATTCATCTGTCGCAAGTATCCCGCCAAATGGCACACCTGTCGTGCGATGTTGGCGCTCGGCATACTGCTCGGGCTGACCGCCTGTGGTGCAGGTGGGATGTGGATGAATGGAAACCCTGCCGCAACCCGGCAGCTGGTGCCGCCGGGCCACGACTGGAGCAGGCCGGACGCAGGTGCCCTAGTGCGAGATACGGACTGGCAGGCCTGCGGCGGCCAACGCAGTGGGAACATTTCCCCAGACCGGCAAGGTGCCACGGGTGAGGAAACCGCCAATCTTTCACGCGACAAGCTCTACGCGGCACAACGGTGCATGCTGGGGAAGGGCTACCGCTACACAGGCAGCTGCGAAGGGGAGATCCGCAGCCGCTACCCGGCCTGCCAATCGCCAGGCACAAAAAAACCTGGAGGACAGTGACGTCTTCCAGGCTTGATTGTGACCATCAGATGGTCGGGGAGACAGGATTCGAACCTGCGACCTCTACGTCCCGAACGTAGCGCTCTACCAGACTGAGCTACACCCCGTAAGGAGCCGCCTATTGTATC
>JAEYZR010000307.1 GCA_023427945.1 Pseudomonadota bacterium | reverse complement strand
GATCAGGTTGGAGCCCATGAGGGGAGAGACCTGCAGGATAGGCGCGGCAAGCACGCCGGCAAACCCCGCGAGCCCCACGCCGAATCCGTAGGTCAGCGTGACCATCAACGGCACGTTGACCCCGAAGGATTCAACCAGTTTGGGGTTCTCGGTGCCCGCACGAAGCAGGGCGCCCAGGCGGGTTTTCTCGATGATGATCCAGGTGAGCAGACACACCGTGATCGACGCCACGACGACCCAGGCCCGATAGTTGGGCAGGATCATGAATCCCAGGTTGGTTGCCCCGCGCAATGCGTCAGGCGTCGGATAGGGTTGCCCTGACACCCCGAAGAAACTGCGAAACACGCCTTCGAGCAGCAGGGTGAGGCCAAACGTCAGCAGCAGGCCATACAGATGATCCAGCTTGTACAGATGGCGCATCAGCAGGCGTTCGATGACGATGCCGAACGCACCGATCACGATCGGCGCGACCACCAGCATGACCCAGTAGTTCAGGCCCAGGTAGTTCAACCCGAGCCACGCCATGAACGCGCCCATCATGTAGAGCGCGCCATGTGCGAAGTTGATGACGTTCAACAAGCCGAAGATGACTGCCAGGCCCAGCGACAGGATGGCGTAGAAGGAGCCATTGACCAGACCCAGCAGCAACTGCCCCATCAATGCAGGCAGAGGGATCCCGAAAAAATCAGTCATGACTTATTTTTTGATCAGTTTGCAGGTCGATTCCGAGAGCTTGGTGTAGACGTCGTCACCCGGCAGCGCGGCGACCATCTTGTAGTAATCCCACGGGCCTTTGGACTCTTGCGGTGTCTTGACCTGCATCAGGAACATGTCGTGCACCATGCGGCCGTCTTCGCGCACATAACCGCCCGTTGCATAGAAGTCGTCCACCTTGTTGGACTTCATCCACTTCATGACCGTATCGGCATCGTCCGTACCGGTGGCCTTCACGGCCTTCAGGTAAAAGGCTGCCGAGGAATAGTCGGCAGCCTGCAGGCTCGATGGCTTGCGATTGACCTTGGCTTCGAACTTCTTCGACCACTCACGGGCTGCGTCGGATTGATCCCAGTACCAGCTATCGGTCAGGTACAGATTCTGAGTGGCTTGCAGACCCAGCGAGTGGATATCGTTGATGAAGATGAGCAGGCCTGCCATCTTCATGCTTTGGGTCACGCCAAATTCGTTGGCCGCCTTGATCGAATTGACCGTATCGCCGCCCGCGTTGGCCAGACCCAGGATCTGTGCGCCGGACGCTTGTGCCTGCAGCAGGAAGGAGGAGAAGTCCGAAGCACCCAGCGGTGCACGCACCGTGCCGTTCACCTTGCCGCCAGCGGCTTTCACGACAGCCGCCGTGTCACGCTCCAGCGCATGGCCGAATGCGTAATCGGCGGTCAGGAAGAACCAGCTTTTACCGCCATCTTTCACCACGGCCGAACCCGTGCCTCGCGCCAGCGCGACCGTGTCATAGGCATAGTGGACGGTGTAGGGCGAGCACTGGGCGTTGGTGAGGTCCGAGGAACCCGCACCCACTGCAATGAAGGGCTTTTTCTTTTCCGCTGCGACGGCCGCCATCGCCAGGCTGGTTGCCGAGTTCGTGCCGCCGATCAGCACGTCGAGTTTTTGCTGGTCGAACCATTCGCGTGCACGGGCCGATGCGACGTCTGCCTTGTTCTGGTGGTCTGCCGAGAGGACTTCGATTTTCTTGCCGTTGATTTCGCCACCGGCATCGGCCACCGCCATGCGGATCGCCTCCACACCGGCGCGCCCGTCGATGTCGGAGTAGACGCCAGACATGTCGGTGATGAAGCCGATGCGGATGACATCATCGGAAATGCCCGTGGATTGGGCGTAGGCAGCGGCGGCAGTCAAGCCAGCTGCTGCAATGGCAGCACTCAGTAGGGTTTTTTTCATGGTTGTCTCCTCGGCCTGACGGGTAATAGGACGATTGGGGTAGGGGCAGTCGGATCAGACGCCCAAAAGCTCGTTAAGCGTTTCCTGCTTTTCTGAGAGTGCCTGAGCGTCGAAGCTTTCGACGATCCGGCCGTGTTCCATGACGTAGAAGCGGTCGGCAAGCGGTGCTGCAAAGTGAAAATTCTGTTCGACCATCACGATCGTGTAGCCGCGCTCTTTGAGAGTGGTGATCATGCGCGCAAGCGCCTGCACGATGACCGGAGCCAGTCCCTCGGATATTTCGTCCAGCAGCAGCAGGTTCGCACCGGTGCGAAGAATGCGCGCGACGGCCAGCATCTGTTGTTCGCCGCCCGAGAGGCGGGTGCCGGGAGAATGTCGGCGCTCGAGCAGGTTGGGGAACATTTCATAGATTTCGGACAGCGACATGCCCCCGCCCAATGCACCCACGGGCGGGGGCAGCAGCAGATTCTCTTCGCATGACAGGCTGGCGAAAATCCCGCGTTCTTCCGGGCAGTAACCCAGCCCCAGATGCGCAATCCGGTGCGTGGGCATGGCGATGCTTTCCGTGCCCTGGATGCGCACCGAGCCGGAGCGTGTGTCGGTCAGACCCAGAATGGCACGCAGCGTGGTGGTCCGGCCTGCACCGTTACGGCCGAGCAAGGTGACGACTTCACCGCGTCCGACATGCAGATCGACACCGTGCAGAATGTGCGACTCGCCATACCACGCCTGCAGATTCTTGATGTCCAGTGCGGTCTCGCTCATGCGTGGGCTCCCTGCAATTCAGTGTTGGCCGTGCCCATGTAGGCCTGGACTACCGCGGGATTGCGTGAAACGCTGGCGTAAGGGCCCTCGGCCAGCACGGCTCCCCGGGCCAGCACCGTGATCGTGTCGGCAATCGAAGACACGACGTTCATGTTGTGTTCCACCATGAGAATCGTTCTTCCCGCCGACACTTTCTTGATCAGCCGGGTGACGCGATCGACATCCTCATGGCCCATCCCCTGAGTGGGCTCGTCCAGCAGCATCAGCGTCGGATCCATCGCCAGGGTCGTGGCGATTTCGAGTGCGCGTTTGCGACCATACGGCAGGTTGACCGTGGTCTGTTCGGCAAAGCTGCCCAGGTCCACCAGTTCGAGCAGCTCGCGCGCACGGTCGTCCAGCTTTCGCAATACGCGGTCGCTACGCCAGAAATGATAGGACAGCCCCGTTTCCCGCTGCAGTCCAATACGAACGTTTTCGAGCACCGTCAGGTGCGGAAACACGGCCGATATCTGAAAGGAGCGAATGATGCCGGCGCGGGCGGTCTGCGCCGGACCGGTGCGCGTGATGTCGGTGCCGTTGAAAAGGATGGTCCCCCGGGTGACAGGCAGGAACTTGGTCAATAGATTGAAACAAGTTGTTTTTCCTGCGCCATTGGGGCCGATCAGCGCATGGATTTCTCCGCGACGAACTTTGAGGTTGACGTCGTCCACGGCCACGAAGCCGCGGAAAGCCTTGGTCATTCCTCGAGTTTCCAGAATTGTCTCGTCCATATCCGCATGCCGCGTGTTTGCTTTTGTATTGCGGCGAGTATGCGCAGGGCGATTGAAAAATTCTATGCGGGTTTTACATTAGGATGGCTCTACGGGGCGGCAGGGAATGCCAGAAGACCTGTCATGAGGCTGACATCCGCTCATTTCGCCTGGGTCTTCTGCTTGAACTCACACAGGTCGGAGATCCCGCATTGCGGGCATTTCGGCGTGCGTGCCACACAGACGTAGCGTCCGTGCAGAATCAGCCAGTGGTGAGCATCGACGAGGAACTCACGCGGTATCACGCGTTCGAGTTTGAGTTCGACATCCAGCACATTCTTGCCGGGAGCAATGCCTGTGCGGTTGGCCACGCGAAAGATATGGGTGTCCACCGCCATGGTGGGTTGCCCGAACGCGGTATTCAGCACGACGTTGGCGGTCTTGCGGCCGACCCCCGGCAAGGCCTGCAGGGCTTCGCGGGTCTGCGGCACCTGGGAGCCGTGTTGTTCGACCAGAATGCGGCAGGTTGCCAGCGTATTCTTTGCTTTCGTGCGAAACAGGCCGATGGTTCTGATCGCATCGGTCAGCCCGGCCTCGCCCAGCTCGAGAATGCCTTCAGGGGTGCCATGCGTGGGAAAGAACTTGCGGGTGGCCAGGTTGACCGACTTGTCGGTGGCCTGTGCCGAGAGCAGGACCGCGATGAGCAACTGAAATGGCGTGGCATATTCCAGCTCGGTGCGCGGGTGCGGGTTCGCTTCGCGCAGGCGCGTGAAAATGGCGTGGCGTTTGGCTTGGTTCACGACACTAACGCGTCCGGCTGTTACGCCGCGCGCGGGCACGCGCCAGCGCATCGGTGATGACCGCCTGCTTGATGGGCTCGGCCTCGGGCGGAGCGACAGGCGCGGACAACACGGCTTTTTCTTGCTGCACCCGGCTGTTGCGCCGTTGATGGCGCTGCCGGGCCACGCGTGCGTCGGCGCTGGTCCATGCGCGCTGTGCAGGAACCATGTCGATGCAATCGACCGGACAGGGGGCCACGCACAGGTCGCAACCCGTACAGACATCTGCCAGTACCGTGTGCATGCGTTTGTTGGCGCCTACGATGGCATCGACGGGACAGGCCACCAGGCACAGGGTACAGCCGATGCAGTGGGCTTCATCGATGACCGCCACACGCAGAGGCTGTGGCAAACCGCGTGTCAGGTCCAGGGGCAGGACGGCGGTGTTCAGCACCTCGGCCAGGGCCACCGCTCCACCTTGCCCGCCAGGCGGGCAGCGGTTGGTGGCCGCCACCCCATCCGCCATGGCCTGAGCGTAGGGCCGGCAACCGTCGTAGCCGCATTGGGTGCATTGCGTCTGCGGCAGTTCGGCGTCGAGCCGCTCGACCAGGGTGAGGTCAGTGTGCATCACGCGTGGGCCCGCATGAACGCTGCGATGTGCGGGCATATCGTCTCGCGCCAGCGTCTGCCCGAGAAGATGCCGTAGTGGCCGCTGCCCATCGCTGTGTAGTGTTCCTTGCGCTGGGCGGGAATCTGGGTGCACAGCGTGTGGGCCGCGCGCGTCTGGCCCTGCCCGGAGATGTCGTCGAGCTCGCCCTCGATGGTCAAAAGCGCCACTGTCTTGATGGCGGAGGGATCGACGCGCTTGCCGCGCACTTTCCAGACGCCGCGCGGCAATTGATATTCCTGAAAGACGATGCGTATGGTGTCCAGGTAATACTCGGCCGGCATGTCCAGCACGGCGTTGTATTCATCGTAGAAACGGCGGTGCGATTCGGCATCCTCGTCGTCGCCACGCACCAGATCGCGATAGAAGTCGTAGTGCGAACTCATGTGCCGATCGGGGTTCATGGCCACGAACCCGGCGTGCTGCAGAAAGCCCGGATAGACCCGGCGTCCGACGCCGGGGTAGCGTGCAGGAACGCGGTAGATCAACTGATCTTCAAACCAGGCATACGGTTTGGTCATGGCCAGCTTGTTGACCTCGGTAGGGGCCTCGCGCGGGTCGATCGGGCCACCCATCATGGTCATGGTGCGTGGCAGACAGGGATCGTTTTCGGCGGCCATCAAAGAAATGGCGGCCAGTACGGGCACCGTCGGCTGGCATACCGAAATCACGTGCAGGTCGGGCCCCAGTTGCCTGATGAAGTCCTGCACATACTCGACATAGTCGTCCAGATGGAACGGTCCCGCACTCAAGGGGACCATGCGGGCATCGAGCCAGTCGGTCACATGGACGTCGTGGCGCGGAAGCAGGGCCCGCACCGTGTCGCGCAGCAGCGTGGCGTGATGGCCCGAGAGCGGCGCCACCACGAGCACTTTCGGATCCTTCGCATCGGGCAGGTCGCGCTCGAAATGGATCAGGTTGCAGAACGGCCGGCTGACCAGCGTGCGTTCAGTGACGGCCACCTCGCGGCCATCGATCGGCGTGGTGGGCAATTGCCAGGCGGGTTTGCCGTAATCCTTGCCCAGGCGGTGAAACAGCTCATAGCCGGCCGCGATTTCCCGTGCCATAGGTGCATAAGCCAGCGGACTGAACGGATGGGAATACCACTGCGTTGCCCAGCTCATGCTGGCGGCCAGCGGCGTGAGGAACGCGCGCTGCATTTCGTGGAGCTCATAAAGCATGTGTGATCCTCAATGCAAGATCGGCCAGACAGCCTTCATGGATGACTACCAGTAATTCTCGACCGCCAGGTTGCCCGGGATGCCGCGACGACCGGGCGCAAACCCCCGTTCGGCCAGCAGTTTGCGGGCGTCGGCCAGCATGGCCGGATTACCGCAAAGCATGACTTTTGCACGAGAGGGGTCCAGTGCGACAGCTGCCAGTTTTTCCAGGTCGCCTGATTCGATCAGTGTCGTCAGGCGGGCCTGTGGCATGCCGGGCAGGGTTTCACGCGTGGCAATCGGCAAGTAGACCAGTTCGGGAAGCCCAGGTTCGAGCGCCCACTGGGCGCGCAGCGATTCGATTTCGTCACGGTAGGCCAGCTCGCATGCCTGGCGCACGCCGTGAGCCACAATGACCCGGTCGTAGGACTGCAGCGTTCGCGGATCGCGCAGCATGGCCAGAAAGGCCGATAAGCCCGTACCCGACGCCAGCAGCCAGAGATCGCCGCCGCCTTCGAAGCGCGACAGGGTCAGGAAACCGAATGCCGTTCTGTCGACATACAGCGCGTCACCCGGCTTCAGGGCAGCCAGACGACCGCTGAACTCGCCATCGGGTACGACGATCGAGTAGAACTCGAGAGCGGGTTGCCGGGGGGCCGAGACCATGGAGTAGGCACGCCAGATGGTCGGCTCGGCATGCGGGTCGTCGGCGGCAGGCAGCCCCAGGCGGGCAAACTGGCCCGCCTCGAACGTGAAGTCGGCATCGCGTGTGCAGGACAGGGAGAACAGTTTGTCCTGCACCCATGAATGAACGGACAGGACTGTCTGGCGGGTATATTTTTTCGTGTCTGGCATTGGCCGGGATCAGCGTTCGAGCAGGGCGAGTTTGTCCGGCTTGCCGTTCCAGTCGTCCGCGTCGGGCAAAGGCTTCTTGGCGCGGCTGATGCTGGTGAACGTGGGTGACAGTTCGGCGTTCAGCGCAATGAAGGCCATTTGATCCTGGGGCACGTCTTCTTCGGCAAAGATCGCGTTGGCCGGGCATTCGGGAATGCAGACCGCACAGTCGATGCATTCGTCGGGATCGATCACCAGGAAATTGGGACCTTCACGGAAACAATCCACTGGGCATACGTCCACGCAATCAGTGAATTTGCATTTAATACAGTTTTCGGTGACTACATGAGTCATACGCTACTCCGGGGCATACTAACGACCAAGCCGGGATTTTACCCGTTTAAGCATTACCGCCACTCATAAACCCTCCCTGAGGTAGGGCGGCAGGTTATATGCACCATGCCAGGGGCGTCTGCCCTGTGATAATGTGGCGCAAAGGCAGACGTGATCAAATGATAATTACTTCGTTACTCGACACTGATTTATATAAATTCAGCATGATGCAGGTGGTGCTTCACCACTTCCCGGCAGCGCAGGTTGAGTACCGGTACAAGTGCCGTACTCCTGGCGTGAATTTACGGCCCTACATGGAAGAAATCCGCGAGGAAATCCATTCCCTGTGCCAGTTGCGCTTCACTGCCGAAGAACTCACCTATCTGCGCTCGCTGCGTTTCATCAAAAGCGATTTTGTCGATTTTCTCGGTCTGTTCCACCTGCCCGAGCGGTGCCTGCAACTGACCGAAGGCAAGGTCGACGGCGAGATCGACATCAGTGTGAAAGGGCCCTGGCTGCACACCATCCTGTTCGAAATCCCGGTGCTGGCCATTGTCAACGAAGTGTATTTCCGCAATACCGGCGCCAGGCTGGCCTGGGACGAAGGCCGCAGGCGCCTGCAGTCGAAGATGAAACTGGTGGTCGACGATCCCGCACTGGCGGACTTCCGCGTGGCCGAATACGGCACTCGCCGGCGCTTTTCCAAGGCCTGGCATCAGGAAGTCATCAATACCATGAAAGCCCAGATGGGCACTCATTTCGCGGGCACCAGCAACGTGTGGTTCGCCAAGGAACTGGGGGTGCTGCCGCTGGGCACGATGGGCCACGAATACCTGCAGGCCTGCCAGGCACTGGGCCCGCGATTGCGCGATTCCCAGGTCTACGCGCTGGACGTCTGGGCCAAGGAATACCGGGGCGATCTGGGCATTGCCCTGTCCGACGTGTACGGAATGAACGCCTTCCTGCGTGACTTCGACATGTATTTCTGCAAACTGTTCGACGGGGCGCGCCACGACTCCGGCGACCCCTTTGTCTGGGGCGAGCGCATGATCGGCCACTACATGGCCAATCGGGTCGATCCGCGTACCAAGACGCTGGTGTTTTCCGACGGCCTGACGATTCCGCGCGCCATCGAACTGGCACAACGTTTTGCAGGGCGATGCAAGATTTCGTTTGGCATCGGCACCAATCTGACCAACGATCTGGGCCATGAGCCTCTGCAGATCGTCATGAAAATGGTCCGTTGCAACGGGCAGCCGGTAGCCAAGGTGTCGGATGCGCCCGAGAAAACCATGTGCGACGATCCTGCCTATCTGGCCTACCTGCGCCAGGTTTTCGATCTGCCGCCCGCCTGATCGCGCCAATCAGTCATTCCGCTTTATTTCCTGAATCTCAACCGAAAGGATTTGTATGAGCAACATCACACGCGTCAACGTTGAAAAGCGTCTGTCGGACATGGCCGTCTACAACGGCGTGGCCTACCTGGCAGGTCAGATCCCCGATACGCCCACACTGGATATCGTCGGTCAGACCCGCGAAGTGCTGGCGACCATCGATCGCTTGCTTGCACAAGCCGGCACCGACAAGAGCCGTATCCTCATGGCGCAGATCTTCATTGCCGACCTGAAGGATGTGGCGGGCATGAATGAAGCCTGGGACGGCTGGGTTGCCGCCGGCAATGCGCCTCCCCGCGCGACCGTCGAGGCCAAGCTGGTCAACCCCGACTGGAAAGTCGAGATCGTGGTGACGGCAGCGGTCGGCTGATTCCGTTCACGCTCGCATCGCCTCAGCGCGCCCGGTGCATCACCGAGGCGCGTTTTTCATGGTGTCGCGGATCACGCGGCCAGCAGCAGGGTGCCCGCCATCAGGCCGCCCAGCGTCGCACAGGCTTCACGCTGGGCATCGCTCAAGGTTTTTTCCGCCAGAATGGCCTGGGGTGTCTGGGCTGAAAACGACAGGATGATCGGCTCGGCTATCTTCGACAGCCGCCAGCCCGTGCAGATCCTGCTGGCCTGAGCCACGGCACCTTGCCCATCCGAGCCTGCGCTGATGGCCAGCGCATAAGGCCGTCCGGCGATGCGATCCAGGGCATCGTAGTAGCGTCGGTCAAAAAACGCTTTCATCTCGCCGCTGAGTGCGCCCAGATTCTCAGGGGCACAGAACAGATAGCCATCGGCATTCAGCACGTCCTGGGCGCTGGCCTGCAGGGCAGGGCGCAGCGTGACATCGATGGGCGCCTCGCATTCCTGGGCGGCGCGTCTGGCGCCCTCGGCCAGGGCCTGCGCCATCTGTCGGGCGGCACCGGTGCGCGAGTGCCAGACGATCAGCAGACGAGCCGTCATGGCAGCTCGGGCGACTGAGCGCGGGCTGCGCGATCCAGCGGGTCCTGGCGGTAGTAAGCCGCCAGGAGGGCATACCATTGGGGCAGCAGGGAGGCCATCGGTTGTGGATCGGCGAAAAAGTGTTCTGAGCTGACTGCGAAGAATTCGGCTTCGTCGGTGGCGGCGTAAGGGTCTAACGGCAGTTGGTCATACCACTGGTCGGCCTCGGGGCTTTCCGGGTCCACGTCGGCGGGGATGCAGGCCTCGATATGATCCAGCGCGTCGCGAAAGGTGTCCAGGCTTTTGTCCAGCACCTGACGCCAGTTCCTGTTGTCGATCATCGGATGGGCGGAAAGATCGGGCACGCCATCGGCAAAGCCAGTGCTCAGGTCCAGTTTGTGCGCGAACTCGTGGATGACGACGTTGTAGCCGCCATGCTGGGCCAGGGCGTCTTCCCACGACAGAATGAGCGGGCCGCCATCCCAGGCTTCGCCTGAGGCCGACTCGGCATACTCGTGCACCACGCCGGACTCATCGACATGTTCGCGCTCGATGAGAAACCCGCCCGGGTAGACAATGATTTCCTCCCATCCGGCATATAGATCAGGGGGCAGATGCATGATGGGCAGTGCCGCCTGGGCGGCAATCGCCAATTGCTTGGCGTCATCGAGCACCACGCCTTGCGCGCCGTTCCAGGTCTTGTGCGCGAGCAGCCACGCGGTGCGCTGTTTCAGCGCGGTCTTTTCCTGCCCATCGAGAACCGCCAGGAAAGGGTAGGTGGCCAGTGTGTCGGCCCACAGCGCATCCGGAATACGGTCATGTACTGCCGCCACGGCCTGGCCGCGTGCGTGTCGGCCGGTGATCCAGTCCAGAACCATTGGTCATTCCTTCCTATATATCGAGCGAAACCTGCCCCGTGCGTAGTGTAGAGTGTCGCTATCCCGATTGGTCATGCTTTCAGTCATGTCGAGTGAACCGGATTTTTCTCCTTCAGGTGTGTTTGATGCTGTCTGGTACGAGGCCGTCTGTGCGGAGCTCGACCCGGCCGGCCGCGCACTGATCGACAAGACGTTGAATTGGGCCCAGCCTCACTGGCACGCCCAGCCGGCCTCCAGCGGCGAA
>JAEYZR010000263.1 GCA_023427945.1 Pseudomonadota bacterium | reverse complement strand
CGCCACGGTCATTCTCGGTGACCAGGCGAGTGCGGCGTCACTTGAAGCGTTGCGCTCAAAGCTGGGGCTGGATTTGCCGCTCTGGCGTCAATACACCGATTTCCTGCTGGAGACTTTCAAAGGCGACCTGGGGCGATCACTGGTAACAGACCGGCCTGTGCTCGACGAGGCTTTGCGGGTGTTGCCCAGCACGCTCGAACTTGCTGCAGGCGCAATGCTTTTCGGCACGCTGTTTGGTTTGCCGATGGGGGTAGTGGCTGCTGTCTACCGGCAAGCATGGCCTGATTACATCGGTCGTATGGTGTCACTTGTCGGACTATCGTTGCCGGCATTCGTTGGTGGCATCCTGCTGTTGCTCGTGTTTGCTATCCAGTTGCAATGGTTTCCGGTCATTCCCCTTGGATCAGGCCTGGGCGACAAGCTCCTTGGCCTGGTGCTGCCGGTCTGTACCTTGGGTTTCATCATGAGTGCCTATGTGGCGCGTGTGACCCGAACGTCCATGTTGACGGTGCTGGGAGAGGACTACATCCGCACGGCACGGGCGAAAGGTATCCATCCGCTGCGCTTCATCACACGACATGCCTTGGCCAACGCCTTGCTGCCGATCATCACGGTGGTGGGACTGTATTTCGGAACGCTGATCGGTAATGCCGTGCTGACTGAAATCGTCTTCAACCGTCCGGGAATGGGCAGGCTGATTCTGGGCGCGTTGAATACGCGGGATTACACGCTGCTGCAGGGATTGATGATTCTGTTCGCAGCATTCATCGTCCTGGCAAACGTGCTCACTGATCTGCTGTATGGCGTGGTCGATCCTCGCGTACGGATGGGGAGATAAATCATGACAGCCTTGATGTCACTTCCCGAAAAATCCTGGCGCCTGATGTGTCGCAGTGGCTTCGCAGGATGGCTGGGCCTGTCGATACTGTTGGTGATCACTGCTGCTGCAGTGTTCGCACCTTTGATCGCACCTTACGATCCTCTGGATCAGAATATTGCCAGTCGTCTGATGCCGCCATCGGCAGAATATCTGCTGGGCACGGATAGTTATGGCAGGGACGTGCTCTCGCGCATCATTTATGGCGCGCGTGTGTCGCTACTGGTGGGATTTGTTTCCATTCTGATTGCCATGACGCTGGGCACGCTCATAGGTGTGTTGTCCGGGTATATCGGCGGCAAGTTCGATCAACTGGTGATGGCGGTGGTCGATGTCATGTTGTCCTTTCCGTCGTTGCTGCTGGGGCTGATGGTCGCCGCAGTACTGGGTGCCAGCATCGAGAATCTCATCATTGCCATTGCACTCACGGAACTTGCGCCGTTCGTCCGATTGGCGCGCGCACCCACCCTGGCCTTGAAGGAACGTGAATTCATCGAAGCAGGACGGCTGCTGGGTTTCGGGCCCGCACGATTGATGGGCGTACATATCCTGCCGAATCTGATCGCCGATGTTCTGGTCATGGGTTCTCTCTGGATGGCGACCGCCATCCGTACCGAGGCGTCCCTGAGTTTTATCGGACTAGGTGTGAAGCCGCCCACGGCCACATGGGGCGGGATGATACGCGAGGGGTTCGAGAACATTCTGGACGCATGGTGGCTGTCGGTCTTTCCGAGTCTGGCTGTGTTGTTGACGGTATTGGCGCTGAATCTCCTGGGTGATGCGCTGCGTGATGCCATTGATCCCAAGTACAGGAAGGGCTGATCGATGAACTCCTTCAACCATCAGGCGAAACGTCCTGGGGATACATCGAAGAAGGGTGTGCCCGTGCTGGATGTTCGCGGACTGCGCACCGAATTCTTGATCAACGGCCAATGGCACGCAGCGGTGCGTGATGTGTCCTTCACAGTCGGTGCCAATGAGACGCTCGCCATCGTGGGTGAGTCGGGAAGCGGCAAGAGCATGACGGCGCTTTCCATCCTGGGCCTGCTGCCGGAGAAATTCAGCCGTATCGGGGCAGGGCAGGTGCTCTTCGATGGACGCGATCTGGTGACGCTGAGCTCGCGCGCCATGCGCCAGGTGCGCGGTAATGACGTGGCCATGATTTTCCAGGAGCCGATGACATCGTTGAATCCCACGATGCGCGTCGGCGAACAGATTGCCGAGTCCATACGTGCACACGAAAATGTGTCCTGGAAGCAGGCGCAGGCACGTGCGCTGGAAATACTGATGCAGGTAGGCATTCCGTCCGCGGCGAGTCGCATGAACGATTTTCCGCACCAATTCTCTGGCGGCATGCGCCAGCGAGTGATGATCGCCATCGCGATTGCCTGTCGACCGAAAGTCCTGTTGGCCGATGAGCCCACGACAGCACTCGATGTGACGATCCAGGCACAAGTGCTGGGCGTGCTCAATGCGCTGAAGGCCGAGCATGACATGGCGATGGTGTTCATCACCCATAACCTGGGTGTTGTGGCGTTGATCGCTGATCGTGTCGCAGTCATGTATGCCGGAGAGATCGTCGAACTGGCGTCGGTGGATGCACTTTTTGCACGGCCTGTTCATCCCTATACGGAAGCCTTGCTGGCCGCGATGCCACGTGTCGATCAGGATAGCGAGAGCCTCAAGCCCATTGCAGGAACTGTTCCGCAGATTCGTGCCATGCCCAAGGGTTGTGCATTCGCGAATCGTTGTCCGCTTGCGATCGACCGCTGTGTTCAGGAATCGCCTGCGTTATTTGCATTGACTGACGATGCCAGCCACAGCGTGCGCTGTTTTGTACGCAATCCGGAGGTTGTATGAATCAGCCGATGACAGAGGTCGATCATGTCGTGGTGGAGAATCTGCGCAAGCACTACGTCAGTGGCGGCGGGTGGCTGGGGCGTAAAAAACAGGTGGTACGGGCCATTGCCGATGTGTCGCTCAGCATTCCCAAAGGCGTGTCTGTGGGACTGGTGGGCGAGTCGGGCTGCGGAAAATCGACGGTGGCACGTGCCATTCTTCGACTGGTAGAGCCCGATGCCGGACGTGTGGTGCACGACGGCATCGATGTGCGTGCGCTGTCCGCAGACGCTTTGCGCCAGTATCGCCGGCGCGCTCAACTGGTCTTTCAAGATCCCTACGCGTCGTTGAACCCATTGCGCACCATTCGTCAGACGCTCGAAGAGCCTTTGCATGTCCACGGCATGGGAAGCGCGGCGGAAATTCGTGCGCGTGTCCAGGCCGCAATGGAAGAGGTCGGGTTGCCGGTCGAGCATCTGGAGCGTCACGCGTACGAGTTCTCGGGAGGCCAGCGCCAACGCATAGGCATTGCGCGCGCCTTGATCCTGCAGCCGGACTTCATCGTGGCCGACGAACCCGTGTCGGCACTGGATGTGTCGGTCCAGGCGCAGATCCTGCAATTGCTGCAGAAACTGAAAACGACCCGATCCTTGTCGTTCCTGTTCGTCTCGCACGACCTTGGAGTCATACGCAATTTCTGCTCGTTGACCAACGTGATGTACCTCGGGCGCATCGTTGAGTCGGGGCCGACGCGGGAACTGCTGGACGATCCCAAACATCCTTACACGAGATTGTTGCGAGACAGCTCGCCAGTGCCGGATCCCACGCGGCGTATCGAACTGATCACCCATGCGCAGGATCTTCCTTCTGCGGCAAATCCGCCGCCAGGCTGTGCCTTTCATCCGCGCTGCCCACGGGCCCAGGATGTCTGTCGTCAGGAGATACCCAGGACAAGCGCCGTTGCGGGTTCGCTGACACGCAAAGTGGCCTGCCATTTTCCTTTGTGAGCCTTTTTCCAGGCCCTGATGGGCCGTTTCTTGTTTCGCCATCTCGGAGCATGTTGTGAGTTCAGCCAATTTTATTTATCTCAGTCAGGAAGATGCGATCAAGCACGGTGCCGACGATGTCGCCGCTACCGTGAATGATGTCGAAAGAACCGTGGTCTTGACCTATCAGGGCAAGGCGATCGAGGCACCTACTGCAACACTCTTTTGGGACGTCGATCCCGCCGTTCTGAAAGGCGGTTTTGTCGGTTACCCAAGCAAGAAGCGCGCAAACATTCACGCCGGATATCTGGATGACGATGGTGTGAAGAAAGTGGCGATCAAGAATATTCCGAGCAATCCGGACAACATCAAAAACGGATATGGTCCGCGGGCGTCGGGCCTGATCACGATCCTGCATCCTGAGAGCGGTTATCCACTGGCCGTCATGGACGCCATGCTGATCAGCTGCATGCGTACGGGTTCCCTGGGCGCACTGGGCGTGAAGTACCTGCGTTCGAGCAAGGCAACCACGGCATGCTTTCTGGGCGTGGGGCCCGTCAATCAGGCCGCGCTCATGGCGACGGCCGAAGTCATGCCCGAATTGCGCAAGGTGTATGTGTATGACCTGGACACCGCACGCGCGCAGCGCTTTGCCGACAAGTTCTCCAGACAACTGAATGTCGAGATCGTGGTCTGCGCCTCGGCACGCGAAGCCATTGCCGACGCAGACGTGATCGTGCCGGCTACCAGCGTGCAGAACAAGCAGGCGGCCTACATCGAATACGACTGGCTGAAAAAAGGTGCCTTGTTCGTCGACCTCTCGCTCTGGGATGCGAAGTACGAAGTGTTCGAGCGCGCCGATGCGATGTTCACCAACTCCGATCTGGTGATGGAGCGCACCACGATGACGCCCGCATGTCTGGTGGCTGAAGGCGTGACATCCGAAGACAAGCTGGTGGATATCGGCGGTGTGATCGTTGGCGATTCGGCGGGCCGTCGCAGCGATGACGACATCATTGTCTATTTTGCGCGCGGCATGGCGCTCTATGACGTGATGAGCGGCTATCGGGTTTATGAGAATGCAAAGAATGCAGGTGAGGGACAGGACTTGCCGTTGTGGCAGAGCGAGTACTGGTTGTAGATCCAATAATCAAACCCTTGGGGGAAACAATGAAACTCAAATCACTGATGGCCGGTGTGTTGATGGGTGCGGGTGTCATGCTGGCATCGGTCACGCATGCACAAGCGTTGCAGGTTGGTATTGGTACGTCGGATATTCAGACGCTGGATCTGCATCGTGCGACCGGGTTCGATTCCATGTTGCTCAGTCAGGTGTTCAACGGTCTGGTCCGTTTTCCGCCGGGCAGTGCCGACCCGTCGAAACTGCAGGCCGATCTGGCCGAGCGCTGGGAAGAGTCGGACGATCATCTGACGTGGACGTTTCATTTGCGCCAGGGCGTTCAGTTTCACCACGGCTATGGCGAGTTGCACGCTGAAGACGTGGTGTATTCGCTGATGCGCGCAAGCGACCCCAAGCAATCGTCGCAGGCGGCTGCGTTCGAGCCGTTTGCCAAGGTGGAAGCTGTCGATCCGTACACGGTGAGCATCACGCTGAAACGGCCAACACCAGGATTTCTGGGCCTGGTGTCGAATTACCGGGGTGGCAACATCACCAGCAAAAAAGCGGGTGAAGATCCTGCTGCGAAGCTGGAGAACCGGCCAGTGGGAACCGGACCCTATGCAGTGGCCGAGCATGTGTCGCAGCAATATGTGCGGCTGGCGGCACACCAGACATACTTCCGGGGCAAGCCCAAGATCGAAGAAGTGTTCTGGCGTTTCGTGATGTCGGACAGCAGCCGCGATCTGGCGTTCCAGTCCAAGCAGCTCGACATCATCTATGGGCGTCGTGAACAGCGCTGGGTGGACAGTGTGCGCAAGCGCAAGGACGTGGTGCTGGATATTTTCGGCCCCGGCGAATTCCGTACGCTGCACCTGAACCGCACGATCAAGCCGCTGGATGATATTCGTGTGCGCCAGGCCATCGCGCATGCGGTCAATGTCGATGAGATCGTGAAGTTCGTGGGTGGCGATGTGGCACAGAAGGGATGTTCGGTGGTGCCCCCGGGTTATCTGGGCGAGGATTGTTCGTTCAAGCTGGGTTACGACCTGCCCCGTGCAAAGCAGTTGTTGTCCGAGGCGGGATTTGGTGGTGGCTTGACGCTTCCTGTGGTGGTGTCGAACATCTCCTCCATTCTGCCCATCATGGAAATCGTTCAGAACCAATTGTCCAAAGCAGGGATCAAGCTGGACATGAAGGTCGTGGACCATCCCACTTTTCATGAGCAGATTCGTCGCGACGCCAGCGCCATCGTTTTCTATGGTGCCGCACGCTTCCCCGTGGCCGACACTTTCCTCACGCAGTTCTTCGACTCGGCATCGATCGTGGGTACACCTACGGCGGTGACCAATTTCTCGCATTGCACGGTGGGCGACGATGCCATTCGGGCGGCGCGTTCGGAGATCGATCCAGCCAAACAACTGGCGCTCTGGAAAACGGCGCAGCAGCAGATCAATGAGGATGTTTGCGGGGTGCCATTGTTCGAACTGCGCCAGGTCTGGGCGCACAACAGCAATGTGAAATATGGGTATGAGCTGGTGGGCGATATCAATATCGCGCCGCCGATCACCGAGCTGACGACGAAGTAGTCTTTGTTTTTAGCGATCGGCAGCGGTCACATGGTTATTCGGGATTCAGCAGTGTCGTCGGGCGACCGCTGAATCTGCTGAATCCTGAATGCGGTGAAGGGTGGGCAGTATTGTTGTCCCGCTGCCAGTTGCCCCGTTACGTCCGGGGAAAACCGATCTTGCCTGTGCAGTGCAGGCTCGTTGCTGCGCCAAAGCCAGGCGCAGCCTCACTTCCCGATGCAAAAACTGGAAAAAATCTCCCCCAACAAATCATCGCTGGTGAACACACCCGTGATCGTCGTCAGACTCTGATGCGCCAGCCGTAACTCCTCGGCAAACAGATCCAGCACGCGATCATCGTGCGCTGCATGTTCGCCGGCCAGCGCAAGGTGATCAGCCGCGGCTAGCAGCGCACGCACATGCCTTTCCCGCGCCATCCACGGTGATTCGATACCCGGGTTCCAGCCCGCGACTTTGAGAATCTCTGCGCGCAGCGTATCCAGTCCCAGGCCTTGTTTGGCCGAGATGTGCAAGGTGCCGTCCTGGCGCGGCACGGCATCGTCGACCAGGTCGATCTTGTTCAGCACACGCAGCACGGGTGTGCGCGCCGGGAGCCTGTCGATGATGCTCTGGTCCGGTACAGACGCCTGGTCGCGGGCATCCTGCAGGTGCACGATGAGATCGGCGCGCTCGATCTCCTGCCATGTGCGTTCGATGCCCAGTTGTTCGACCTGGTCATCGGTCGCGCGCAGGCCGGCGGTATCGACGATGTACAGGGGCACGCCTTCGATGTGGATGTTCTGGATCACGCGGTCGCGTGTCGTGCCGGCGATAGGGGTGACGATGGCAATGTCGTCGCCGGCCAGGGCATTCAACAGGCTGGATTTGCCGACGTTGGGTACGCCTGCCAGGACGACGTGCAGGCCTTCGCGCAGGATCTGGCCCTGACGCGAAGTGGCGATGAGTGTTGCGAGCTCGTCGGTCAGGCCCTGCAGCGTGGCACGGGCCTGATACTTTTCCAGGAAGTCGATTTCTTCTTCCGGGAAATCGAGCGTGGCTTCCACCAGCATGCGCAGGTGCACGATCCGGTCCGACAGTGCGGTCACCTGGCGTGAGAACTGCCCGGACAACGAGGCCACGGCGCCACGTGCGGCGGCTTCGGACGAGGCGTCGATCAGGTCGGCGACGGCTTCGGCCTGGGCCAGGTCCATACGATCGTTCAGAAATGCACGCTGGGTGAATTCGCCCGGCTCGGCCAGTCGCAGGCCCTGGTCGGCGCCTGCCTGCAGGCAACGGTCCAGGAGGCGCTTGAGCACGGCCGGGCCGCCGTGGCCCTGCAATTCGAGGACGTCTTCGCCGGTGTAGGAGTGGGGAGCAGGGAAATAGAGTGCCAGCCCCTCATCGATCAGTTCGCCGTTGGCGGCCTTGAACGGCAGGTAATGGGCATGTCGTGGCGTGAGCGAGCGTCCGAGCAAGTTGTGCGCATAGTCGGCCAGTGCAGGCCCGGAAATGCGAACGACGCCTATGCCGCCTCGACCTGGGGCGGTGGCAATGGCTGCAATCGGAACTTGTGGATATGACGACATAACTGTTTGGATTAAAGGCGGGATGTTCGAAGGCAATGGCGTTCACTATACCGTTGCCCGATGAACGAGGCGCGGCGCGGGTCTCGCACAGGATGGGGGAGTATTGCCGCCGCAACAGGCGGCCCGATATGACTTTGAGTGCTAAGAAAACCGCTAATGAGTCGTTTGGTTGCGGGAAGCGGCTTTTCATAATGACTGCCCGAGACAGGAATCTTAACCTCGCCAAAGGCAGCCCACATGTCCACGCTTACCCTTGAACGTACCGAGCTTCGTGAATTTGATGCAGAGACCAATGCTGCGCATGTCGCTTCTCAGGATTTCGAGGTGCGTGCACTGGATGCCGCTCTGGGGGCCGAGATCGTGGGCATCGACCTGGGGCGGCCGCTGAACGCAGCCGACTTGCGGCGTGTGCACCGGGCACACCTGGAACACCACGTGGTGGTTTTTCGCGACCAGGACATCACGCCCGAGCAGCACATTGCGTTCAGCCGGCATTTCGGCAAGCTGATGATTCATGTGCTGCATCAGTTCCATCTTCAGAACCATCCGGAGATCCTGATCGTCTCCAATGTGATCAAGGACGACAAGCCCATAGGTCTGGGCGATGCCGGCAAATACTGGCACTCCGACATTTCTTACAAGCCGTTGCCCAGTCTGGGTTCGCTGCTGCATGCGCAGGAGCTGCCTTCGGAAGGGGGCGATACGCTGTTCGCCAACATGCATGTGGCTTACGAAACCCTGCCTGCCCATCTGCAGAAGGTGATCGAGGGACGGCGCGCGGCCCATTCCTATCTGGCCAAGTATGGGCAGATGCAGAAGGAAGCGAACTGGCGGCCCACGCTCACGCCCGAGCAACTGGCGCAGGTCGAGGAAGTGATTCATCCGGTGGTGCGTACGCACCCGGAAACGGGTCGTCGGGCCTTGTTCGTCAGCGAAGGGTTCACCACCCGCATCGAAGGTCTGCCCGAGGACGAAAGCCGTGAGGTGCTCGATGCGCTGTTCGCACACAGCGTGCGGCCCGAACATATCTACCGCCATAGCTGGAAACCCAGGGACCTCGTGTTCTGGGATAACCGCAGCCTGATTCATCTGGCCGCAGGTTGTCCGACTCATCTGCGTCGCACCTTGTACCGCACCACCATCGAAGGCGATGTGCCCTTCTGATCGTGCCGCTCGCATGCATGGCCCTATGAGTCTGGAATCGATATGAAAATGTTCAATGAAATCCGTCGTGCGTTGGTTCACTACACCAGTGCCCGTTATCTGACCAGCGCGGCGGTCGCGCTGTCCCTGGCTGCGCTGGCGCTTGCTTCACCCGGGCCCGCCCTGGCTGAAGGCAGGATTCGGGTGGCCGAACAATTCGGCATTACTTATCTGATGCTCAATGTGGCGCGCGAGCAGAAACTCGTGGAGAAGCATGGGCGCGAGCAGGGCCTGGACATCGATGTGCAGTGGTTGCGTCTGTCTGGCGGATCGGCGGTGAACGACGCCTTGCTGTCGGGTTCGGTGGATGTCGCAGGTGCCGGCGTGGGGCCGCTGCTGACGATCTGGGATCGTAAGAAAGGGCGTCAGAACGTGCGTGGCGTGGCGTCACTGGGCAACTTTCCCTACTACCTGGTGACCAACAATCCAGCCGTAAAAACCATTGCCGATTTCACCGAGCGCGATCGGATTGCCTTGCCCGCAGTGGGGGTGTCGGTGCAGGCGCGGGTGCTGCAACTGGCTTCTTCCAAGGTGTGGGGCGCCGATCAGTTCAACAAGCTCGATTCGATTTCGGTCGCACTGCCGCACCCGGATGCGGCAGCAGCCATCATTTCCGGCGGCACTGAAATCACGGGTCACTTCGGCAGCCCGCCTTTTCAGGAGCAGGAGCTTGCGGGCAACAAGAATGCCCGCATCGTGCTGAATTCCTATGATGTGCTGGGCGGGCCGGGATCATCCACGCTGTTGTTTGCCACCGAGAAATTCCGCAGCGAGAATCCCAAGACCTACAAGGCCTTTCAGGATGCGCTGGTCGAAGCGGCGCAATTCATTACGGCGAATCCCGAGCAGGCCGCCGACATCTATCTGAAGGTGACGGGTGCGAAGCTGGATCGTGATTTCCTCATCGGCGTGATCAAGAACCCCGACGTGCAGTTCAAGGTGCAGCCAGAAAACACCTACGCCCTGGCCGAATTCATGCACGCTGTCGGTGCCATCAAGAACAAGCCTGCCAGCTGGAAGGACTACTTTTTCGACGATGCGCTGATCGCCAGCGGGGGCTGACATGATCGATGTCGTGACGCCCGCCGCCCAGCCCCTTTTGCAGGTTGAACACGTATCGCTGGAATACAAGACTGCGCAGCGCCGTGTGCAAGCCACGCACGATGTCAGCTTCGATGTCTATCCTGCCGACCGGTTCATTCTTCTGGGGCCGTCTGGCTGCGGAAAATCCACCCTGCTCAAGGCCGTGGCAGGATTTCTGGAACCCGTGGCCGGCGGTATCCGGCTGGATGGCCGAACGATCAGCGGCCCGGGCCCGGATCGCATCGTGGTGTTCCAGGAGTTCGACCAGTTGCCGCCCTGGAAGACGGTGGTTCAGAATGTGATGTTTCCCTTGCTCGCATCGCGCAAGCTGGGGCGGCGCGAGGCCCGCGAACGGGCCCTGCATTATCTGGAAAAAGTGGGCCTGGCTGCGTTTGCCGATGCCTATCCCCATACCTTGTCCGGCGGAATGAAGCAGCGTGTGGCCATTGCCCGTGCGCTGGCCATGCAGCCGCGCATCCTGCTGATGGATGAGCCGTTCGCTGCGCTCGATGCGCTGACGCGGCGCAAGATGCAGGAGGAACTGCTCGCGCTGTGGGACGACATCAAGTTCACGCTGCTGTTCGTCACGCATGGCATCGACGAGGCACTCGTGGTGGGCGACAGAATTCTGCTGCTCTCGCCGCATCCAGGGCGTGTGCGGGCGGAGCTGAACGCTCATCAGTTTTCGCTGGGCAGCCACGGCTCACCCGCCTTCCAGGGCGCCTCGCAGCGTATCCACTCTATTCTTTTCGACGAAGCGACGGCGCCGGGTCCGGCGCTAGCCGACGATGACCGATGGCGCAATCGGGCGGCTGCCTGATTGCTGTCCGCCCTGGACAGCGCACTCCACTCTTATAAACACGTTCGCGCTCGCATCCATTTTGCGTGGTCCACAGCGCAAATGCATCGGCGATCTGCCACGATTTCCGGAGTTCTCATGATTTCTTCCAGCACGCCGGTCG
Organism: Pseudomonadota bacterium; assembly: GCA_023427945.1. Lineage (GTDB taxonomy): Bacteria > Pseudomonadota > Gammaproteobacteria > Burkholderiales > Burkholderiaceae_B > Schauerella. Next base: position 10,245 of record JAEYZR010000263.1, on the reverse strand, counting down.
TTCGTCCGGAATTCGAAGTGACCTTGGCCCCGCTGCCAGAAAACTATGCCACGCAGGTAGCCTTGCCCTGGACTGAACGTCTGTGGCAGCAGCAATGGGTGCGCACATTGACGATACTGGTCTTGCTGGCGGTGTTGTGGGAGGGGGCTGCGCGTTATACCGACAACGACCTGCTGCTGCCGGGTTTTTTGCAGACGGCACAGGCGTTCGTCGATGGCCTGCGGACCGGCGAACTGCTGGCGCGTGCCGCGCTATCGCTGAACGTGCTGATCAAGGGATATCTGATCGGTATTGCCGCGGCGCTGGTGCTGACGTCGCTGGCGGTGTCCACCCGCTTTGGCCGCGATCTGCTGTCCACGCTGACCTCGATGTTCAATCCGCTGCCGGCCATTGCCCTGTTGCCCCTGGCCCTGCTGTGGTTCGGCCTGGGTGAAGGCAGCCTGATCTTTGTGCTGATCCACTCGGTCCTGTGGGCACTGGCATTGAATACCTATTCAGGCTTCCAGTCGGTATCGGAAACCTTGCGCATGGCGGGCCGCAACTATGGCCTGAGCGGCCTGTCCTACGTGTTCCAGTTGCTGGTGCCGGCGGCGCTGCCGGCCATACTGGCCGGGTTGAAGATAGGCTGGGCGTTTGCCTGGCGTACGCTCATTGCCGCTGAACTCGTTTTTGGTGCGTCCAGCGGCAAGGGCGGGTTGGGGTGGTACATCTTCCAGAGCCGCAACGAGCTCTACACCGATCGTGCTTTCGCCGGTCTGGCGGCAGTCGTGATCATCGGACTGCTGGTGGAGAGCCTCGGTTTCAACACGTTGGAGCGGTTGACCGTGCGGCGCTGGGGGATGCAGCGTGGCTAGCGCATCATATCGGGCAGTGCCGTGACGATTTGCGGGAAGACGGTGATCAGCACGACCGCCAGCAGCAATACACCGATGAACGGAAGCGAAGCGATCGTGACCTGCCAGATGTCCCGACCCGTCATGGATTGCATCACGAACAGGTTGAAACCCAGGGGCGGCGTCAACTGTGCAATCTCGATGATGATGATGATGTAGATGCCGAACCAGATCAGGTCGATCCCTGCGGCCTGCACCATCGGCAGCACGACGGCGCTGCTGAGCACCAGTATCGAAATGCCTTCGAGAAAGCAGCCCAGCACGAGAAAGCACAGCGTCAGGACGACCAGCAGCATGGTCGGTGACAGATCCATCGTCTGAACGGCGCTGGCCAGCACCTGGGGCACGCCCAGGAATCCGACGGTGATGGACAGGACGGCGGCACACACGACGATGAACGAGATCATGCATGAAATCTTCATCGCCGAGATCAGGCTGCCCATCACGGTGCGCATGCTCAGGCTGCCGGTGAAGGCACCCAGCAGAAGCGCGCCCAGCACGCCGAACGTGGCCGCCTCGGTGGGTGTGGCCAGTCCACCATAGATCGAGCCGATGACCACTGCGATGAGCAGCATGACCGGAATCAGTCGGCGCGAGTTCCATACCTTCTGCATGAAGGGCATGGGCGGGTCGCGCGGCGGAATCTTTTTCGGATTGAATGCCGCCCAGATCATGACATATCCCATGAACAGGGCGAGCAGCAACAGCCCGGGCAGAATGCCGGCCATGAACATGCGTGCGACCGATTGCTGCGCGGTCACGCCGTAGACGATCATGATGATGGAAGGCGGGATCATCAGGCCCAGCGTGCCCGACCCTGCCAGGGTGCCCAACATCATCGACTCGGGATACTTGCGTTTCTTGAGTTCGGGCAAGGCCATCCTGGCCACCGTTGCGCAGGTAACCGAAGAAGAACCCGCCACGGCTGCCATCAGGCCACACCCCAGCACATTGACGTGCAGCAGTCGGCCCGGCATCCACTCGACCCAGGGCGACAGGCCTTTGAACATGTCTTCGGACAGGCGCGTTCGAAAGAGAATTTCGCCCATCCAGATGAACAGCGGCAATGCCGTCATGGCCCAGGACCAACTGCCGTCCCACATGGTGGAGACCATGAGCGAGCCCACCGGAGTATCGGTGAAAAAAGCCAGTCCCAGCAGGCTGATGGCCAGCAGAGACAGCGATACCCAGATTCCGCTGGCGAGCAGCACCAGCAAAGCGACCAGCATGACTATGCCGGCAATCAACGTCGTAGATTCAGCCATCGTTTTTTTCCCGTTTGCCTGTCGGCTTATTCGTTGAGAATGGCATCTTCGTTTTTCTCATACCCGGCCTGACGGCCATGCGCGACGTCCCAGGCGGCATCGAGCAAGGCAATGGTCAGAATGATCAGACCGATCGCCATGCCGGATTGCGGAATCCAGAACGGGATGGCCAGCAAGCCGGGGCTGATATCGTTGAATTCATACGATTCGAGAGCGAAGAAAACAGCGTGTGTGGCGGCGTAGCCGGACAGTGAGGCACCTACCAGGCAGCTCCAGAGCTCGATGGCCTGGCGGGGCCGCCCTGACATGCGGGTCACCAGCAGGCCGATGCGGATGTGGCCTCCCTCGCGAAAGGTGTAGGCCAGTCCCAGGAACGTGGCCGCCGCCATGAAGAAACCCGACAGTTCAGTGGCATCGAGTGGCGCGCCAAAGACGCGCCCCACCACCTGGGTCATGACCGCGATGCAGATTGCAGCCAGGAAGAGAGCGGCCAATAGACCGCTTGCGACGTACAGTCCGTTGAGGAAGGCTCGCATAGGTTTACTCTCCGCCTTTTTTCTTCATCTCCTGGTATTTCTCGAGGACTTCGCGCTGCTCGGGCGTAGCGGTCTTGGCCCAGTCTTCCATCAGCGTCTTGCCCACGGCTGCCAGCGCTTCCTGCACCGATGCCGGGGCGTCGGTGACGGTCATGCCGTTCTTGCGCAGGACCTCCAGGGTTTCGTCGCTTGCTTTCTGGCTCATCTCGAAGCCGCGTTTGCTGGCACGTTCACCGGCTTCGATCACGATGCGTTGCACGTCGTCGTCCAGGCGCTTGAGGGCACGTTCATTGACGAGCACCACGTTCTTGTTGTGCAGCGTGCCGGTGTACATGAAGTACTTGACGTTGTCCCAGGCCTGCGTATCGATCCCGGTCTGCGCGCTGGTGAACAGCGAGTCGATCAGGCCGGTCGCAAAGGCTTGCGGCACTTCGGCAAACGGCAGGATGGTGGCCTGAAAGCCCAGCATCTGGCCCATTTTCAAAGTGGGCGGCGAGTAGATGCGCAGCTTCTTGCCCTTGAAATCTTCGGGCCCCTTCACCTCGGTCTTGGTGTAGAAACCCTGACCTGGCCAGGACACGTAGGAGATGGCCTTGATGTTGTGCTTGCCCAGGAGCTTGTCGAAGTAGGGCTTTTGCGCCTGCATCAGCATCCATGCTTCTTTGTAGTTGGCGGCAATGTTGGGCAATCCGTCCAGCGTGTACATAGGGTCTTCGTTGCCGTAGACACCCAGTCTGACTTCTCCTGCCTGGATCTGCCCGGTCTGCACGGCGCGCTTGATCGCATCGTGCTTGATGAGTGTGTCGTTGGAACGCAGGTCGATTTTCAGACGTCCGCCGCTTTCTTTCTCGACTTCGGCGATGAACTGACGAATGTTCTGCGTCAGGAAACTGCTTTCGGGGTAGCCCGAAGCCATCGTCCACGTGGTGTTGGCAGCCATCGCCGAGACGGGCAACAGAAGCGAGAGCGTTACCATCAATTTGCTTAAATTGCGCATGCTTTATTCCCCTTGTGCGTCGCCATGTCGGCAACTCTGAAAAGTCATTCTTGAAACTGCTACCCACGTGCACATGCTTGGTGCAAGAGAAAGTGATGCTTGTTTCTGGTACGAAGCGGTGCAGAAAGACTTGTGGTGCGCAGCTGCAATTCAATTGATCGAAATCATGCCAGCTGTGATTCTGGCAAAGGAAGTCGTTGCCAGGCAACAAGTAATACTTGTTCAAAAAATGCCTTTTCTTGATTTTCAGATGCCGCACAGTAGGCGCATGATCCTGTTTTCATAGGGCGAGCAGTCGCTGGCACGGCAACTCGCCTCCATCTGATCTAAGTCTCACATGCGCCAAGCGCGTGCAGCCAAGGGAAAACGCTATATGATGGGTCAAGACATACGCCTGGGTGCCGATATAGGCGGCACCTTTACCGACGTCGCACTCGACGTACGAGGCACACTGTATTCCACCAAGGTATTGACCGATTACACCGCACCAGAACAGGGCATTCTGGACGCCATTGCCATCGTGACGCGCGATGCCGGGATATCGCTTGCGGACGTCGACCTGATCATTCATGGCACCACACTGGCCACCAACGCGCTGATCGAGCGGCGTGGCGCCAAGACCGCGCTGGTGACCACCGAAGGCTTTCGCGACGTCATCGAAATGCGTACCGAAAACCGTTTCGAGCAGTACGACCTGAACATCAAGCTGCCGCCGCCCCTGATTGCGCGAGAGGACCGCTACACGGTCAAGGGTCGCATCAGTGCGCAGGGTGAAGAGCTCCAGCCGCTGGACGAAGAAGCGCTGGTCGCCATCGCCGGGGAGATCAAGGAGAAGGGTTACGGTGCAGTCGCCATCGGCTTCATCCATGCCTACATGAACGACGACCACGAGCGCCGTGCGCTGGCGATCCTGTCGCGCCATCTCGATATCCCGATTTCGCTTTCTGCTGAAGTCTCGCCGCAGATGCGCGAGTTCGAGCGTTTCAATACGGTATGCGCCAACGCCTATGTGCGTCCGCAGATGGCCAGCTATCTGACGCGATTGCAGGTTCGCCTGAAAGAAATGGGCGCGACCTGCCCGGTATACATGATCCATTCCGGCGGCGGCCTCATCTCGATCGAGACAGCCGTGCAGTTTCCGGTTCGCCTGATTGAATCGGGGCCTGCGGGCGGCGCCATCTTCGCGGCCGACATCGCACGTCGTTTCGATCTGGATCGCGTGGTGTCCTACGACATGGGCGGCACGACGGCCAAGATCTGTCTGATCGACGGCTTTCAACCCCAGACCGCACGCACCTTCGAGGTGGCACGTACCTACCGGTTCTGCAAAGGCTCGGGCATGCCCATCTCCATTCCGGTGATCGAAATGATCGAGATTGGTGCGGGCGGCGGTTCGCTGGCCTGGGTGGACGAACTCGGTCGCATCCAGGTGGGACCGGAGTCAGGCGGCTCCGAGCCAGGCCCCGCATGCTATGGCCGCGGCGGCGAGCGCCCCGCAGTGACCGATGCCGACCTGTTGCTGGGCAAACTCGATGCCGATAACTTTGCCGGCGGCAAGATCAAGCTTTCGGTCGATTCGGCCACGAAAGCGGTGCTCGGTCATGTGGGTCAGGCACTCGAACTGAACGCACAAAGCGCTGCATTCGGCATATGCGATGTGGTGGACGAAAACATGGCCAACGCCGCGCGTGTCCATGCCGTGGAAAACGGCAAGGATATTGCCGAGCACACCATGATTGCGTTTGGCGGTGCGGCACCGCTGCATGCGGCACGCCTGTGCGAGAAGCTGGGCATCGACCGCTGCCTGATTCCGCGTGGTGCGGGTGTCGGGTCGGCCATCGGCTTCCTGAAGGCACCGTTCGGCTACGAGGCTCTGGTATCGCAGGTCATGACGCTCAAGGCGTTCGATCCGGCACTGTTGAATGGCGTGCTCGGTGGTCTGAAGGAAACAGCGGAACGGTTCGTGCGCGACGGCACTCAGGGCGAGGTGACCCGCGACGTGACAGCCTTCATGCGCTATGCCGGACAGGGTTGGGAGATCCCCGTCGCACTGCCTGATCGCGCCTTCGAGGCCAGCGACGCCAGCATGATCGAAGAGTCCTTCAAGGAGCGCTACGCACAATTCTTCGGCCGCGCCGTCGAAGGGCTGGCCGTCGAGTTCGTCACCTTCTCGGTCAAAGTGCAGGAAGTGCATCATCACGCGAACAGCCAGGCGCTCGATGACCAGGGGCGTGCGGTGGCACGCAGCAGCGGACGCATGGTGTTCGATCCGGCGGTGGGCGCCGAGCAGGACAGCGCCATCATCGATCGCGAGAGCCTGAAGGCAGGCGACCGGGTCAGTGGCCCGGCCATCATTGTCGAACGTGAGACATCTACCGTGGTGACCACGCCCTTCGATCTCGTCGTCCAACTGGATGGCACGTTGTTGCTGGTACGCAAAGGACATTGAAATGAGCCAGATTGAAGATATCCGTATGCAGGTGATGTGGAACCGACTGGTCTCGGTTGTCGAAGAACAGGCGCTGACGCTGCTGCGCACGGCGTTCTCGACCTCGGTACGCGAAGCGGGCGACCTGTCCGCAGGCGTCTACAACGCGCAAGGCCAGATGCTCGCGCAGGCGGTGACAGGTACGCCGGGCCACGTGAACACGATGGCCGAAGCGGTGCAGCACTTCATCGACGAAATCACGTATGAGCGCATGTATCCGGGCGACACCTACGTGACCAATGATCCGTGGAAAGGCACGGGCCATCTGCACGACATCACGATGGTGACGCCGTCGTTCAACGGTGACGAACTGGTGGGCTTCTTTGCCTGCACGGCGCACGTCGTGGACGTGGGCGGGCGTGGCTTCGGGGCCGATGGCAAGTCGGTCTATGAAGAGGGCATCCAGATTCCGATCATGAAGTTCGCCGAGCGTGGCGCGGTGAATCAGGACCTGATCAGGATACTGCAGGCCAACGTACGCGAACCCAATCAGGTCATCGGCGATTTCTATTCGCTGGCCGCGTGCAACGACGTCGGTCACAAGCGTTTGATGAACATGCTCGACGAGGTGGGGCAGCGCAATCTGGGCGCCCTGGGCGAGTTCATCCTGACCCGCACCCATGCCGCCATCATGGCGCGTCTTGCCAAACTGCCCAAGGGCAGCTGGTCAAACGACATGATGACCGATGGCTATGACGACCCCATCCGGCTGGCGGCGAAGGTCACCATCGAAGAAGACGGCGTATCGGTCGATTTCTCCGGCAGTTCGCCCGTGAGCCGTTGGGGCATCAACGTTCCGCTCATCTATACCAAGGCCTATGCCAGCTACGCCATCAAGTGCGTGGTGGCGCCCGACATTCCCAACAATGCCGCGTCGCTGGCTGTGTTCAATGTCAGCTCGCCACCGAACGTGCTGAACGCGTTGCGGCCCGCGCCGGTTTCAGTGCGCCACGTGCTCGGTCACATGGTGCCCGATCTGGTGCTGGGCGCGCTGGCCCAGGCCTTGCCCGGCAAGATCCAGGCCGAGGGTGCCGGCGCCCTGTGGAACGTACACATTTCGGCCCGACCTGTGCAGGGCCAGGAAGGCCGCCGCGCAGAGGTGCTGATGTTCAACTCCGGCGGCATGGGCGCCCGCCCCGACCTGGATGGCCCTTCGGCGACCGCATTCCCGTCCGGTGTACACACCATGCCGATCGAGGCCACCGAGCAGACCGGGCCCATCGTCGTCTGGCGCAAGGAATTGCGCCCGGATTCGGGGGGCGAGGGACGTTGCCGTGGCGGTCTGGGCCAGATCATCGAAATCGCGCCGGCAGAGGGACACGAGTTCGATTTTTCGGCCATGTTCGACAGGGTGACGTCGCCACCGCGTGGCCGCGACGGCGGCGGCGCGGGTGCGGCAGGCAAAGTGGCGCTGGACGATGGAACGGTACTGCGTCCCAAAGGCTGGCAACACGTGCCCCAAGGGCGTCGTCTGGTATTGCACCTGCCCGGTGGCGGCGGCTTTGGCCAACCCGCCGCGCGCAGCGCGCAGGCCAGTGCCGAGGATAGCCTGCGAGGCTACGTCACCACCAACAAGCGCTGAGCAGTCCCGCGTAGAATGGCTTTTTGCGCTGGGCAGATCATCCTGGCCGGATGATCTGCCCGCATGGCTGCCTTCTGACGCTCATCATGAATCCATATGCCGCACGACTACCGCCTTTAAACGCCTTGCGAACTTTCTGGGCAGTCATGCGGCATGGCAGCTTCAGCGGTGCGTCCCAAGCGCTGCACATCAGCCCGCAAGCCGTCAGCCAACAGATCCATCTGTTGGAAGACAGCCTGAAAATCACATTGTTCACCCGCCAGGGGCGGCACATCCAGCCCACGGAACAGGCCACCTTGCTGGCCCCTTTCGTGCACGCCGCCTTCGATGAATTGCACAAGGGTGTGCATCGGGTATCTCAGGCCGGCGACCGCTTTCGCATCAATATCAATGTCAGCCCCTACTTCGCCATGCACTATCTCATGGCGCGCCTGGAGCGATTTCGCGAACGCATGCCCGGCACCGACCTGCGACTGACCACACTGGTGACGCTGCCGGATTTCGCGGCCGATGACGTGGATGTGTCCATCCAGTGGGGCTTCGGGCACTGGCGGCATCTGGATGCCCGACTGCTGGTGCGTGATCCCAAGGTCATCTGCTGCGCGCCTTCTCTGGCCGACCGAATCACCTGCCCGCAGGATCTGCTGCAGTTCCCCTTGCTTCATCCAGTGGTCGCACGCAATCTATGGTCACGCGTTCTCACGCACCTCGGGGTGGATTCTGCTATCCAGGATGGCGACATTCAGCTTCAGGATGCGACCACCATGCGCCAGGCAACGGGAGCGGGAATGGGTGTGGGTCTGGTGTCGGAAAAAGACGCCCGGGCGGACCTGGCCGCAGGGCGTCTGGCTGCACCGCTGGGACTGGATGCGCTGCACGACATGGATCCGGCAGACATTCCCGGCTTCTATCTCGTACTGCCCAGTGCCAACAAACGTATTCCGATCGTTGAGGCTTTTTGCGAATGGGCACTCGCCCAGGCCTGGGACGACGAGGCGCATTACGCGTTTTAGCATCATGCGCCCGCCTGCAGGCGATTGCTGGCCGAGCGTCGCTCGAGCAGCAATCGAGCGGTGATCGACCATCAATCGACCAGCGATCGACCAGCGATCGACCAGCGATCAGCCGGCGATCAATCATCGATCAGGCGTCGCTCAGGCCCAGGGCCTTGGCCACGCCTGCGGCGTAGGCCGGATCGGCGCGACGGAAGTGTTCCAGCTGACGACGCTGGATCTCTTCCGGGATGCCATCCATGTGACGCCCGATGTTGGCGAACAGACGCTCTTTGGCGTCCTGCGGCATCAAGCGGAACAGCGCACCAGGCTGTGAGTAATAGTCCTCGTCCACGCGATGGTTCCAGTGGGCGGCGGGCTGGCCATCCAGCGCCAGTGGCGGTTCGCCGGCTTCCGGGGTTTCCTTCCACTGACCGTGGCTGTTGGGCTCGTAGTTGACGGTGCCACCCAGGTTGCCATCGACACGGGCAGCGCCATCGCGATGGAAGCTCTGGTGCGGGCAACGCGGTGCGTTCACGGGAATCTGATGGTGATTCACGCCCACGCGATAACGTGCCGCATCGCCGTACGAGAAGATGCGGGCCTGCAGCATCTTGTCGGGTGAGAAATCGATGCCGGGGACGACGTTTGCCGGGGTGAACGCCGCCTGTTCGACGTCGCCGAAGTAGTTCTCGGGGTTCTTGTTCAGTTCCAGCACACCCACTTCGATCAGCGGGTAATCGCCATGCGGCCAGACCTTGGTGAGATCGAAGGGATTGATGTGATACGTCTGTGCATCGGCCTCGGGCATGATCTGCACTTTCAGTGTCCAGCGCGGGAACTCACCATTTGCGATGTGGTTGAAAAGATCGCGCTGTGAGCTTTCACGGTCGTCGGCCACGACATCGGCGGCTTCGCCATCGGTATAACAGGCAATACCCTGTTCGGAACGGAAATGGAATTTCACCCAGAAGCGTTCGCCCTGTGCGTTGACGAAACTGTAGGTGTGCGATCCGAAACCGTGTTGCTGGCGGAAATTCTGGGGCAGGCCACGGTCACTCATCAGGATGGTGACCTGGTGCAGCGATTCCGGGCTCAACGACCAGAAATCCCACGCGGCCGCCGCATTGCGCAAGTTCGTTTTCGGGTCGCGTTTTTGCGTGTGAATGAAGTCGGCAAATTTCAGCGGGTCGCGAACAAAGAATACCGGCGTGTTGTTGCCCACCAGATCCCAGTTGCCCTCCTCGGTGTAGAACTTCATGGCGAAGCCGCGGATGTCGCGCTCTGCGTCCGCCGCGCCGCGCTCGCCGGCGACCGTGGAGAAGCGCACGAAAACCGGCGTCTCTTTGCCAACCTCGGAGAAGATTTTCGCGCGGGTGTATTTCGTGATGTCATGGGTGACGGTAAACTTGCCAAACGCGCCGGAACCCTTGGCGTGCATGCGCCGTTCGGGGATGACCTCTCGGTCAAAGTGCGCCATCTTCTCGAGGAA
>JAEYZR010000259.1 GCA_023427945.1 Pseudomonadota bacterium | reverse complement strand
ACCGCTGCTGGACACACGCCTGGCCCAAGAATTTTGGCGAATACCTTGGCCTGGGAAATATGAGGTTGCTGTCGCAGGTACTGGCCGTCGACATCGAAGCCAATGCCCGCGCCTGTTTTCAGGCCATCGCTGATACCTCCATGGCCACCGATGCACCGGCCGACGTCGTGATGATGCCGGGTGGTGGCGCCGGCCACTACAAGCGCTGGAGCCTGGACAACTACCTGGCCGTTCTCCAGCTTCTGCGCGACCGGTTCGGAGCGCACCTGACTTTTGCGTTTGTCATGGGCCCCGACGAAAAGGCCGAGCACGCCCGGCTGCAGGCGCTGCGCCTGCCCAATGTCACGCTATTGATGTCGCGCCCCTTGCCCGACATTGCGCGTATCTGTATGAGCGCACGACTGGTCGTGGCCAACGATTGCGGCCCCTCGCATATCGCGCAAGGCGCCTGCGTGCCCTACGTCGGCATCATCAACGAGCCCAATCCACAGTGGTTCTGGGCGCGGCCTTACTCGCGCTGCGTCACACCCATCGGGGCAGACGTCGGCAACATCCACGCCATTCCTCCTGAACAGGTGATGAGGGCCTGCGAATCGCTCTGGGTGCAGAGCGTCATCAGGGGCGCAGCAACCGACTCAATGCTGATGCGATCTGCGGCGTGAGAGGGCGCGGCCGAAGTGTGTGCTTGTCGATCAACACTTCGGTGAACTGAGCCTGAGCCTTCGGGGTGGTTTTGTCGTTGCCGAACAGGCCGATCTGATAAGTCATGCTGGTCGTACCCACACGAGCCACCGACACGCCGATATCCACGACGTCTTCCTCGAAGATGGACGCGAAATACACGCAGCGGCCATCGACCGTCACGTTCTGGGTTTCCTCACCTTCGACGTGCACCAGGCTTTCGCCCAGGCTTGCGTGAAAGGCGCCCAGGGCGGTGTCGCACAGGTTGTAATACGCCACGTTGTTCAGATGACCGAACCGATCGAATTCATTCCAGCGCAAGGTCTGGCGTGTGGTGTAGGCATAGCTCTCCAGCGGGCCCAACGGCTGCCTGATGTCTCTCACGTGCATGACTCCTGTTGTGTGCCTGGACGCTGTGATCGTACCGTAAGAAAAGCCCACTAGAATCGACGCATGCGCGGGCGCCCGCCCGTTGCCCAGAATGGGAGCCTTTGCATGAGCGAAACACTTACAAGCCTTTTTCCCGGATTCGTATCGGGAAAAGTCGAAGTCGAGCCAGGCATCGAGATCGCCTACACCACGGGCGGCGATGGCCCCCCGCTGCTGCTGCTTCATGGCCACCCGCAAACCCGCGCTATCTGGCACAAGGTCGCCGGAACGCTTGCGCGCCATCGCACACTGGTCATTGCCGATCTGCGCGGCTATGGCGATTCGTCCCGGCCTGAGGCGCGCGACGATCACGCGAGTTATTCATTTCGCACGATGGCAAACGATCAGTTGCGGTTGATGCAGGCACTGGGACACACGCACTTCGACATCCTGGCCCACGACCGGGGCGCACGCGCTGCGCATCGGCTGGCACAGGATCACCCGCAGGTCGTGGGCCGGCTGGCCGTGCTGGACATCGCACCGACACTGGCCATGTATCGCCAGACCAACGAGGACTTCGCCCGGGCCTATTGGCACTGGTTCTTCCTGATTCAGCCGTCTGCATTGCCCGAGAGGCTGATCGAGTCCGACCCTGTGGCCTATGTTCGGGAAGTCATGGGCGGGCGCAGTGCAGGACTCACGCCATTCGACCGGCGCGCGCTGTCGGAATACGAGCGTTGCATGTCCCTGCCGGGCAGCGCGCGCGGCATTTGCGAGGATTATCGTGCCTCGGCATCCATCGACCTGGTGCACGACCAGGAGGATCGCGACGCAGGCCGCATGCTGGACATGCCCCTGCTGGCGTTGTGGGGCGCCGACGGCGTGGTCAATCGCTGTACCGAACCGCTGGTCGAGTGGCGCAAGGTTGCGCGTGATGTGCAGGGCGAGGCGTTGCCTTGCGGGCACTACATTGCCGAAGAGGCACCGGAAGCGCTTCTGGAAAAGGTCCTGCCTTTTTTCTGCACTGGCCACTGACGGCCGGCGTCACCCTGGAACCGATGCGCAGGCGTTTGCCGACGACGATGCAGATGCCGGTCGACTGCGCAGGTGCAGGCGCTTGCAGCCGGCACCGGCATCCACGCGGCGGCGCCGCTCACAGGCGGTGACGCCGCAGCGTCGATGGCGCCATGATCACTTGATTGCGGCAGCCTGTTTGGCGCGTGCCCGGTAGGCGTGCAGCAAGGGCTCGGTGTAGCCGTTGGGCTGAGTGCGTCCCTCGAACACGAGCGCCTGGGCGGCCTGCATGGCAATCGAGGGGGGCGACACGGCAAGCGACTGATAGAGAGGATCGCCCGCGTTCTGCTTGTCCACCACGGCAGCCATGCGTTCGAAGGTGTCGCGCACCTGCTGCTCCTGCACCACACCGTGGGCCAGCCAGTTGGCGATGTGCTGGCTGGAAATACGCAGCGTGGCACGGTCTTCCATCAGGCCCACGTCATTGATGTCAGGCACTTTCGAGCATCCAATGCCCTGGTCGATCCAGCGCACCACATAGCCCAGGATGCCCTGAACGTTGTTGTCGAGTTCGCGCCGGATGTCTTCTGCAGACCAGTCGGCCGATTCGCTGACCGGCACCTCCAGCAAGGCGGGCAGCAGGGTTTCGTAAAGACCGGCACGCGCATCGGCCTGCAACCCCATCTGAACCTGCGCGACATCGACCTCGTGATAGTGCAGGGCGTGCAGCGTGGCGGCAGTCGGTGACGGCACCCAGGCGGTGTTGGCGCCTGCACGCGGGTGGGCGATTTTCTGTTCGATCATGGCCGCCATCAGGTCGGGCATGGCCCACATGCCCTTGCCGATCTGCGCCCGTCCGCGCAGGCCGCAAGCCAGGCCGGCCAGCACGTTGTTGCGCTCGTAGGCGTTGATCCACGCGGTGGACTTCATGTCCCCCTTGCGCAGCATGGGGCCGGCCAGCATGGAGGTGTGCATTTCGTCGCCGGTGCGATCGAGAAAGCCGGTGTTGATGAATGCGACCCGGCCTGCTGCAGCCTGGATGCAAGCCACCAGGTTGACGCTGGTACGGCGCTCTTCGTCCATGATGCCCATCTTGATGGTGTGGCGCGGCAGTTTGAGCAGGTCTTCCACACGATCAAACAACTGATTGGCGAACGCGACTTCATCGGGGCCGTGCATCTTCGGCTTGACGATGTAGATCGAGCCGGCCCGCGAGTTGGCGCGCAGCTTCTGGTCGGGCAGCGCGCACAGCGTGGTGAAGGCCGCATCCAGGATGCCCTCGGGCAACTCTGCACCCTGCGCATCCAGGATGGCAGGCGTACTCATGAGATGACCCACATTGCGCACGAACATCAGCGAGCGTCCGGCAAGCGTGAGGGGCTTGCCATCGGCGCCGGTATAGCTGCGGTCGGCCGCCAGTTTGCGCACAAAACTGCTGCCGCCCTTGGCGACCGTTTCGGTCAAGGTGCCACGCATCAGGCCCAGCCAGTTGCGGTACAGCAGGACTTTGTCCTCGGCATCGACGGCGGCGACCGAGTCTTCGCAATCCATGATGGTGGTCAGGGCGGCTTCGAGCACGATGTCTTTCACGCCTGCCAGATCCGTACTGCCGATCTGGTGACTGCGATCGATCTGGATTTCGATGTGCAGGCCATTGTGGCGCAGCAGCACCGAGGCCGGCGCATTGGCCTCGCCGCTGTAGCCTGCCCACAGCGACGGGTCGGCCAGCGTGGTCGTGCCCTGTGCGGTGTCGATCACCAGCGCGGCGTTTTCGATGCGGTAGGCGGTGGCCTGCGCATGTGAACCGCTGGCCAGACCGGCCACCCGATCGAGCAGGTCGCGCCCGTAGGCGATGACGGCAGCGCCGCGCTGGGGATTGAATCCCCCTGCCCGCTCACGTCCGTTGTCTTCAGCAATGGCATCGGTGCCATACAGCGCGTCGTACAGACTGCCCCAGCGCGCATTCGCGGCGTTCAGTGCGTAGCGCGCATTGGACATGGGAACGACCAGTTGAGGGCCGGCCTGCAGCGCCAGTTCAGGATCCACGTTCTCGGTGCTGATCTCACACACGTCACCCGTCGGTTTCAGATAACCGATCTCGCGCAGGAAAGCCTGATAGGCATCGGCATCGCGAACCGGGCCGGGATGCGCGGTATGCCAGGCATCGATCTGCGCCTGCAATTCGTCGCGGTGCGCGAGCAAGGCGCGGTTGGTGGGCACCAGATCGTTCACCAGGGCGGCAAAGCCCTTCCAGAAATCATCGGCCGCCAGACCGGTCTCGGACAAGGCTTCGCTTTCGACAAAGTCGGCCAGACAACGATCGACTTGCAGGCCATGGCGGATGACGCGTTCGGACATGATGACTCCTGAAAATATTGTTCAATGATCGAGATGATGGCGTCTCGTGTGCCGCGCGTCCACCTCGCCAACCACTGGTCAGACCACTTTCGTGCGGTTGCAGCATGGCGAATCACACAAATTCCATATATAACAGCAGCTTATCGCGCTCCAGTGGCGCCGCGTCGAAACGCCGCCAGTGGTCAGACCACTTTCGCTTGGCAGTCTGCGAACGTCTCCCTATACTTGTTTTCCCGGCAAACGCCACCCCGTCCAGCGCCACCCCGTCCAGCGCCACCCCGTCCCACGTCACCCTGCCCCG
>JAEYZR010000257.1 GCA_023427945.1 Pseudomonadota bacterium | reverse complement strand
GCACAGAACATGGGCGCCACGGCGCTGCTGCAGGACGTGCGCCAGGCGCTGCATGCCATTGCCGATGTCGAACGCATTGCCGCCCGCGTGGCCTTACGCTCGGTACGCCCGCGTGAACTGGCAAGTCTGCGGGGTGCTCTTGCAGCACTGCCAGAGGTAGCCGGGTTGATTGCCCCGCTGGCTCCGCGGGCACCACGCATACAGGGGCTGTGCCAGGAGCTGGCCATCGAACCTGCCCTGCTCGACCTGCTGACCCATGCCATCGCACAGGAGCCAGCCGTCATGGTCCGCGATGGCGGAGTGATCGCGCCGGGGTTCGACGCGGAACTCGACGAGCTACGTGCCTTGGCCTCGGACAATGGCGAGTTCCTCGTACAGCTGGAAGCGCGTGAGCGGGAGCGCTCCGGCATTGCCAACCTGCGTGTCGAATTCAACCGTGTGCATGGTTTCTATATCGAGGTCTCGCGCGGTCAGGCTGACCGGGTTCCCGAAGATTACCGTCGCCGCCAGACGCTGAAGAATGCCGAGCGCTTCATCACGCCGGAGCTCAAATCCTGGGAAGACAAGGTTCTGTCGTCACAGGACCGCTCGCTGGCCCGTGAGAAGTTGCTCTTTGACACGGTGCTGGACGCGTTGCAACCCTTTGTCGGCCCCCTGTCTGGTGCTGCTGCCGCGCTGGCCGAACTCGACACGCTTGCCGCGCTCGCCTTTCACGCCCAGCAGCATGATTGGACAGCCCCGCAACTGAGCGCAGGCTCGGAGATCGAGATCGATGCCGGCCGTCATCCTGTGGTGGAGCGCAGCATCGAGCGCTTCACGCCCAATGGCGTACGCCTGGGCGCCACCCGTCGCATGCTGCTGGTGACCGGCCCCAACATGGGCGGCAAGTCCACGTACATGCGCCAGATTGCTCTCATCGTGCTGCTCGCACGCATCGGCAGTTTCGTGCCTGCGGCCAGCGCACGCATTGGCCGCATCGATCGCATTTTCACCCGGATCGGCGCAGCCGACGACCTGGCCGGTGGACGCTCAACGTTCATGATGGAGATGACCGAGGCCGCCGCCATCCTGTCGGCCAGCACGCCGAACAGCCTGGTACTCATGGATGAGATCGGCCGCGGCACGTCCACTTACGACGGTCTGGCGCTGGCGTGGGCAATCGCCTGCCGGCTGATCACCCACAATCGCGCCATGACCTTGTTCGCGACCCATTATTTTGAATTGACGCGACTGCCTGCCGAACAGCCAACAGCCGCCAACGTACATCTGGCGGCCGCAGAGTCTGCGGGAGGCATCGTCTTTTTGCATGAGGTCCACGACGGCCCGGCCAGCCGCAGCTACGGTATTCAAGTGGCACAACGTGCTGGCGTGCCGGCAGCCGTCATTCGCCAGGCCTCGCGCGAACTCGAACGGCTGGAGGCACAAGGTGCTCCCACGCCACAATTGGGCCTGTTTGCCGCCGCAGATGCCGAAGACGCACAACAGGCCAGCCAAGCCCATGACCAGCAAGAACTCGCCCGGCTGGATGCCCTGCAGGCCGCGTTGGCCGACGTCGATCCCGACAGCCTGACGCCCCGCGAAGCACTCGAAGCCCTTTATCGCCTGAAGGCCCACCTGTGATCGATCCCGACATCCCCCTCCCCTTGCTTGGCGGCCTGACGCCCGCCACATTCATGCGCCGTCACTGGCAGAAAAAGCCCCTGCTCATCCGGCAAGCCATCGCGGGATTCAAACCGCCCATCTCCTTTGCAGAAATCAAAAAGATGGCGCGCAGCGATGATGTTCAGGCACGTCTGATCTATCAGGACGAGGGTCAGTGGCAGATGGAACACGGGCCTTTCAAGCGACTGCCCACCCCACGCGACACCCACTGGACCGTGCTGGTGCAAGGGGCCGATCTGCACAGCGATGCGGCAGCGGCGCTGCTGCATCAGTTCCGATTCATTCCCGACGCCCGCCTGGACGACATGATGGTGAGCATCGCCGGAGATGGCGGTGGCGTGGGCCCGCATTTCGACAGCTACGATGTCTTTCTGCTGCAGGCGCAAGGCCAGCGACGCTGGCGCATCGGTCGACAAAAGGACTTGACGCTGCAACCCGGCCTGCCTTTGAAAGTGCTGCAGAACTTCACGCCCGAAGACGAGTACGTCCTGGACGCAGGCGACATGCTGTATCTGCCACCGCAGGTCGCGCACGATGGCGTCGCGGTGGGCGAATGCATGACCATCTCCGTGGGCTTCAGATCGCCCACACTGGCCGTGTTGGCGCAGGGCATGCTGGAAGCGGCATCCGATCAGGTCATGGCTCGCGCTGGCACTGCTGCTGGCCCCTACGCCGAGCCGCCCCTGCCTGCGCCGGTCTTGACCGAACTGTATCGCGACCCTGGTCAACCGGCAGTAAGCCATCCTGCGGCCCTGCCGGAAACATTGGTGCAGGCCGCCCTCGCGGCGGTATCCCGCATCAAGTTCGACGAAGCGCTGGCCACACGATTTCTGGGCTGCTGGCTGACTGAACCCCATGCCAGCGTGCAGTTCGACGAACCGAGCGGCGAACTGGATCTGCTCGATGAGTGGCCCCAGGCCGGGGAACTGGTGCTGGATCGCCGGACTCGGCTGATCTACCGAGGCAAGAACGTGTTCATCAACGGCGAAGTCGTGCCGATTGCGCTCAACGGCGCGATCAAGGAGCTGGCTGACGCACGCCGGTTGGTGCTGGACGGCGCAACGGCCAAGCGCACATCGCAGGCTACCCGTGAACTGCTGGACGAATGGGCTCAGGTAGGCTGGCTGCATCTGCGCGCAGGCAGGACACAGGATTGACGGCCAGCGGCGCCATCGTCCCTCTGACGCGCGGCGCCGAAGATCGCCCCGGCAGATCACAAATTTGTGACAGAGGCGTTTCCGGCAAGAATAAAGTCCGTGTGGATGGCGCCTGGCGTAACAGTTCGACTTAATCGAAATACTTGAGCAAGACCTGTTGCGATTGGGATGCTTACTCTATAACTTTCATACTGAACAATTAGGGTAAACGCGCTAGCCTTTGGGTCAGGAACTCGTTTTCCAGCTTAAAGCGTCTACATCCCAAAGGAGTACTTATGATCGCCAAAACCTTTATCGCAGCCTCCGTTATCGCCTTGGGCCTGTCGGCTTGCAAACAAGAACCGGCGGCACCTGCTCCAGGTGGCACACCTCCCGCAGCGGCGCCCTCGGCTCCGGCACCCACATCGCCTGCAACGCCTGAACCCACGACCGGTGGTTCGATGGGCGGCGCAACGACTCCCGCTCCTGCCGGAACGATGGGCGGCTCGCCTGATCCTGCACCCGCCCCGGCACCGGGTGGCGCAACCACCACGCAATAAGGCATCGCCTGTCACGTACCTGCCGCAGGGCGTGACCCTGACGATGCTGTGAACCGGCAATCGCCCAAGACGCCCAGCGGATCATAGGCTGGGCGGAAAAAGGTCGAATAGCGCTTGATGCGCATTCGGCCTTTAATTTTGGCCGCTTGTTCACGTCGTTGTCCGCGCCGTGACACCGGCGCCCAATAAAAACACCCTGCTGACCGGAGTTATGTCCAGCCTGCAGGGTGTTTTTTTGACCGACCGGGAAGAATCCGGGCGTGGCATGCGCCTGTCAGCGCATGCAAGCCGCCTTACATCTTGTCAGCCAGCACGTTCAGCAGACGTTGTGCCGTGGCGCTATTGTCGCGGTCGCCCGAGGCATTGAGCACGGTGACTTGCGTTTGCGAGCCATCGCCCACCAGCTTGATGCGGTATTGCGCTGCGGCGGCACGTTTGTCGCCACGGAAGATCCGGCTGAAGAAGCCTTGCTCTTCGTTCTGCACACCCGTGTCGGTATCGACGTAGCGCACGAAATACTCGCCCGTGGAGCGATCGCGATCATCCACAGAGAAACCGCCGGAATCCAGGGCAATGCCCACTCTGCGCCATGCACGGTCGAACGACTCGGCAACGCGCAGGGAGGCCCCATCAGCCACGACGTTCTGCACCGCCGGCTTCTGCGGCGTGTTCTCAGCCGTTGCCACCAGGCCGCGAGCACGCTCGATATCGATGCCCAGATAGACCATCAAGCGTGCCAGCATGGCAGCGTTCAGGCCAGGATCTTCATCGCCGTGCACCCACTGGACCTGGCCATTGTCGTAGCCCATACGCTTCTCGAGCATCTGGCGGTGGCTGACATAGATCTCGGTGTGGTTGCCCACGCGTTCGATACGGGTGCGAAATTTCTCGCGCTGACCGCTGTCATACGCACTTTCCAGCAGCATGCCCAGGGCCTGGCGCAGCCAGCTTTCGGGAATATTGGCACGATTTTCAGCCCAGGCGGTTTCGATCAGGCCGGATTTGGGGTCGTTGACCTGAACCGTGAAGCCCGTGTCGGTCCAGAAGTCCACCACACGGGGGAACAACTGTTCTGGCGGACGATCGACCACCAGCCAGCGAAGATCGCCATCACGCTCCACGCGCATGTCGGAGCTGGTGGGCAGGACGCCTGTCTGTCCGGCATTGGCAGAGGTCTGACGAGCTTGCGCTGCGCTTTGGTTCTGATAATCGGAGAATGTTGCAGATCCTGACGATGGTGCGCGGTAACGAGGGTCGTTGGCAGCCTGTGTCAGATCAGGAGGAATACTGAGCGGGTCGCCGCGAGGCGCTGTGCTTTTGTAGTCGATCGACTCTTCGCGACCCAGGAATTGGTTCACGTTACTGCAACCGGCCAGCAAAAGCATGGCCATCAATGCCGTTACGCCGGCATGACGATTGTTCATACGCATCCTCACGATGTATGGAAAACGGGCCCGCTGCAATTACAGCAAACCCGCGTCTTCGAGCGCTGCACGCACGGTCGCGTGATGCGCCTCATTCAGCTCGGCCAAAGGTAGACGGTAACCGACTGCTGTTTTGCCCATTTCACCCAGCGCCCATTTCACAGGCACCGGATTGCCTTCAAGGAACAAGGCCTTGTTCAGACGGGCCAACCTGGCATTTAGTTCACGAACCCTAGGCACATCCATGGCCAGTGCGGCCTCACAGAGGTCGCGCATGATGCGCGGTGCAACGTTGGCCGTGACCGAGATATTGCCGCGTGCGCCCATCAGCATCAGCGCTGCAGCGGTGGGATCATCACCACTGTAGACCTCGAAATCGGCGGGCTTTTCACGCAGCAGCAAGGCACCCCGGCCGATATCGCCGGTGGCATCCTTGATGCCCATGATGTTGGGGATCTGGGCCAGACGCAGCGTGGTCTCCAGGCTGAGATCGGCGACAGTGCGCCCCGGCACGTTGTACAGGATGAAAGGCAGATCGACCGCTTCCGCAATGGTGCGGAAATGCCGGTACATGCCTTCCTGTGAAGGTTTGTTGTAGTACGGTACCACCGTGAGCCCCGCATGGGCGCCCACCTTGCGGGCGGCATGGGAAAGCTCGATGGCCTCGGCCGTGGCGTTGCCACCCACGCCGGCAATGACGGGAATGCGGCCAGCTGCGTGCTTGACGGCGATGCCGATGAGTTCGGCATGCTCTTCCATCGACACCGTAGGCGACTCGCCTGTGGTGCCCACCACCACCAGCGCATCGGTGCCCTGCTCGACGTGCCAGTCGATCAGCCCGCGATAGGCGTCAAGATCCAGCGCGCCATCGGGACGCATAGGCGTGACCAAGGCAACCATGCTGCCGTGGAACGTGACGCCTGCAGTTGCAGCAGATGCCATGACTGAACACTCCAGAGCCCGGCGGGCAACGCCCTAGCCAGACAGATGAACGGATTAAACCTAGCAGTTTACCGTTATTAAGAAAAAAGCGGCGGCGCTAGACGAACCACATCACCACCGATTGCCCGAGATAAAGCAGCGGGGCCAGCAATTTCCACAGCACACCTGTTACCAGCAACAGCAGAACAATCATGAGACCGTAGGGCTCGATACGCGAGTACTGCCACGCCAGCCGATGAGGCAGCAGACTGAACGCAATGCGCCCACCGTCCAATGGAGGCAGCGGAAAAAGGTTCAGCGCCATAAGCACCAGATTGATCTGGACGCCGGCCCAGGCCATTCGAAACCAGAACGACTCCGGATCTTCCAGAGAGAAGCGCAGGGTAAGCGCCCAGAGGATGGCCATCACCAGATTGGTGGCGGGCCCGGCCAGGGCAACCCAAAGCATGTCGCGTTTCGGTCTGCGCAGGCGTCCGAAATCGACGGGTACGGGCTTGGCCCATCCAAACAGCAGTGGAGGCGCCCCCGCCAGCTTTGCCATGATCAGGATGCCCAGCGGCACGGCGATCGTGCCGATCGGATCGATGTGTTTGATCGGATTGAGCGTGACGCGCCCGAGTTGCCAGGCGGTCGGGTCGCCCAGCATGCGAGCCACATAGCCGTGAGCCGCCTCGTGCAGCGTGATGGCGAATATGACCGGCAGTGCCAGGACAGTGATGGTTTGGATCAGATCGTTCATGGCCGCGATTGTACGGGCATGCGCCTGGAATTACACGAACGGCTGCCGATCAGCCCAAGCCTAGCGTTGCGGGATCTCCGCCGCCCAGGCGGGTGACGACGGGAGGGTCTTCCACCAGATCGATCACGGTCGTGGGCGTGCGCGGGCATGCGCCCGCATCCAGGATGGCCACCAGC
>JAEYZR010000239.1 GCA_023427945.1 Pseudomonadota bacterium | reverse complement strand
GGAAATGATCCCCAAGGAAAACCTGCGCGTGGGCGATCGCGTGCGTGCATTTGTCGCCAAGGTTGACCACGCGGCGCGTGGCCAGCAGGTGATCCTGTCACGCACCTCGCCGGACTTCATCCGCCAGTTGTTTGAAAATGAAGTGCCTGAAATCGAGCAAGGTCTGCTCGAGATCAAGGCCGCAGCGCGTGATGCAGGCGTACGGGCCAAGATTGCCGTGATCGCCTACGATAAACGCATTGATCCCATCGGTACGTGTGTGGGCATGCGTGGTTCGCGTGTGACCGCGGTGCGTAATGAACTCGGTGGCGAGCAGGTCGATATCGTGCTCTGGTCAGAAGATCCCGCCCAGTTTGTGATTGGTGCGCTTGCACCGGCCAATGTCGAGTCCATCGTCGTTGACGAAGACAAGCACGCGATGGATGTCGTCGTCGATGAAGAAAACCTGCCCAAGGCCATCGGTTCGCGCGGACAGAACGTGCGTCTGGCCTCGGAGTTGACGGGCTGGCAGATCAATATCATGACGCCCGAGGAAAGCCAGAGCCGTCAGGAAGTCGAACGCTCCAGTCTGCGCGCGACCTTCATGGCCAAGCTCGATGTGGATGAAGAAGTGGCAGACATCCTCATCGACGAGGGCTTCACGGGGATCGAAGAGATTGCTTACGTGCCCATGCAGGAACTGCTGGAAATCGAAGCGTTTGACGAAGACACCATCAATGAGTTGCGCACCCGTGCGCGTAATGCATTGCTGACTGAAGCGATTGCTCAGGAAGAGCGTCTGGAGACGGCGCAAGACGTGCTGTCCCTCGAAGGCGTCACTCCGGAGTTGGCTGCAAAACTGGCTGAGCGTGGCGTGGCAACACGCGACGACCTGGCCGAACTGGCAACCGACGAACTGGCCGAGATCACGGGCTTGGATGAGACGCAGGCAAGTGAGCTGATCATGGCCGCTCGTGCCCACTGGTTCGATGAAGAGTGATCCGCGAGGCTTTGCCCACGTCGTCCGGAGTTGAATAATACATTGCTGCATATAGGGAAGAGAGAGCCTAATGTCGAGTAACACCGTCGCCGAATTTGCTGGCGAGCTGAAAATGCCATCCAACGTACTGCTTGAGCAGTTGCGTTCGGCTGGTGTCGACCTCAAATCTGTAGACGACAAGGTCACCGACAGCGATAAGGCCAGGTTGCTGGAGTCCTTGCGTCGTGCTCACGGTGCGACCGAGGGCAAGAAGATTACGCTGACGCGCCGTCAGACCTCGGAAATCCGCCAGGCCGACGGCAGCGGACGCTCGCGCACCATTCAAGTCGAAGTGCGCAAGAAACGCGTGTTCGTCAAGCGTGATCCGGCTGAAGGTGGGGTCGAACGTACCGACGATCAGATCGAGGGTGTCGAAGCCGGACAGGATGTGCCTGCGATGTCGAACGCCGACCTGTCGGTCAGCGCAGACACACCGGCAGTTGCATCGGCCGAGCCGCAAGGCGCACAGCAAGCCGATCGTGTCGCCTCTGCAGAAGAGACGTCCGCTCCTGTCGAGGCACCGGCCGAGCCCGTAGCTCCCGTCGCGACTGCGCCCGTAGAGCCGGCGCCTGTCGAGACGGCTCCCGCTCCGATCGAGTCTGCCCAGCCGCAAGCTGCCGAACCGGCTCCCGAGCCCGCACCGGCACCGAAAGAAGCCTCCGAACCTGAAGCAGCCGGTGTGCAGGAAGATGCACCTGCTCCGGCAAAGCCCGGGACGCCGGTGAAGGCCGAGTCGCCTGCCGCCGAGCAGCCTGTCGCCAAACCCGAAGCCCAGGCCGACGACGCAGGCGCAAAAGCCGAGCCGAAGGCTTCGGATGCTGCCGCCGAGACACCTGCGCCCGCCCAGGCTGCCAAGCCCGCGCCCAGCGCCTCTGCACCTGCCGCTGCTGCGCAAGGTCAGGCCGTGCCCGGCAAGCGTATGCGGGGTCCTGAACTGCGCCACGCCTCACCGGCAAGCGCGGCGCCCACCGGAGCCGACCGCGACGAAGCACGCCGCAAGGCCGAGCGTGAAGCCGCTGCATTGCGCGACATGTTGAATCGTCCGCGCAAAGTTCTGCGTGCGCCCGAGCCCGAACCGGCTGCGCCGACTGCGCCCATCTCCGGTACGTTGCACAAACCTGCTGGCAAGGCAGGCCCCAAGAAAGAAGCCAAGGCGACAGGTGCCGATGGCAAGAAAACCATCAAGACGGCAGAAGTCGCCTCGACCTGGAAGGAAGATGCTTCGCGCAAGAAGCCGACCGACAGCAAAGCGCCCGGCGCTTCGCGCGATGGCTGGCGTGCGGGCGGCAAGAGCGGTGGCGGCAAGGGCGGGCGCAATGCGCGCAACCAGCAGCCCGATCGCCGTGCCGAGCCGGCACCCGTAGAGTTCATTGCACGCGAGATCCACGTGCCGGAAACCATTACGGTTGCCGATCTGGCTCACAAGATGTCGGTCAAGGCTGCCGAAGTGATCAAGCATCTGATGAAGCTTGGGCAGATGGTCACCATCAACCAGGTGCTGGACCAGGAAACCGCCATGATCATGGTGGAAGAAATGGGTCACACGGCGATTGCGGCCAAGCTGGACGATCCCGAAGCCTTCCTCGATCTCGACGAGTCCAGTGGCGATGCCGAGTTGTCGCCGCGTGCTCCTGTCGTGACCGTCATGGGTCACGTCGATCACGGCAAGACCTCGCTTCTGGACTATATTCGCCGTGCCAAGGTGGCATCGGGCGAAGCCGGCGGCATCACGCAGCACATTGGCGCCTACCACGTCGAAACCGAGCGTGGCATGGTGACCTTCCTGGATACCCCGGGTCACGAGGCGTTCACCGCCATGCGTGCCCGTGGCGCCCAGGCAACCGACATCGTGATTCTGGTGGTTGCCGCCGATGACGGTGTCATGCCCCAGACGCGTGAAGCCATTCACCATGCCAAGGCGGCAGGTGTGTCGCTGGTTGTGGCCGTGAACAAGATCGACAAGCAAAGTGCCAACCCCGAGCGTGTAAAACAGGAACTCGTGGCCGAAGAGGTCGTTCCTGAAGAGTACGGCGGCGATGTTCCTTTTGTGTCGGTGTCGGCCAAGACCGGTGCGGGCATTGATGACCTGCTGGAAAACGTCCTCCTGCAGGCCGAAATTCTGGAGCTGAAGGCGCCCGTCGAGGCGGCTGCCAAAGGTCTGGTCATCGAGGCTCGTCTGGACAAGGGCCGTGGTCCGGTTGCCACCATCCTCGTGCAAAGCGGCACGCTCAAGCGCGGTGACGCCGTGCTTGCGGGCGCCAGCTTCGGTCGCGTGCGTGCCATGCAGGACGAGAACGGCAAGCCGATCACTAGCGCGGGCCCGTCGATTCCTGTCGAAATTCAGGGTTTGACCGACGTGCCTTCTGCCGGCGATGAAATCATCGTGCTGGCCGACGAGCGCAAGGCGCGTGAAATCGCACTGTTCCGTCAAGGCAAGTTCCGTGACGTCAAGCTGGCTCGCCAACAGGCCGCCAAGCTGGAGTCGTTGTTCGACAACATGGGCGAGGGCGCACAGACGCTGGCGCTCATCGTCAAGACCGACGTTCAGGGTTCGCAGGAAGCGCTGGTCAGTTCGCTCACCAAGCTTTCTACCGAAGAAGTGCGGGTTCAGGTCGTGCACGCCGCCGTGGGTGGTATTTCGGAAAGCGACATCAACCTGGCCATTGCCTCGAATGCGGTCGTCATCGGCTTCAACGTGCGCGCCGAGCAGAGCGCCAAGAAGCTTGCCGAGAGCAACGGCATCGACGTGCGCTACTACAACATCATTTACGACGCTGTCGACGAGATCAAGTCGGCCATGTCGGGCATGTTGGCACCCGAGAAGCGCGAAGAAGTCATCGGTATGGTCGAGATCCGCGAGGTCTACACCATCTCGCGTGTGGGCACCATCGGTGGCTGCATGGTGACCGACGGTCTGGTGCGTCGCGATTCGCAGGTCAGGCTGTTGCGCAACAACGTGGTGCACTGGTCAGGCCAGCTCGACTCCCTGCGTCGCTTCAAGGACGACGTCAAGGAAGTCAAGCAAGGCTTCGATTGCGGTATTACGCTGCGCAACAACAACGATCTTCAAGTGGGCGACCAACTCGAAGTATTCGAAATCAAGGAAGTGGCGCGCACGCTGTAATGCGGGCCACAGCCTGAGGAAATATGAGCCGTCACAAGTCAAAAACCATTCCAGGCCGCAACATCAGATTGGCTGACCAGATCCAGAAGGATCTGGCCGAGCTGATCCAGCGTGAGGTCGATGTCCGCCGGGCAGGGCTCATCACACTGTCCGGGGTCGAGTTGTCTGCCGATTATGCGCACGCCAAGGTGCATTTCACGGTCATGGGGGCCGAGCCCGAAGTGGCCACGACGATTCTCAACGACAAGGCTGGATGGTTGCATTCCCAGTTGTTCAAGTTGCTGCACATTCACACGGTACCGACGCTGCATTTTTTTCATGATCCCCAGATCAAGCACGGTATCGAGATGTCCCAGCTCATTGATCGAGCGAACCAGCCGGATTCATACCTGAATTCGAGCGAAGCAGACGATCCCGACAAGCCGGTATAAGCCGGCACGTCGATTCAGTTCCGGAATTAGATTATGGCTAAACGACGCGGGCAGGTGCTCGATGGTGTGCTGTTGTTGGACAAACCTCCTGGCTTGTCCAGTAACCACGCCTTGCAACGCGCCAAACGCACCGTCGATGCAGCCAAGGCAGGACACACGGGTACGCTGGACCCGTTTGCGACCGGTCTGCTGGTCTGTTGCACCGGACGTGCCACCAAGATCAGCGGGGCAATGTTGAATGCCGACAAAACCTACGTTGCAACGATTGCGTTCGGATCAGAAACCGATTCGGGCGATCTGACTGGTCATGTCGTGTCACAAGCCGATGCTATCTTCGCAGGTGTGCAGGAGCAGGCGCTGCTGGATGTGTTGACCCGGTTCACCGGCACGCAGACGCAGATCCCGCCGATGTATTCCGCGTTGAAACGCGATGGCAAACCTTTGTACGAGTATGCCCGAGCCGGTATTGAACTGGAGCGGGAACCCAGAACGATCACGATCTACAGCCTGAATCTGTTGGCGCTGGCCGCCGATGGCATGACCGCGGAAGTGGAAGTGGCCTGCAGCAAGGGAACCTATATTCG
Organism: Pseudomonadota bacterium; assembly: GCA_023427945.1. Taxonomy (GTDB): domain Bacteria; phylum Pseudomonadota; class Gammaproteobacteria; order Burkholderiales; family Burkholderiaceae_B; genus Schauerella. Next base: position 3,415 of record JAEYZR010000239.1, on the reverse strand, counting down.
GACGTTGGCGCAGGACATTGGACGAGCGCTGGGCTGTTATGGCCATCTCTCGGCCCTGCGTCGAACCCGGGTAGGTCCTTTCTCACTTGATCGCGCTGTCACGCTGGAAGCCTTGCAGGCGATGCCAGATCCTAAGCAAGCCTTGCTTGCAATGAACGAATTGCCGGCGGGTTTACAGCCCGCCACCTGAACTTAAAGGACTTTTTATGACACGACGCGCCCTACGCAACGTCGCCATTATTGCTCACGTTGACCACGGTAAGACCACGCTGGTCGACCAGTTGCTTCGCCAGTCGGGCACGTTCAGCGCCCACCAGCAAGTGGCCGAACGGGTCATGGACTCCAACGATCTCGAAAAAGAGCGCGGCATCACGATTCTGTCCAAGAACTGTGCCGTGCAATACGAAGGCACGCACATCAACATCGTCGACACCCCGGGTCACGCCGACTTCGGCGGTGAGGTCGAGCGCGTGCTGTCCATGGTCGATGGCGTGTTGCTGCTGGTCGATGCCGTTGAAGGCCCCATGCCCCAGACGATTTTCGTCACGCGCAAGGCGCTGGCGCTGGGCCTCAAGCCTATCGTGGTGGTCAACAAGGTCGACCGTCCTGGTGCGCGTACCGATTTCGTCATCAACGCGACGTTCGAGTTGTTCGACAAACTGGGCGCGACAGAAGAGCAACTCGATTTCCCCGTTATCTTTGCATCCGGTCTGTCCGGCTATGCAGGCTTGACCGCCGATGTGCGCGAGGGCGACATGCGCCCGTTGTTCGACGCCATCCTGCAGTATGTGCCGCAACGTGACGACGATGCCGAAGGTCCGCTGCAAATGCAGGTCATCTCGCTGGACTACAACAGCTATGTCGGCAAGATCGCGGTGGGTCGCATCAACCGTGGCCGTATCCGCAGCCTGCAGGAAGTCGCATTTCGCGACGGCCCCGACGGTCAGATCTTCAAGGGCAAGATCAACCAGGTCCTGAAGTTCCAGGGTCTGGAGCGTGTGGTGGTCGACGAGGCGGAAGCCGGCGACATCGTGCTGATCAACGGCATCGAAGACCTGTCGATCGGAACCACCGTGACCGATCCCGCCACCCCGGAAGGCTTGCCTTTGCTGCGCATCGACGAGCCGACCCTCACGATGAACTTCATGGTCAATACCTCGCCGCTGGCGGGCCGCGAAGGCAAGTTCGTGACGAGCCGCCAGTTGCGCGACCGTCTGGACCGCGAACTGAAGGCCAACGTGGCCCTGCGCGTGCGCGACACGGGCGATGACACGGTTTTCGAAGTGTCGGGCCGTGGTGAATTGCACCTGACCATCCTGCTGGAAACGATGCGCCGCGAGGGCTATGAACTGGCCGTTTCGCGTCCTCGCGTGGTTTTCCGTGAAGTCGATGGCGTGCGTCACGAACCGTTCGAATCGTTGTCCATCGACGTCGAGGATCCCCACCAGGGTGCGGTCATGGAAGAGCTGGGCCGCCGCAAGGGCGACCTGCAGGACATGCAGCCTGATGGCCGCGGTCGCACTCGTCTGGAATACATCATTCCGGCACGGGGCCTGATCGGGTTCCAGAACGAATTCCTGACCTTGACTCGTGGCACCGGCCTGATCAGCCACATCTTCCACGAATACGCCCCGGCACGCGAAGGCGGCATCGGCGAACGCCGCAATGGCGTGCTGATCAGCCAGGACAACGGGGATGCCGTGGCCTATGCGCTGTGGAAGTTGCAGGATCGCGGCCGCATGTTCGTGAGCCCTGGCGAGCCGCTTTACGAAGGCATGATCATCGGCATCCACAGCCGCGACAACGATCTGGTCGTCAACCCCATCAAGGGCAAGCAGCTGACCAACGTGCGTGCATCGGGAACCGACGAAGCCGTGCGCCTGGTGCCGCCGATCCAGATGTCGCTGGAGTACGCAGTCGAATTCATCGACGACGACGAACTGGTCGAAATCACGCCCAAGTCGATCCGTCTGCGCAAGCGCCATCTGCAGGAAAACGAGCGCCGTCGTATCGCGCGTTCGGGCGCGTGATCGCTTGATATCTGCACGAGTCCATGAGTGTCCCGGCCGGTTGCCGGGTCTCTCATAAGTATCGCTGCCCACTGCAAAGTTTCACCCATTGTCTTCCGCCCACGTGGCGGAAGATTCGTTTCTGCGGCCGTGGTGACCGCCATCGTCCATGGCATGCCTGTCCACCGCGATGGCGGGCCTCGCACCACCCTCCCTTCCAGAATACATACCATTGCGCCCCTGACGGGGGATCAGCAAGATCGCGGGCGAATTCGCCTGGCGACAAGGGCAAAATGGGCTATCGCCAGCCGTCGATCACGAGGCCAAGTTGAGATATCAGTCTGGTATTGGACGAAAATGCTTGCATAATCATGCCGTATTGAAATAATGTGTTGCACACTCGCGTTCCGAATTAAGCGAAACGTCAACACAGAAAAGCGTTATTTGGAACTTCACCGCCTTTCTGGAGCCATTCGTTCCTGCCAGGGTCTCTGAGTTGCCCGTCCGGGATGGGCTCCATCTTTTGATCTCAGCAGGATGGCGCAAATGGCAGACAGCACGTTTTCATTTCAACCCAAGACCCTTTGCGTCGCTGTTGCTGGCGCATTGTTCGGCACCGCGGCATCTGGCCAGACCATTCCCTGCAATGGGGATAGCGGCGCCCTGTCCTGCTCAGTATCGGGAACCCTGGCCAGCCCCGTCATCTTGCAGGCCGTCACCTCCAAGCCCATTCCACCCCTGCAAGCCATCAGCAGCGCGAACATCACGGTCAGCGTGACTGAACCGGTCAAAGCTGCGCTGGAGGTGTTGTCGATCGGTAGCAACGGTGATCCAGACGGCACACTGACCGGCGGCGATATTCAGGGCATGACGATCACCAACACGGGGAATCTGACGCTCCAGTCCTTGGCTGGCACGACCGTCACCTCAGGCGGCACCACCTATGGGTTGTTCTCCCAGATGCTGGCCGGTAATGGCGTCACCCAAAGCGACGATGAATATGGCGGTAACGGCGGGGTGGCCGGGCAGTCGCTGAGCCAGATTTTTTCGCTGACCAATAGTGGTGACATCACCCTGAACCTGCAGGGCGTCACCGCTGGTGGTGGCGCAGGGCTGGCCGCCTTCAGTCAAGGGGGCGCAGGTGGTGCAACCTCGAAAGATCACAATCCGGGCGGCGCGGGTGGCCAGTCGGCGGGTGCCACGATCGTCAACACAGGAAAAATCAACACCACGCTGGCCGGGACGGGGCGCTTCGCAGGCATCATCGCAAGCAGCGGCGGGGGCAACGGCGCTGACCAGTACAACGGCGGCTCCAACAACGGCGCAGGCGGTGGCAGCACATCGGTCACAAACAGCGGTGCCGTCACCGTCAACTGGACCTGGGCCGTCGGCGCAACGGCCGAATC